>NZ_JAJNAO010000059.1:0-520 GCF_022227625.1 Ectothiorhodospira variabilis | reverse complement strand
CGTCATCCAGCAGCTTCTGGTTCTTGCGCGAGCGGCTGCCATAAAGTCGGGCACTGAACACGGTGATGATCTCCAGCACATCCTTCGCCAAATCCTCCTCAAAGGTCGTATCTTCACCCTGGTTGAGAATCACCACCTCGACCTCCCTGGCTTCGCAGATGGCAAAGACCAACTCGGCCCCGAAGCGCAAAAGCCGATCCTTGTGGGTGATCACCAGTCGCCCGACTTCCCCATCGACGATGGCATCAAGCAGTCGCTTCAACCCTTTCTTGTGGTAGTTCATCCCCGAGCCAAGGTCGGAAATCAACTCGAATGTCCATCCCTGCTGAGCGCAGTAAAGTTCCAGAACCTGTTTCTGTCGCTCCAGATCCTCCTTCTGATCATGGCTGGACACACGGGCATAGGCCACGGTGCGTCGCCCTGTGTTTTCCTCAGCCCGGAACATCTCGGGCCGGAGTTTCGCCAGGTCGTAACGGCGATGGCCGCCCGCTGTGTGCTCAGGCACCAACCTGCCCGATGC
>NZ_JAJNAO010000058.1:0-550 GCF_022227625.1 Ectothiorhodospira variabilis | reverse complement strand
CTCGGATAGCCTCCCAGTGTCCCAATACGGTTCTATTGGCCAAATGGACATTCAGCCGGATGGGTATGCAGGGCATGAGGTTTATGAGCAGATAGCGGGCTGGCTAAATCCGGCAGAAACAGAGCAACCGAACGGAACTAATTCGCTGATCAATGACGGAGTGATCAGGGGTCAGTTAGGGGTTGGGGATATGGATAGCTTCGAGCTTAACCTCAACGCCGGTGAGGCGGTGCACATCCGGGTGGGCAGGACCACCGGGAATTTGGCGCCGCGCGTGTGGCTGTACAACCCCGACGGGACGCTGAACGAGACGACCTGGAGTGGAAGGGTAGATCGCCCGGTTGCGGGGTTGGAGTGCCATTCGACCTCCAGTACCTGCGCACTGGAGCAGACGGGCACCTACCGTGTGGTGGTGGCGGATCACTTCGGGGACCGAGTTGGCGAGTACGACATTCATTATGCGCGGATGCCTCAGTCGAACGGGATCGCTCCGCTCGTCGACGACGGGGCGATCAGTGAGGTCATCACCTCGGGCGGCATGGATAGCTTT
>NZ_JAJNAO010000057.1:0-562 GCF_022227625.1 Ectothiorhodospira variabilis | reverse complement strand
CGGGATCGCGATTGAAGATCACCAGGTGGGCCTCGTCGGCGCCCACCTGGGTGGCATAGGCGGCCGTCTGGATCAGCCCCTGGCTGATGACCCCCTCCAGGGCACCGCGCTGCAGCTTGAGCTCGATGACAATGCGCTGCATCGGGCCATGAAACCCCCTGGCCGGCTCGGTCGGCCATTCAATGAACAGATCCGTGCGCTTGCGGCCCAGGCCATATTCCCGGCTGATGCGGCCACCGCCATTGACGATACGCTGCAAAAAGGCCTGCATCAGCAACTGCGGGCCCGCCTCCTTGTAATCGAAACGCTCCAGCCAGCTATCGGCATTTTCGCGGAAGAACTGCTGGAAGGCACGCATCAGCCTGGGCACGTCCAGGCAATGGACGGGGGTGAGATACCAGACAGTTTCCTGGTTGGGAATGCGTACCTGCGTGGTCCAAGTCAACTCTCGGGGGATGACTTCTCGGTAGATACGATTGCTGATACGCACCCGGGGACGGACCTCGATCAGACCCAGGTCGTGAACGTATTCCAGATCGTCCAGGGGGAGTTGCTCCAGCCC
>NZ_JAJNAO010000056.1:0-582 GCF_022227625.1 Ectothiorhodospira variabilis | reverse complement strand
TGGCATTGCCTTCTGCACTGCTCCACAGACCGAACACATTTTGCTGCTGGGGAACCAGCGGTCGGCCACCACCACCTGTCCACCCCGCTGATCTGCCTTGTACGCCAGTTGCCGACGGCACTCATGAAAACTCATGTCGGCAATAGAGCGGGCCAGATGCCGGTTCGCCATCATGCCGCGCACATTCAGATCCTCGATGCCGATGGTATGAAACCGACGGGTCAGATCCGACGTGAGCTTGTGCAAGGCATCTTGGCGAATGTTGGCAATGCGGGCATGCAGTCGTGCCAGTTTTGCCTTGGCCTTGTTCCGGTTGCTGGAACCTTTTTGCTTGCGTGACAGGCTGCGTGATACCCGCCGGAGTCGCTTGAGCAGGGCGGTATGCGCCTTGGGGCCGGTGATGGTGTCTCCCGTCGAGAGCGTGGCCAGTGCCGACACCCCCAGATCCACCCCGACCGAGCCTTGGTTTTCAGCTGGTCGCCTGGGTGGATCTTCGGTCTCCACGGTGATGCTGACAAACCAGCGGTCGGCGACGCGGGAGACCGTCGCAGACATGATTTTGCCGGCAAAGCGCAACGACTC
>NZ_JAJNAO010000055.1:0-592 GCF_022227625.1 Ectothiorhodospira variabilis | reverse complement strand
CGAGGAAATCGGCTTGCAGAAAGGCCAGCGTCTGGCGGCCACCAACCTGATCAAGTTGGGACTGCTCGACGACCAGCAGATTGCCCAGACCACAGGCCTGAGCCTGGACGAGGTGAAGGCCCTGCGATCAGATCAGCCTCACTGAGCCTCCGTGTAAGTCAGAGGGTAAGACACAGCCACCCCAGGCGATGCGGATCGCGCCCCAAAAGGAAAGACCCCACCACACTCCATGTGGCGGGGCCTGGTGTCGCGCGGCAACGATCCATCCACTGGGCCTTCCGTGATGAACTGCCTTTCATCCCTGACTGCCTTCAATGGCGACTGGTCTTATTGTCCACACTCTCAGACGGGTGACAACTCCAATCACTGAAAATGTGAATCAGTTCAAGCTATCAGCGGACAGGCCGCCGTAGGGACAAGATCGGCCAAGTTGGGGGCGAATATGGCACACTGTGGCTCGATCTCCTGCCAGGACGCTGCATGAGCAACCATCACGACACGGGCTACAAGGAACTGTTCAGTTACCCGGAACTGGTTCGCCAGCTCATTGAGGGCTTTGCGCCACCGGAGGTGGCGGCCATGATGGACTTTT
>NZ_JAJNAO010000054.1:0-602 GCF_022227625.1 Ectothiorhodospira variabilis | reverse complement strand
CGCTGCTCCCGGGAAAACTCCACGCCAATCAGATGGATCGGCTGACCCCGCCCCCGGTACTTATCCGCATAGCCCTTATCCTTGATCTGCTGCAGCGCCCGCCCCTGGGGCACCTGCTCCACCACCTTGAACTCGAACACGTACACATGGCCGCCGAACTCCACGGTCATGTCCACCTTGCCCATGTGGGAAGAATCCTCCACTGAGATCTGCAGCCCCAGCGCCGCAAAGTGACTGTAGAACACACTGGCATAATGCCCCTCATACCGGGCAATGGGATTATTCCGATACCAGTCATGGGGCAAGGAAGCAAACAGCGCCTTGAAGTGAACCTCCAGGGCATCCAGGTCATGGGCCTGCAAAATCCTGAACAGACTCAACCGCTGCCGGGGTGACTCAGCCACCCCCAGGGCCGGCAACAACGCCTGATTCAGGCTCGACTCCCCCTCCCGGTTGGGATAACCCAGGGTGTAGAGCCAATACCCCGTCATGGGCTCCTCCACCGCATGCACCGTGAGATAACCCGTCTGGAACAACAGCGCCTCGGTGGCAATCCCATCCACGTCGAACCGCCCCAGCAACTCCGCCTCCGTCTGCATCGC
>NZ_JAJNAO010000053.1:0-637 GCF_022227625.1 Ectothiorhodospira variabilis | reverse complement strand
ACAGAAGGGGAGACAGGAAGGCGAGGAAATCGGCTTGCAGAGGGGGCGGCAGGAAAATGCCCGTGAAACAGCCGTCAACCTGCTTGCGCTAGGCCTACTCGATGACCATCAGATCGCCCAGACCACAGGCCTGAGCCTGGACGAGGTGAAGGCCCTGCGATCAGATCAGCCTCACTGAGCCGCCGTGCAAATCAGAGGGTAAGAAACAGCCACCCCAGGCGATGCGGATCGCGCCCCAAAAGGAAAGACCCCACCACACTCCATGTGGCGGGGTCTGGTGTCGCGCGGCAATGATCCATCCAATGGGCCTTCCGTGATGAACTGCCTTTCATCCCTGACTGCCTTCAATGGCGACACAAGGCATTTTCCACAATTCTGGAAAGGTGACAACTCCAGTCTTTGAAAATGTGAATCAGTTCAACCTACCGGCAGGTTATCGCCACAGTCGGGGATCGGCCAGGCTCGGGGCAAATATGGCACACTGTGGCTCGATCTCCTGCCAGGACGCCGCATGAGCAACCATCACGACACGGGCTACAAGGAACTGTTCAGCTACCCGGAACTGGTCCGCCAGCTCATTGAGGGTTTTGCGCCGCCGGAGGTGGCGGCCATGATGGACTTTGCCACTCTCACGGAT
>NZ_JAJNAO010000052.1:0-749 GCF_022227625.1 Ectothiorhodospira variabilis | reverse complement strand
CGGTCGTCGGCGGATTGCGGGTGATTCTGGAACCTGCTGAAGCAGTGGAAAGCGGTGCCCAGTGGCGGCGTGTGGGCACGACTCGCTGGTACGACAGCGACGAGACTGAATGGGATGTATCGGCGACAGACACCCACACCATCGAGTTCAGCGACGTCAGCGGTTGGGCTGCGCCGGGTTTTCGTGACGTGTCCGTTCGTCCGGATCGCACCACCACCCTCACCCGCCAGTATCAGTCACGGATCCATGCGGAACTGGTGGCGGATGGCTTTGAAGGGGGGCACGTCGTTCAGCATATCTTGGTCGACCATGCCTACGAGGAGGAACCGCAATGGTCGTTTGAGGTGCTTGATGAGCCATCGGTTGCACTGCATGAGGACACCCTGTCGGTGGTGGCCCCATGGGGCAGTGGCGGATCCACCATCGATTTCACCCTGCGAATCACCAACCTTGACGCCGGGTATCATACTGACATCCCGGGTCGCTTCAGGATCATGGAAACCGACGTGATTGTCCGGGGCACCCTTGATTCTGCGGGCGGCGAGATTGAGAACCCGGACCTGGGTATTGGTCTGGTGGTTCCCCCGGGTGCGGTGGACACAGCGGTCGAATTCATGGTGGTGCGGGGTGTGGATCCCGAGGGTGCGACCCATTATTCCATTCAGACGGAACCTGGGGATGTGCCCGTGGAAGGAGGTTTGGAGTTGAAGCTTCCGGAATCGGATGCCCAAGCCCCACAGGCTCGGCAG
>NZ_JAJNAO010000051.1:0-920 GCF_022227625.1 Ectothiorhodospira variabilis | reverse complement strand
ACGGCAGGAAAATGCCCGTGAAACAGCCATCAACCTGCTTGCGCTAGGCCTACTCGATGACCATCAGATCGCCCAGACCACGGGCCTGCCACTGGACGAGGTGAAGGCCCTGCGATCAGATCAGCCTCACTGAGCCGCCGTGTAAGTCAGAGGGTAAGAAACAGCCACCCCAGGCGATGCGGATCGCGCCCCAAAATGAAAGACCCCACCACACTCCATGCGGCGGGGCCTGGTGTCGCGCGGCAATGATCCATCCACTGGGCCTTCCGTGATGAACTGCCTTTCATCCCTGACTGCCTTCAATGGCGACAGGTCTTATTGTCCACACTTTCAGAAGGGCGACAACTCCAATCACTGAAAATGTGAATCAGTTCAAGCTATCGGCAGGTTATCGCCACGGAGGGGATCGGCCAGGCTCGGGGCGAATATGGCACACTGTGGCTCGATCTCCTGCCAGGACGCCGCATGAGCAACCATCACGACACGGGCTACAAGGAACTGTTCAGCTACCCGGAACTGGTTCGCCAGCTCATTGAGGGCTTTGCGCCACCGGAGGTGGCAGCCATGATGGACTTTTCCACCCTCACGGACCACAGCGGGAGCTACATCACTCCGCTGTTTGGCGAGAAGTTCGAGGACAAGGTCTGGTCGGTGGAGGTGAAATGGGATGGCACCAGGCAGCGAGTGTTCGTGTATCTGCTGATCGAGTTCCAGTCTACGGTGGATCACCGCCTGCCGATCCGGATGCTGCACTATGTGGCCTGCTTCTACGATCATTTGATCAAGACCCATGTGACAACGGCCCGCAAGGGCATGCCGCCGATCTTCCCGGTGGTGTTGTACAACGGCTCCAAACGGTGGACGGCGCGGGAGGACATCTATCGGATGATCCGGCCGGAGCCGCCGGGTTTCATGCGGGT
>NZ_JAJNAO010000050.1:0-975 GCF_022227625.1 Ectothiorhodospira variabilis | reverse complement strand
TCGGATCTATCGGGAGGTGATCCCCAGGGATCTGACCTGGATCATGCAGACCCGCATCCCCAACCAGGAGCAGGAGTGGTACGTCACCTCAGTTGGGCACCTGGACATGCGGAAGTTGCTGCGTGCCTTCCAGCAGTTCTTCCGCGAACAGGCCGATGCCTGGCTGGAGCGCTTTGACTACAAGGAGGCCGGCCCGCAGTTGCTGATGCAGGCGTTCCTGCAGCGGATCGTCAATGGCGGTGGCCGCATCAGCCGGGAGTATGGCCTGGGCCGCAAGCGCACGGATCTGTTCATTGAATGGCCGACCGACCCGGCCAGGGGTTTTCATGGGCCGATGCAGCGCATTGTCATCGAGCTCAAGCTGCAGCGCGGGGCGCTGGAGGGCGTCATCAGTCAGGGGCTTGCCCAGACGGCATCCTATGCCAGCCAGGTGGGCGCTGACGAGGCCCACCTGGTGATCTTCAATCGCGATCCTGAAGTGACCTGGGAGCAGCGGATCTGGGAGACGGATCGGACCGTGGAAGGGCGCGGCATCCGGGTGTGGGGGGCTTGAGCATGCCTCGGTTCTTCAACAATGCCGGTCCCACGGTCCCCGCTGACCACTATGCCATTGACCCTTTGAGTCGCATCGACTGGGAGGATCTGCAGGCGCTGATCGAGCAGAAGCGGTATTTTGTCCTCCATGCCCCGCGCCAGACGGGCAAGACCACCACGCTGCTGGCGATGATGCAGGCGATCAATGCTCAGGGTCGTTATGCCTGTGCCTATGCCAATATCGAGGGCGCCCAGGCGGCGCGTGGGAACGAGGAAAAGGGTATTCCGGCCCTCTGCGCAGCCATTGCGGGCGCCATCCGGCACTATTTGAAGGATGAGTCGGTATTCGCCTGGTTCAATCAGCATCGTGATCAGCCTCCCCAGGACCAGTTGAGGCAGATGCTGGAGAATTGGAGCACTTCCAGTGAGCGCCCCACGGTG
>NZ_JAJNAO010000005.1:0-173955 GCF_022227625.1 Ectothiorhodospira variabilis | reverse complement strand
CAAAGTCCATCATGGCCGCCACCTCCGGCGGCGCAAAACCCTCAATGAGCTGGCGGACCAGTTCCGGGTAGCTGAACAGTTCCTTGTAGCCCGTGTCGTGATGGTTGCTCATGGGGCGTCCTGGCGGGAGATCAAGCCACAGAGTGTGCCATATTTGCGCCCAACTTGGCCGTTCTATTCCCCTACGGTAAGCTGTCCATACACCAGCCACGGATCTGGCCGGACACCTCTGGAGGGAACCATGCCGCGCCCCCGCTGCCAACAGATTTCGCTCGCCGATACGCCTTACTACCACATCGTCTCGCGCTGTGTGCGGCGCACTTTCCTCTGCGGCCAGGATCACGTCACCGGCAAAAGCTTTGAACACCGACGGCAGTGGATCGAGGATCGTATACGGCTGCTGGCCTCCCTGTTTGCCGTGGACATCGCTGCCTATGCAGTCATGTCCAATCACTATCATCTGGTGGTCAAGCTGGACCCAGCCCAAGCCGACTCCTGGTCCGATGACGACGTGCTGCGGCGCTGGACTTGTCTGTTCAACGGGCCGCTGCTGGTCCAGCGGTATCTGGCAGGAGGCAATCAGGAAAGCTATGAGTTGGCCCAGGTGGGTGAATTCGCCCAATGCTACCGGCAACGGCTGGCCAGCCTGAGCTGGTTCATGAAGTGTCTGAATGAGCCCATCGCCCGGCAGGCCAACGAGGAGGACGGCTGCACGGGGCACTTCTGGGAGGCCCGCTTCAAGTCCCAGGCCCTGCGCACCGAAGCCGCCCTGCTCAGTTGCATGGCCTACGTGGATCTCAACCCGGTGCGGGCCGGGATGGCGGACACGCCGGAGACTTCGGAGCACACCAGCATCAAGGAACGCATCGCGCCCCGTTTCGACCTGGCCCAAGCCGTGCGCGAGCAGATGAAGCTGGATGCCTTGCTGCGGTTCGATGGACCGGTGAAGCCGTTACTGCCGTTTGAAGGTGCGTTCGCGGACCGGGAACAGCCCGGTATCCCGTTCGCCTTCCAGGATTACCTATCCCTGGTGGACTACACGGGGCGCGCCATCGACCCGAGAAAGAAGGGCGCCATTGCCGACATCCAGCCCCCTATACTGCGGCGGCTGGGACTCACCCCGGATCAGTGGTTGGCCCAGAGTACCCAGTTTGAGGCCCTGTACCGGCCGAAGCGGCGGCGATCAGCGGCCTGACGGCACCTCCTTCATTGATCTTTCCGTGCTGCGGTGATGCGCCGAGAATGGCTCATGCCTGTTGTTTGTGTGCTGGAGCCAGATGTTTGGGGGAGTCAGGCGCTGACGGTGGTTTTCGGGCCCGGGGCCTTGAGGGAAAGTGGAAGAGGGGCGTTTGGTGGAGCGGCAGTCGGCGGATAGCTGAGTAAAAGGGTCAAGAGTGCCTGTCCCTCCCTCTGAGCTGCACCTCCTTCATTGATCTTTCCGTGCTGCGGTGATGCGCCGAGAAGAACTCTTGCCTGTTGTTCGTGTGCTGGAGCCAGATGTTGGGGGGAGTCAGGCGCTGACGGTGGTTTTCGGGCCCGGGGCCTTGAGGAAAAGTGGAAGAGGGCAGTCTGGCGGGGCGGTAGTCGGCGGATAGCTGAGTAAAAGGGTCAAGAGTGCCTGTCCCTTCCCGTTCGTGTCCTCGAACTTCTCGCCAAACAGTGGGGTGATGTAGCTCCCGCTGTGATCCGTGAGAGTGGCAAAGTCCATCATGGCCGCCACCTCCGGCGGCGCAAAACCCTCAATGAGCTGGCGGACCAGTTCCGGGTAACTGAACAGTTCCTTGTAGCCCGTGTCGTGATGGTTGCTCATGCGGCGTCCTGGCAGGAGATCGAGCCACAGTGTGCCATATTCGCTCCCAACTTGGCCGGTCTATTCCCCTACGGTAAGCTGTCCACACACCAGCCACGGATCTGGCTGGACACCTCTGGAGGGAACCATGCCGCGCCCCCGCTGCCAACAGATTTCGCTCGCCGATACACCCTATTACCACATCTTCTCGCGCTGTGTGCGGCGCACCTTCCTCTGCGGGCAGGATCATGTCACTGGCAAAAGTTTTGAACACCGGCGTCAGTGGATCGAAGATCGTATACGGCTTCTGGCCTCCCTGTTTGCCGTGGACATCGCTGCCTATGCAGTCATGTCCAATCACTATCATCTTGTGGTCAAGCTGGACCCAGCCCAAGCCGAGTCCTGGTGCGATGACGACGTGCTGCGGCGCTGGACTTGTCTGTTCAAGGGGCCGCTGCTGGTCCAGCGGTATCTGGCGGGAGACAAGCAGGAAAGCTATGAGTTGGCCCAGGTGGGTGAATTCGCCCAATGCTACCGGCAGCGGCTGGCCAGCCTGAGCTGGTTCATGAAGTGTCTGAATGAGCCCATCGCCCGGCAGGCCAACGAGGAGGACGGCTGCACGAGGCACTTCTGGGAGGCCCGCTTCAAGTCGCAGGCCCTTCGCACCGAAGCCGCCCTGCTCAGTTGCATGGCCTACGTGGATCTCAACCCAGTGCGGGCCGGGATGGCAGACACGCCGGAGACTTCAGAACACACCAGCATCAAGGAACGCATTACGCCCCGGTTCGACCTGGCCCAGGCCGTGCGCGAGCAGGTGAAACTGGACGCCTTGCTGCGGTTCGATGTGCCGGTGAAGCCATTGCTGCCTTTTGAAGGTGCATTCGCGGACCGCGAGCAGCCCGGCATCCCGTTCGCCCTCGAGGACTATCTGTCCCTGGTGGACTACACGGGGCGGGCCATCGACCCGAGAAAGAAGGGCGCCATTGCCGACACCCAGCCCCCGATACTGCAGCGGCTGGGACTCACGTCGGATCAATGGCTGGCCCAGAGTGCGCGGTTTGAGGCTATGTATCGGCCGAAGCGGCGACGATCAGCGGCCTGACGGCACCTCCTCCATTGATCTCTCCGTGCTGCGGTGATGCGCCGAGAATGGCTCTTGCCTGTTTTTCGTGTGCCGGAGCCAGATGTTGGGGGGAGTCAGCTGCTGACGGTGGTTTTCGGGCCCGGGGCCTTGAGGAAAAGTGGAAGAGGGCAGTCTGGCGGGGCGGTAGTCGGCGGGTAGCTGAATAAAAGGGTCGAGAGTGCCTGTCCCTTCCCGTCCTTCCTCCATCGGGGGCAAATCTACCGCAAGGATCCTGCTATCCCCCGCTTACCCAAGGAAAGCCACTCCGGTACCCGGGAAGCAAACCATGCCGCCGAATCCCGCGAATTCACCACCGGAGCCCAGTTGGCGGCCCTTTCGCGGTAACCGCCTTCCGTCAAGATGGTCGACACGGCCTCATGCACCCGGTCTGCCGTAGCCTGCCCGGCCCGTAACCTGATACCGACACCCTCGCGTTCCATGCACAACATGTTCAGGTGCTGGTCCATGTTGTCCGCGATGCCCAGCACAGGAACACCAGCGGCCAGCGCCTGCTGGGTCGATAGGCTGCCACCATTGCAGATGACCAGCGATGCCTTGGCCGCTGCCTCCGTGCCGGGCAGAAAGTCTGCCACGTATGCATTGTCGGGGACGTTAGCCAATCGAGAACCCGCCGTGGCCGCCATCACCGTGACCGGTAGCCTGGTCAGGGCCTCCAGCACGCGAGGAAGAATCTGCTGGTTCTGCCCGGAACTGCCAAGGGCGACATACACAATCGGCTGATGTTCCGGAAGCTGCTCCCACCAATCGGGCTTGGCACCCTCCGGTGACCAAAGAATGGGACCCAGCCACTGGTGGTTTTCAGGCAAAGGTGCCGTGGGGATGAACTCAGGAATGTCCGCGTACAGCGTGACATCGGCATCGCTGTAGGCGGTTCTCAGATCGTGCCCCAAGGACGGCAGGCCATATTCACGGCGCACGCGATTCATGGGGCGTGCGTGCATGGCAAAAATCATCGGTTGCAAGCGCTGGAAGAATAACTCTGCCGGCCGGACACCAATCACCCGTGTGAGCGGGTGCTCCGGCAAGGGAAATCCCAATCGGGAATAGGGGGACCAGTACGCGTTGGTAATGGTGGCGTAAGGTATCCCAGCAAGTCTCGCGCTCACCCCCAGGGAAATACGAAAGTCACCCACCACCAAATCGGGCTGAACCGTGTCAAGAAGTTCACGATCGGCCTCAACGTAGCGGCGCAGCGTGGGCGCATCGTAAACCGGCCGGCCCTTGGCCAGATTCTCAATGAAATCCTGGGAACTCACCGTTTCCAGCGGATGCAACTCCTGTGGGACGGCATCAAAGAGTCCCAGATAACGCTCGTCGCAGGCAAACGAGATCTGGTAGTCGTCGGGGGCCAATGATCGGCAAAGCACCATGGGGCGAACGATGTGGGCGAGGGTTACGGCCTCGCCCACAAAGAGGATACGTGGCCTGGGAGTGTCTGAAGTGCTGGCAGGCATCCGTGTCAACGCCCCTGGCCTGAAGGTTTCAGCAGACGTGCAAGCGGTAGTCGTATTGATCGCGCCGCCGGTGTCGGCCCATAGCCCACCCGACCCATGAACACACCCTGCTCCACGGTCTGTTCACCCAGCAGTCCTTGCAGATCCCGGGAGAGCCGAATGGCCCGCTGGATCGAGCGCTGTTCATCACTGAAATCCACCTGCTCACGGACATAGGACGCAAAGATCAGTGGCGTCATTTCCGGCTGGAATTGCAGGCCCAGCTTCGTGCTGGTGAGCCAGAAGCGCTGCATGGCCCGACCGCCCGCCACGTAGTCATCCAGCGTCTTCAAAGGCTTGTTGGCAACAATCACGAAATGCCCGGCGCAGTTCAGCGCGGGAAGCAGGTCCATCTGTAGCCGTGGCAGCAGCGTTCCGCCCAGGTATTTGTTCAGAAACTTCACCCGCTGCCAACTGCCCAATGCCCAGCGCATCATCTTGAGTCCGAGCGGATCCATGCCCAGGGCCTGGTCCGGGATGCGCTCCATACTGTATTGCGCATCCCAGTCGATGATACTGCTGTGCACCGGGTAGGCTTCCGGGGTCGTGAGCCTTATCTGCGCGTTGTCCCAGAGCAAACGCGCCATGCGCCGTCGTTGGGCCGGCTGCTCCACCCAGACCACGTGGTAGTCTGGGCCCACCGAAGCGTTGAGGGCATCGCGGTGCGTGTCGAGCAGTGGGCGACGTTTCATGGGACGTCGCTGGGTAGTGCGGGCAGGGATGAAGGGAGCCAGTGGATCCGGTTCCACCCTGGCTTTAATGACACGAACATCGAAGGTGGGGTGATTGTCCGGCATGCCCGAGCGGCGCTGAATATCGCATGCCATGCCCTGGGCGCTGGCCGCAATCTCCAGGGTTTCGAGAAGGCCGCCCAGGGCGATCTGGCTGGCGTGACCGCGCAGGTCATAGATGACATGGTCGCGAGTGTCGTGTCCATGAATGGTGAAATGCTTCTCGTCGTGGATCTCGAACCGCCATGGCTGAGTGTTGTCCCCGCTGGGAGCCCATCGGGCCTGGTCGATAATCTGATGGATCGGCGTGGACGGCACGGTTGTATCTGCTTCCGGGGGCGGCGTCTCCGCCAGCATGCGATCCACTTGGCGATAACCCAGCCGGCATTTGAGGGATTGCAGCGGCCCCCGATTGCCCCAGAACAGCCGCCCCCGCCGATAGCGCATCCCATAGGCGTCGAACAGATGGTAGTAAGGGGCCGGATACACAGGTCCACGCTGCAGGAGTATCTTGAGGGCCTCCGTGCCGGTTACCCCGGCGCAGAGTTGACAGGCCATCATGGTGGAAGGGCCGCGACGCTCGCCCAGGCTGAGGCGGGAAGGGTCTACCAGATAGCGCCGATGGGGCGCTGATGGGGTCAGGCCCACCAAAAAGTTCACGTACTGGTACTTTTCCGGCAGCCCCGACATCCGGAAGTAGTCCTCGAAGCTCATGCCGTCGGGCGTGAAGATCAGGTAGGCGGTTCCCATCCCGATGGGGCCGGCTGTGATGGCGGGGATGCCCAGGTCGTGGCAACGGGCGAAGACCCGGGCCCGAATCTCCGGCGCGAAGAAATCCAGGCCGTCCACGAAGAGATCCACATCCTTCAGGAAAGCATCCAGGTTGTCTGCATGGATGCCCTCGCCGAATACGGTTAGGTCAAGCGAGGGGTTGATATCCCGTGCCATTTCGGCGAGCACCTCCGCCTTGGGGCGTTCAACCGTACTCAGCATGGCGCCAGCCTGCCGGTTGAAGTTAGGCTGCTCGAATGTATCCAGGTCCGCTAGGTTGAAGGCGCCGACACCCAGCCTGGTCAGAGTGAGAAGATGCGTGCCGCCGACGCCGCCCATGCCGGCAATGGCGATGCGCTTGTTCCTGAGCAGGATTTGTTCGCCCTCGGTCACCCACCCCAGATTGCGCGAAAAGGCGTGCGTGTAATCGAAATCTTGTGTGCTCATCATCCTGCCAGTCCCAAGTCGCTCTTATGAGTTTTCCTTCATCTCCCGTCCCATGGGGTGATCTCCGGCGCGAATCATGGCGCCCAAGTCGTCGCGCGCCAGGTTATTCCGCAGCGTGGCCTCCACTCGATCGTATAACTGACGCATGTCCTGGTTGAATCCTTCCACAATGCCCTCCGCCCGGATGTAGTAGGCGGTGCGGGTGCCGTGATAATCGGTGGGCTCGCCGATCTGCTCAAGGGGGATGCCCATACGTTTGAGCAGCCGCGCGAGCCAGGTCTCCACCATGATGAACATGTTAGGTCGGCCCACCAGCAGTGCGACGGCAGGGGATGCGCATATCATGGCCATGCTCACCAGTGGGTAGGTGCGCATCTCCTCTTCAGAGGGCAGTTCGATCTTGTCCGGCAACGCACCGATCCGGGTTTCATCTTCCCTTGGCCGCCTGCGAAACTCGGGGTGTGCTGCCAGCCGGGAGATCTCGCAGAGGGAATCTCTGGCGGTGCGCTGAGGGTGTTTCGGGTTGTCCGGCTCAAGACTCTCCTGACAGTACGTTTCCAGGGGCATCAGGCCATCTGGATCCTTGAGGGTGGGCAGCACCACCCGTACACACCCGGCTACGGTGTCCCCATCCGCGTGTTGCTTTGCCCTGTTGTCCCCAAGGTATACCGCCATGCAATGCAGCGACTGGGGGTCGAAGCTGTCACGCTCCAGCCCATCGGGACAGTCGGCGGGGTTCTCGAAGCCGAATTCGCGTACGTAAACGTCGTACCGTGCCCTTTGCACCGCCCGGAGCTGGTCCGGGGTGCGGGCAAAGTCCAGCTTGAAGTACTTGAAGAAATGGTCGATGGCAAGCATGTGGCGGTTTCTTGGTTAGGCATGCAGGGAGCAGGGGTGCGATTCCTCCCCCATCGTCAGCCCTCGCGCGGCTTGCATGAGTATATACCCCGCACTGCTGATGCGTCTCCCCACAGCCCCTTTCCATCCGAATGGGGCCGGTTAGAGATTTGTTCGCGATCTGTGTCAAGTGGGTCGGTTTGTCGACGCTTACCGTCGCCCATGGTGATCTGCTGAGAAAAGTAAGGAAATACGTCACGGAACAGCGCAATTGCATGGGTGCAATTCCCATAATGTGACCTGCGTTCAGCGATCGGTGCTATCGAGTGATTAGACTCGACTGGCCTTCAAACCACGCTAAGTTGACCAAAATGATCGAGAATGACTACGAAGTTGTCGTGGCCGACACTAGGGAAACGCGTCGTATCCATCATCAAATCCGCTACCAGGTCTACTGCCTGGAGACTGGGTACGAAGATCCGCATGCCCATCCGGATGGGTTGGAGCGCGACGAGTGGGATGCCCATGCGATCCCTTTCCTGGTGCGTCATGGCCCTTCGGGGCAGTGGGTTGGTGCCATGCGGCTGGTTCCCTCCGTTGGGGGACGGCTGCCGTTGTACGATCTGGTGGGCGCAGATGGCGACCAGTTCAAGACTGAACGGGCCTGGGAGATCTCCCGGGTCTGCATTCCTTCAGCCTACCGACGCAGCAGCGCCCCTCGTCCTGGCGCTGACTCGAGGCCAGGCAACAAGAAGTCATCGGATGTCTGTGACGAGGGTTTTCGTTCGTTGTTGAGCAACGCGGGTGCAATTCGAGGCATGACAATGCGCCCCCATTATTCCTGGTCGGCAGGCATCGATAGTGGCGAGTGCATGGATGTCCGGGCTCGGCGGGCTCCGCAAGGTCAGCGATTCCGTCACTACTCGGAGCAACGCCAGATCCATAGCCAGATCGACTCGAGTGCCCCTATCAGGGTTGATGGCAATGCCGTGATTGCGACACTCTTTCGGGCGGCAGTCACCGCTGCCAGTCAGCGAGGAGGCGAGGCGTTGTATTTTCTCGTCCGGCCCTCCCTGGCGCGCTTATTACACCGTTTACGGTTTCCCGTTGAGCGCGCGGGTCAGGCGTGTGAGCATCGCGGGGTGCGGTTTCCGTATCGTGCTGAACTGGGTACCATTAACGCTTTGGGCGGATCGGCTAGACCTGTCCTGTACCCACAAGTGTCGCACACTAGGCATTTTTGCCGACCATGATCATTCGATTTTGTCCCGCAATGCATAGGCAAAGCTCATGCTGGCGAGTCTGGTGTAGCCTAGTACTACAGCCGTAAGTGAATAAGTTACACTGTATGTGATTGATTTCCCAGCGATCACAAGGTGAAGAATGCAAGCATAGGATCTTTCTGTCTCAGGATTGTTCGATAGTCTGGCGAAACGTTTAGGTCCGCTTTTCCCCCGCTCGGAAACGCGTGATCGCGCACTATGTTATGTTCAGGGCCTGCTCAGTCAATGCGAACGAAAGAATGGCTGGCACTTGGCCGAATGGCTCGGAGATAAATCCCCGGATGGGGTGCAGTACCTTTTGGATCGTGCCCGCTGGGATGCGGATGCGGCGCGTGATGTCCTCCGCCAGTGGGTCATCGATTCACCGGCCGGGTGGGCGCGAAGACCGCACAACGCAAACTACCACCAAGCGAAGGCAACGAAGCGCGGTGGGACGGCGGGTCAGCAATCGGAGTCGGCTGATAGTACTGATGACGGTGGGGAACTCACCCGAGAGGACCCATCCGAGGGAAGCGGCCGATCGGTCTAAATACACGTCTGGAGGGATAGGTGACGCGAGCATTGGATCGCGAGACCATCTCAACGCGACAACAGGCGATCGCGGAATTGGCGAGAAAGGCACCGGAGAGGGCACTGCTGACACTGGCACACCACATTGATCTGCGGTGGCTGGAAGAAGCTTATCGTCGCACGCGCAAGGATGGCGCGGTGGGTGTGGACGGCGTGACCGCCGAGGCGTAGGAACAGAGACTGCATGAGCACCTGAGCGATCTGCTCGAACGGTTCAAGAGCGGCCGCTACCGTGCGCCACCAGTGCGGCGCGTGCATATTCCCAAGGCGGGAACGAAGGACAAGACCCGGCCCATCGGCATCCCCACTCTGGAGGACAAAGTACTTCAGCGGGCGGTGCTCATGGTGCTGGAACCGGTGTACGAGCAGGATTTTCTGGGTTGCTCGAATGGCTTCCGACCGGGCCCGCAGTGCCCACCAAGCGGTTGAAGCGCTATGGCAGGGGCTGATGGGCATCGGCGGAGGCTGGGTGATTGACCTCGATATCCGGTCGTTCTTCGACACTATGGAACGTAGTCATCTCAACGCCTTTCTCGACCAAAGGGTACGTGACGGCGTGGTTCGCCGCGCCCTGGTGTTACGTCCCGCCCTCTCAGAGGTCTTCCATCCCACCCTCTCTGCGGCGAGACGAAGAGGCCGTCCCGGACTGAGCGCGGAAGGTAACGCCTCCGCGCGCAGCCTGGGACGGCTGTCAGTCAGAAGGGTGGCTCATCTCCCGGTAGCGGGCAAGCCCGGTGGTGGTTGACCGGGGCATGGTCGGGGGGTGTTTCATCCGTCTCATGCAGCTGCGCGAAGTACACGGACTCCAGGTGGTCCACCAGGTTGAGCAAGACGGTGTGCAGGGCGCGCACCGCGTCGGGATCCAGGTTCGCGGGCAGGATCGGGGGTTCGATGTCATGGATGTTCATCGCAAGGCCTCGATGGCTTCCTGAAGCAGATCGTCGGGGAGGTGGTTCAGTCCCTTGGGCACGGCGAGTTTCATGGCGGTACACAGGATCTGGCTGGTGGTTCGGGGGCGTCCGCGGCTGGCCATGAGCAGCAGGTGCAGGCCGGAGTCGGATATCAGTTGCTGCTGCACACCGGCCTGCTGGAGTCCATATCTGACCAGGGCGGCGAACTGCTCGGGGTCGTCGATGGGTGGCAGTTGGATGTGACACTGCAGTCGGCTGGCCAAGGCCTCATAGGGAGCACGTTGCAGAGTCTGGGCGAGGTTGGGGTGTCCCACCAGCCACAGGGTCATCAGATCCTGGGAGTCGAAGACGAAGTTGATGAAGGCCGGCAGGTCGCGGAAGAACTCGTTGGGCAGGTTCTGGGCTTCGTCGATGATCCATAGGGGCAGCAGGTGTTTTTGCTCGGCCATGTCCCGCAGTCGGGCCTTGATTTCCCGCCACAGGGCGGCGCGGCGATGCGGGGGTTCCAGGCCCAGTGCCAGAGCCAGGGACCGATACAGGTCCAGGCGCCCGAAGTCGGTCTCGGCCAGGTAGATGACCTCGTAGCGATGCGGGTTGAGGGGGTGCGTCAGTTGGCGTAAGGCGGCGGTCTTGCCGACCCCCGGGGGGCCGGTGAGCAGGCCCACGCCGGGGTGTTCGAGCAACCAGTCGAAGCGTTGTTTGAGTAAGCGCAGCGGCTCGGTATCGAACAGCGCGCGGCTTTGCTTGCCCAGGGGATCCTGGGTGAGACCGAAGTGTTCACGGTACATGGGGTTCAGGCCTCCGCGTCCGAGTCGGTCTCAAGCGCCCAGTCGACCTGCTGGCGTTGCAGGGCCAGCTCGATGGCGTTGGGTCCGGTTTGGGCCATGGGGGACGGACCGGGGATGATGGGCTGCTGACGTCGACGTTTGAGGTTGGCGCGGGCATCCAGGGGCGTGGCCTTGCCCACGGGCTGCTCCTGGTCGGACACCACCTAGCGTTGATGGGGATCCTCGACCAGGATGACGCTCTGGCCAACGAGTTCGAAGGGCACCTCCAGGCACTGCCCGTGCAGGGACACCGTGCCATCCTTGCGCACCTTGCGGGTGTGATAGTGATGGAACAGGGCGTCGAGTTCGGTGGCCAAGGGCCCCAGGGGGCGGATGTTGACCAGGTCCTGTTGATACCGGGCCAGCGGGGTGAGACCATTGAGGCCGGCATGGGGCGTGACATGGTAGTCTTGGTCCAGCCAGGCCCACAGACGCGCGTTGAGATCCTCCAGCCCCTGGATCCGCTGCAGATCCAGCTCGCCGAGGAAGTGTTCCCGTACTCGGCGGTGCCAGCGCTCGATCTTACCCTTCCCTTCAGGCTGGTAAGGCATACAGTAGGCGATCTGGATCTTCAGCCGCGCGCAGATGGCCTGCAAGTGGGCGCTGCGGTAGGCCGCCCCCTGATCCAGCATCAGCCGTGACGGCAGGCCGCGCTTGAGCAGGGCCTGCTTGAGGACCCCCTGGATGGCCAGGGCTCCCTCATCGGTACAGAAGGCGCTGTGGGTGATAAGTCGCGAGGCATCATCCATGAGCGAGACCAGATAGACCTTACGCAGCCGCCCCTTCACCGGGATCTTCGGGCCATGCATGACATCCCCTTGCCACAGATCCCCGGCGTGATGGGCCTCGAAGGGTCGCCGTTCCCGGGGTTGACTGGGGGATCCTGCGATGCGGGAGAGCCCATGGCGCCGCAGCAGACGGTGGACGCTGGAACGGGACAGGGTACCCCGGGCCACCCGACCCTCCTTTTCCAGCAGCCGGATCAGGGCGTTGAGGGAACGCTGTGGGTTGTCCTGCTTGGCCTGCAGCACGGCCTGTTGCAGCGCCGGGTCGATCTTTGAGGCGCCTTGGTCCGAGCGGGGGCGCGGTGCCAGGGCATCGATATCACCGCGCTTGTAGGCGTAATACCAGCGCTCGATGGTTTTCTCCGCCAGACGCACCGGCCGCCCGGTGGTGGGATCCACGTACTCCCGGGTGGCCAGAGTTTGCAGGTGTTGCTTGAGCTCACCCCGGTTCAATGATGGACAGGCCGCCAGAGGTCCAAGCACGCTCAGACGGAACAGGGCCATGGGATGGATGGGTTTGCTGAGTTTCATGGGCAGGCCTCTTGGGGCCGGACAGGGAGCACCCAGCAAAACCCAGCGCCCCGCCCAGCCCAAGGGGCAGACTGTGTGGAGTCGTGAGAACATGGCTGAACCCCTGTCCCGCCCGGCAGGACATCGTTCAGTACATCGAGATGGAGTACAACAGCGACCGGCTCCACTCGTCCCTGAGGTACATCACCCCACAGCAACATTTTCTAGCGCTTGCTGCTTATTACGTGTCCGCTGCGACTTGACCAGAACACTCGTGCCGGGGCCGCTACGCGGTAAAGCGGCCAGAAAATCTCGCTACCGCAGTCTCTGCTCACCTTGCATACCATGTTTGGACAGTGTAAGAATTCTGGAACGACTCTAGGTCATTGCCGTGATTACCTTGGCTTGTTCGGCGTGTGCTCTAAAAAGTCCAGCCTGAACTAATTACCGCAACCCTTTTGGGTGCGGCCCTTTTGTATTTATATACAGGTGCCTTGTTATGTTCAGACCTCTTTGGGCAAAAGTTGGCGTTTTGCCAGGTGTTTTGTTGATGATGACGATTCTTTCTACGGTGGCACTAAGTGGTTGTGGTCAGGGTGCTTACTCTGCCGAAGAGTACGTTGATCGAGGGCTAAAGCACGAGAACAGGGGCGATATTTTGGCAGCCTCTATTGAGTATCGTAACGCGCTTTTGCAGGATCCTTCTAATGCTAAGGCGCGATATTTGCTGGGTCTGACGTTCTTGGGTCTTGGAGATTTGAGGGGCGCCGAGTCTGAGTTGATTAGAGCCAGAAATCTTGAGTTTGACCCTGATGAAATTCGCGTTCCGCTTTTACAAGTGTGGATGCGCCAGGAGCGGTTCGGAAAGGTCTTGGATGAGATATCTTACATCGAAGAACTACCTGATGATCAGTTTGTGGAGGTAGAGGTGATCAGGGGGTTCGCCTTGCTAGGTATTGGAAACCCCAATGCTGCAGCGGAGGCGTTCGAGGCAGTGCTTGAAACTGATCGCGACTCGCCAAATGCTCATGTGGGCTTGGCCTATGTTTCGCTGTCTAAGGGGGTCGGTGCGGACGCGGCTTTAGCTCGTTTAGCCAAGGCCCTTGATGTTGATGAAACCGCATGGCGAGCTTGGAGCCTTAGGGGGGATTTGCTTCAAGGTTTGGAAAAGTGGAAAGAGGCTATCGCTTCTTATGATCGGGCTATCGAGCATGAGGAATATGTCACCCTGGATCGTGTAAAACGAGCACTTTTGAAGATTCGGCTTGGGGACTATGCTGCGGCACGCGACGATCTTCATGCGATGCGTGAAATTCGTCTCGGGGGGCATCCCTACGTCTCATATGCAATGGGAGTGTTGAGTTTTAGCGAAGAGAGTTATGCGCAAGCTGCCGATCTGTTCGAAACAACTTTTCAGTCTGCGCCGGATTTTGTGGCGAATCGAGTTTACTTGGCGACTACTAGGTTAGCACTAGGTCAGTTCGAGCGCGCGAGGCAGCACGCGGACTGGCTTTATTCTAATTTTCCGGATTCCGATGCGGTCGGAACCCTCTTTGGGGCCTCCCGCATCACTGGGAGCCACGTATCGGAAGCCTTGGAGCTGCTAGAAAAGTTGGTGGATGCTCATCCCAATAGCAGAGCGCTACTTGGAGCGCTTAGTGTGTCCTATTTGCTGGAGGGTAAGGTCGACTCAGGTGTAAAGACTGCTCAGAAGCTAGCCGATTTGGACAGAGATAACCCGGCGGTACAGAACTTTCTTGCACTGGCGAAACTAATGGCTGGCGACTCACTGGGTGAGCCTGATACCTTCACTGAAGGGGTGAGGACCTCTTACCAGCAGAAATTGCTTCACGCGCTTGAGGCGCTTCGCGATGGACGTTTCTTGGATGCACGCGGTATTGCTGAGGAGCTCAGGCAGGAGTCTCCACGCGACCCTCAACCAGTGAACATCCTAGCGGCTTCATATCTAGCAGCCGGTGACTGGCATACCGCGAAAAGTTTCCTGGAAGAAGTTATTGCGTTAAGGCCGTCCGATTTGACGGCCTTGCTGAACCTGGCAAAGGTGGAAATTGCGGTTGGTGATTCGAGGGGAGCTCTCGAGCTTCTCGAAGAAGTGGTTGCGGGCCGGCCTCACGATGAGGATGTCGTCTTGCTTCTAGCGGATTTACGTGGCCAAGTGCACGGTCGTGGCGCGATGCTGGAAACATTGCAGAAGAATGTGTCTGAGAACCCTTCTTCGTTGACAGTGATGAAACGGCTCTTGGTAGAGTACCTCCGAGATCGCAGACTAGATGATGTTTCGGCATGGGCTGAACGGCTGACTTCGAACGAGATTGCCAGGCAGCCAGGTTTGTTGGAACCGATAGGGCGTGCTCAGATGCTCGCTGGGAGGCCGGAAGCTGCGGAGGAGGCCTTCAGGAAATGGATAGAGTTAGAAAGTAAGGCTACGGAAGCATACGTTCTTTTGGCGGACAGTATGGCTCGTGTTGGCGAGAATCAGGCGGCCCTGCAAAAAATTGAGCAGGCCCTTGCGATAAACCCTGAGCATGTGATGGCGCGCTCCAGCCAGATTAAATTGCTCGTAAGAGTGGGGGAGGCTGATCTTGCGCACCAGAAGCTTGAAGTGCTAGTTGAGCAGTTCAGGGATCATTCCGAGGTTCTGGATGTGCAGGGATGGTTTGCCTTCGGTAATGCAAACTACGCTGAGGCGGAGCGTGCTTATCGTGCCCTCTTGGAGCGTGACCCTAATTCCGCGCGGGCAATCTTGCTTGTTCGTGCTCTGTGGGCTCACGGTAAACAAGATGAATCTCTCCGTCTGATGCATGAGTGGACCGAAAAAAATCCAGATGATATTCAAGTTTGGTTGCACCTTGCCGGCGCGTACCTGTCTCTTGATGACCAAGAAGCGGCATTGTCAGCGTACGAAAATGTGCTCTCCCTTAATCCAAATCACTTGGCCGCGTTGAATAATATTGCTTGGCTTAGTCGTGGGACGGATACAGAGTTAGCTTATTCCTACGCTCAACGCGCGCATGATCTCGCTCCAAACGATGCGTACGTGCTAAGCACACTCAGCGCGATCAAAGTCAAGCGAGGGAAAATAGAAGAGGCGCTGGAGTTGTCCCGTGAAGCTGCACGCAGGTCTCCAGACGTGGATATCCACTTTCAATTGGTAGAAGTTCTCTCCAAGGCTGGTCAGTATAGTGAGGCTAGGGATATTCTGGATAGAGTGATAAGTCAGATGCCCAATACGCCTGAGGCGGCTCGGGCAAGCGAGCTTCGCGACGAGCTGCTCGATTGAAATGGCCGGCTTGTACTGGGTGTTGAAGTTAATAGGAGCGAATTGATGGTTGAAAAGGTTCCTTTGAATTGGGAGCGGAGCGTCGATGTCCTCTCCTATCAATGCGGTTTTGTCAGAGCATGGAACATTGTCGCGCATCTGCGGAACTCTCGTGCTGATGGCGTGTACAGGGGGATAGCGCTAAACGAGGTGCTGGGTGATGGGTCAATTGGGATCGATCGCGGGGATGAGTTTAAGGAATCAGGCTATGGCCGCGGCCTAACTCAGCTGGTCCGCTCAATTAACGAATCTTCCAAGCTTCATCCGTTCGGCCGGTACTATGTGACCGCGATGTTAAAAGGGCTGTTGCAGCAGCGGGCGGAACTCGAGAGCCTTTGGATTCGAGAGCCGGGTATCTTGACTCAGGAGAAGGTCGCGCGGCCTATTGTTATTTTAGGGTTGCCCCGCTCAGGCACTTCATTTTTGTTTAACTTGCTAGCACAAGAACCCGCTCACCGGTTTTTACGGAATTGGGAAACGACGGTTTCGCAAGTTCCCAGAGAGCGTGCATTTTTCCATGGAGACCGCAGGAGACAGGCGGGGCGTTACTTGATGTGGTTCCAGAATCAAATCGCCCCCCGGTTGAAAGATATTCACGAGTTCAATCTTGATGGTCCAGAGGAATGCACTCCGTTACTTATGCAGGGGTTTTCAACGCAAGCCTTTGCAGGCTTCTTCGACGCGCCTTCGTATTCCACTTGGCTAGATACGGCTGATCACTTGGAAGTGTATGAGCACCACAAAAAGATTATTCAAACACTGCAGTGGCAGCTGAAGAGGGATCGTTGGGTCCTGAAATCTCCAGATCATATTGCAGGTGTTGAAGCGATCCTTAAAGTATATCCAGATGCCTGCTTGGTGCACCTGCACCGTGACCCTGTTCAATCTGTGGTCTCGTGGGCGAGTTTGAATTCAGTGTTTCGTGGGATACATTCCGCTGAGGTGGACCCAGAAAGACTTGGAGCTCAGGTGTTAGAGCGACTTGGCAACGATATGGATCGGTATATGAGCGCTCGCGCGAGGCTTGATGCTCGACGATTCCTGGATGTTTCGTACGATGCTCTGATAAATGACCCGCTCAACACCATTGGAGGTATCTATGATTACTTTGGTCTGGAATGGTCTGGTTCATCTAAGGCGGCGATGACTGACTTCGTTAGGAGGGATCGAAAAAAATCAAGGAGTCATCGTTATGCTGCGGGGGAGTACGGGTTGTCCGCTTGTCAGATTCGAGAGCGATTCAATCAATATATTGAACGTTTTGATGTTGTATCAGCCAGGACGTGAAAGATGAACGATTCAGGAGTAACAACTCCCCTTGATAAGGTCGGCTGGCTATGGTGGGGTTTGGCGTGTTCCATTCCTTTGGTTATTTTATTGTTTGTTCGTGCGGACGAATATGGGATGGTTTGGGGCGTTTCGTGTGCTTGGTGGATTGCGATTACGGTCCTGTTTCTTATTCATGCATACCGGCTTCTGCAGGTGCTTGAGATTAGATCGACCTCTGTGAAAGCCCGATATCTAGGCCTGCACCTGATCGCGCATGCGGTGCCGATCGTTTATCTAGGGTTTGGTGGAGAATCGCTCTTCAAGGAGGTGTCCCAGGTTTGGCTGGATTTAGCTTGGGTTATTGTGCTGTTGCCCTTCTTTTATAGTGGGCGCTTGATTTGGTCAGAGCTCTCTAGAAACTTTGGTGTCTTTCCGTACGGTCTATTTTTTCGTGGTAACACGTCGGTATTGTTTATGCTTCCTGCGCTCTATGCGGCGGGTCTTATATTAAATAACACTGGGCTCGTGCATCATCTTCTATTCGTTTACTTTGTCGTCCACTTCGCGTTGGTCGGGTTCACGGTCGTGAGATTAAGGAGGGATATTCAAAATCTAGTGACATGTGCTTAAAGAGCGAGCCGGACCATATGTCCGGCTCTGAATTACCCTAGCCATCTGGTTGCGCGCTTGTTGCGAGCTCAGGGGCTTACCACTTCGTACCTCTACGTCTAATGCCCGCAAGACCCAAGCCAAGGAGGCCTCCGCCCATGAGCAAAAGGGTTCCGGGAGCAGGGACCTCAGTTGCGTTTGTCAGTGTTACGCCCGCGAGAGTCAAGGAATAGCTGCCCGCATTAAGTCCGCTGGCATGTAATCGGAAGGCACTGGCGGGGCCACCGAAATTATGAAGCGCCTCTCCATCACCGGGACCCTGTCCCAAGGTTAAATTCAGATCGAGATCGTTTAGCACGTTGTCACAGCTAAGTCCTCCAGCGCAAATAGCATTATTTCCGCCACTGCCATCAGGGCTCCAAGTCAGGAACTCAGATCCTCCATCGGTCCGGCGCAGGTTGAAACTGAATTCAACGGAAGTCTGGGCAAAGCCTTGACCATCTGAGTCCACCAATGCTCTGAGTTGTGGCAGTGCGTCGAAGTTGAGTTCAAGGCGGGCTGGACCCTGCCCCACAAGCGTGAAGTCCATGGTGAAGGTGGAATTCGACTGAATGTTGGTGGAAGACTGTGCTGCACCATTTCCGTCCACGAACGATTCAGCCACTTGCCGTGAGCTGGTGGGGCCGGTCGGGTCTATCAGCTGGGCAGTGGTGATTTCGACGTTTGAGTTGGCGTAATCTCCGGTACCAGGGCCGAAGAGGCTGTAATTGTTGTTCGCGCGAGTCACTGCACTACCCGGAGCATTAGCTGCAGGCGCGCCAAGCACTGGCGATGTGGTGCTGCAGTTGCCAGCGATGCTGCTACAACTACGAGCCCAGGCCTGGGTCTCTCCGTTTAACGTCGCCGAATTTTCAACATTAAAAGTGTAGCCGGGATTCAGGTCGGTGATCTGCTGGCCGGTGTCTTGGTCGAAGAAGTCGATCAATAGATTACTGAATTCGAGCGACGACCCCGCGTACACGGCTGCGGCGGCTGGAGCCGAGACGCTCAGAGTGAGGGTGGCCGCAACGGCTCCCGCTAAAATCTTCCTACGCATTTCCATAAATTTATCCCCTCGACTGTTGATGAGATTTCACGCTCTGGTCTATTTGGGTATGGATGATCCCCCTCCCAAGCTCGCCAAGGCTGTGTAGATATTATAAGGCAAGATGAGGGCCAGAATTAAAAAGCGCCTTTAAAACAAGCATATAGAGATCCATAGGCGGTAAGGGTTGCTTTGCCGGGATTTGGACTGTAAAGACGGGCGACGTGTTGAGTCCGTTCATGGAGGGTAAAAGCGGCACGCGCAAGATTTGCATCCTCACCAGGCCGATACCACTGGAAACTGACGCACGAACGCAGGTTGGTCGCCACCCACAGTATCCCTTGCGGGAATTGCTCCCAGGGCGGATTTCATGCTGGGCATGTCGGCCAGGGATTCAAGTTTTCAAGTGTGTGATGGTGCTTCAAAAGGGGTGTACACGCCACCTTGGGTCATGTGTGCGTGGGGTCTTGCGCCACCGCTTCCAACTCGCTGGCCATCTGCTCCAGCAAGGGCAGTCGCGGATCATCAGGTGTAAGCCGCCGCGCGGCGCTCAGATAACGCCGCATCCTTGCCAGATAGCCCAGGTCCGCCCCGTAGGATTTTTGCATGAACAGGCCCAGGGCCTGAGCGGCACACAGGTGGAACACCGGACTCTGTGGGGCCTCACGGGCTCCGGTCTCGAATAGACGGATAGCCGATTCGTATTTTGCCTCCGCGAGAGCGCGCTGGCCCTCGTTGTATAGCTTGCGCAGGGCAGGATAGTTGACGATGGTGGCCAGTCGGTCATCCACACTCTGCGTGGGACGGCCACTCAGGGCACCCTGGCTGATCATCCTCAGCAGACCTCTAAAGGGCGAACCACCGTTGTCGTCAAGCGCTTGCGGAAGCGGCAGGGCGGTGGCCGCCTGAGGGGGGGCGGGTCGAACAATCAGGCTGTACATGATGGGGATTACGAACAAGGTCAGCACGGTGGAGACCAGCAGGCCCCAAACGATGGCGCTGGCCAGTGGCCCCCACATGAGGGATTGGCCGCCCAGCCCCACCGCCAGTGAGAACAGGCCCGCGATGGTGGTCACCGAGGTGATGATGATGGGGATGAAACGTCTCCGGGCGGCATAGAGGACTGCATGCATCAGGGGCATTCCGCCACGCAGTCGGTCATTGGCGGCAGAGATGAGGACAATGGCGTCGTTCACGGCGATGCCCGCCAGGGCGACGACTCCGTAGAGGGTGTACACGCTCAACGGTTGCTGGCTGATCAGCAATCCGATCAGTACCCCCGTAAGGGCCATGGGGACCACGGTCAGCACGATCAGAGGCTGCGTGTAACTGCGGAACTGGGTGCCCAGGATGAGATACACCAGCATCAGGCCCAACAGGAAGAGCCACATCAGTGCCTCGATGCTCTCAACGATGTCGTCAAAATCGCCGGTGAAATCCAGATCGATGTTGGGATGCAGGCTGGCGTAACGGGCATTCCATTCCCGCTGGATGGCGCGATGTACGCTGGCGGCATCTGTCAAGGATTCGTCCAGTTCGGATTCCACTGTGATGGCGCGTCTCAGGTTGAAGTGGCGGATGTTACCTTCGGCCCGGATGATTTCATGATCCACCAGTTGCCCCAATAGGATCGGGCGCCCGTCGGGCACGCTGATGGGTGTGTCCAGGAAACGGTCGATGTCTTCCACCGCCTCCACCTGGGCGCGCACGCGCACACCAATGCGTTCGCCACGATCCCGCATGGATGCGACCACTTCGCCATCCGTGAGGAGTCGCAGATCCCGTATGACATGGCCCGGATCCAGGCCAGCGCGCAGGATGGCATCCGGGTTGAGACGAACGGACAATTCCATGCCGCCGGCATAGGCGTCGTCCACCACATCATAGGTGCCGCGAATATCCCGGAGGATGCCCATGACACGGTCCGCTGCCACGCGAATGTCCTGCAGATCGTTGCCTCTTACCTTCACACTGACCGGGCGTCCCATAGGAGGGGCGCCGGCGATGCGGCGTTCCATCCAGATGGACTCCGGGCCTGGCACCCGCGCTGCGGCTTCGCGGACGGCTTCAATGATGTCGTCCACATCCCGGCCCGTCCGGGTTTGCGGATGCAGGCTCACCTGGATCTGACCCTTGGCGGCGCCGAACAGGCTCTCCGCGTTGGTGAACTGAATGCCTGCATAGCTGGCCTTGGAACGCAGTTCGCCCTCCCGGAATTCGTCGGCGATGGCTGATTCTACTGCCAGGGTGGTGGACAGACTTTTCTCCAGCGGTGTGCCCGCGGGCATTTCCACATTCACGAAGAACAGTCGGGCTGAATCTGTGGCGAAGAATTCGGTCCGGATTAGCCCCAGGGCCACGAACGCGAGCGCTAGGACCAGCAGGCCGGTGAACAGGCTCAACGTCGTCTTGGGGCGCCGTAGGGCCTTGGTCAGCACTCGTCCATAGCGCACCCGCGCCCTTCGGACCAGCCTGGATCGCAGGCGACCGGAGCGGGAGAATCGATCCGCTTGGGGGCGGGAGGCGGCAATATGGCTGGGCAGGATCCAGAAGGCTTCCACCAGGCTGAGCACCAAAGCCACAGCGACCACGATGGGGGCAACCTTCATGAACTCGCCCAGCACGCCGGGTACGAGCATCAGGGGCAGGAAGGCTGCGATGGTGGTGAGGACCGCGGCGGTGACCGGAGCGGCCACCTCGCGCAGTGCGTCCATGGCCGCGTCCATGGCGGACATGCCCTCTTGCAACCGCCGGTGAATCGCCTCGGCTACCACCACGGTGTCATCCACCAGCATGCCTAGCACGATCATCAGGCCGAGCAGGACGATCACATTGAGCGTCTGTCCGATCAGCCCGAGAAACAGGAAGGTGCCGGCAATGACGAACACCAGGCTGAAACAGGTGGCAAAGGCGATGCGTGAGCCCAGGAGCAGCCAAGTGGTGATGAGTACCAGTAGCAGGCCGATGGCCGCATTGCGCTGCATGGTGCCGATAGCTTGACGGGTGACCAAGGTCTGGTCGTCCAGTAACACCATCTGAACGCCGGTGATGGGGCTGGCGCGTTCATTGTAATCGGTCAGGTAATCGCGAATCCGGTCGAGGAATTCCAGTTCATTGGCATCGTCCTGCTTGAAGACCGGCAGCAGGACGGCGGGGCCGCCCAGGTAACGGGCCAGGTCATCGGCGTCTTCCCGTCCACGTACCACCTCGGCAACGCTGCGCAGGGGGATTTCCCCATGTGCCGAGAGCAGGGGTATGTCGGCCAGATATTCAGGGTCATTTTCCGTGCCTTGCAGACGCACCAGCCACTCCTGATCTCCCAGGCCCACCGTGCCCGCCGCCAGGTCACGGAAGTAGGTGCTGACGGTCTGCGCCAGCACAGATGGGGTCAGCCCCAGGCCCACCAGTTCGTCCGGATCAAACAGCACCTGAAGTTCAGGGTCCCTAAGTCCCACAGGTTCAACCCGATCAGTGCCGGGCAGTCTCTCCAGGTCCTGCTGGATGCGCTGCGCCTGAAAGCGCAGATTCTCATCATCATCCAGCCCAACCACTGCGATCATGGTGGTGGGGTAGGCATTGGCACTGCTGACGGTGGTGATCGTGGGTCGGCGTGCCTCGTCGGGCAGATCACCCTCCACATTCTGGATTTCACGATGAAGATCGTTGATGCGCTCATCCACCTCACGCTCGCTCATGTCTTCCAAGCGCAACATGATGAGCGACACGTCCCGCTGGCTGATGCTGGAAATGAAGCGGATATCGGGGACACGCTCTACCGCTTCCTCCAGAACATCAGTGACCTGCCGCTCCACATCCGCGGCGGAGGCTCCGGGCATGATGGTCTGAATGTTTACCCAGTTGAGGTTGACGGTCGGGTCCTGCTGTCTGGGCAACTGAAAATACGAGACGACGCCAATGATCAGGATGGCGAGAAATATTGCGTTGGCCAGAAAGTGGTTTTCCAGGAAGCGGCGATACATGCAGGCCCCCGGTCAGCGCTCGATGATGCGCACGGGGTCGCCATCGCGCAGGCCAAAGCGTCCATCGTAGATGAGTCTTGCTTCATCAGGGAGATCCAGGGGCGGCGGTTGCCCTTCTCGTACGCCGGGGGTCGAGATGAATCGCGCCCGGTCCTCCTCTTCCACGAACACGCCCAACATGTCATCCCGACGCACCAGCAGATCGGCCGGGGCATGGCGCCGATCCGACACCCATTCGATCCGCCCCACCTGGCCGGGGCGGGCGGCCTCTTCGGTGAACACGAAGCGCACATCCACGCTGCGCAATCGTTGATCAACCATGGGAGAGATGGCACGCAACTCCACCGGGTAATGCTTACTGGCTGCCACAAAACGGATGGATCCAGCGGCTTCAAGGGCGGGTAGGTCCCGTTGCTGAATGTCGCCGCTCACCTCCAGGTCCCGGGCGTCGAGAATCCGGGCGATGGGGGTGCCTGCCTGAACCAGTTCACCCGTGCTGGCCAGTCGTTCGGTAATAACCGCATCGAACGGGGCCCGGATCTGGCAATGATTGACGCGTCGCTGGGTAGCGCGACTCGCGGCCTCCAGACGTAAAACCTCGGCGCGGGTGCGCGAGGCCTGAGCCTGTCGTTCGTTGAGCACCTCGGCGGATACTGCCTGACGGCGAGCCAGTTCCTGAGCCCGCTCAAGCTGAAACTGAGCGAATTCAGCGTCGGCCCGCGCCGCCTGCGTCATGGCTCTGGCCTGTTGCAGATCCAGCGCATGCTCGTCGCAGTCCAGTCGCGCCAGTAACGTCCCGGACTCGACTTCGTCCCCGACGCGTACCGGCATCTCCTGCACGACTCCATGGATTTCGGCACTCACGCGGGTGTCGTTCAGGCTGATGGTGGTAGCTGGTGCGCTGCGCACTGGGTGAAAGCCCACCGCTTCCAGTGTTCGGATGGTCACCGGTCGTGGATCGGCCCCGAAGGCTGCTTGGGGCAGGGCCAGCAGGCACAGCAACAGCACCAGAGAGCCTGATATCCGCAGCCTGAACCCGGCGTATTGACCTGTCCGCATGGCGCCCCTCGCGATCTGGCGAGATCTTTGGAATTGCCCTGGATGATACACCATCATCCGGTTCGCGCACGGGTGTTGGTCTTGCATCCTTGCTGCGGGTGTTCAGTGGCATTATGTTCGTGGGAGTGGCGTGGCGCATCGTTCTGCCGCTGCTCAGCACATACTTCAGAGTGACCCGACATTGTCGAAAACAGATAGCCTTCACGCCGAGTCCCCCATGACCCTGCTGATCACAGGGGGCGCGGGTTTCATTGGTTCCGCCGTGGTGCGCCACTTGATCCAAAAAACACCGCATACCGTGGTCAATCTGGATTGCCTGACCTATGCGGGCAACCCGGATTCGGTGGTGGCGGTGGCCAAGGACCCACGATATTTCTTCGAACCCGTGGATATCTGCGATGTGGACCAGGTCCAGCGGGTCTTCTCTAAGCACCGACCGGATCGGGTGATGCACCTGGCGGCCGAGTCCCACGTGGACCGTTCCATCGAGGGTCCAGCGGCCTTCGTACAAACGAACGTGGTTGGGACGCAGGTTTTGCTGGAGGTGGCCCGCCGCTACTGGGGTGACCTGGACGCCCCGGCACGGTCTGCTTTCCGGTTCCATCATGTATCCACCGATGAGGTCTATGGCAGCCTGGGACCCGAGGGCTTTTTCACCGAGGACACGCCCTACCAGCCCAACTCTCCCTATTCCGCCAGCAAGGCGGCCTCCGATCATCTGGTAAGGGCCTGGCATCACACGTACGGGCTTCCTGTAGTGACTTCCAATTGCTCCAACAACTATGGCCCTTACCAGTTCCCGGAAAAGCTCATTCCGCACATGATCCTCAATGCCCTGGCGGGCCAGCCACTGCCGGTCTATGGCGACGGGGCCAATGTTCGGGATTGGCTATACGTGCAGGATCACGTGGAAGCGCTGCTGGTGGTTCTATTCAATGGAAGGGTGGGAGAGACCTACAATATCGGCGGGCACAATGAGCGCAGCAACCTGGAAGTGGTCACTGCGCTGTGCGACCTTCTGGACGATCGACTGCCCGATGCGCCGGCAAGGCCGCACCGGTCGTTGATCCAGTTTGTTCAGGATCGGCCGGGGCATGATCGCCGCTATGCCATTGATGCCGGCAAGATCCAGAGTGAACTGGGCTGGACGCCACGAGAAACCTTCGAAACGGGGCTGTCGCGAACAGTGGACTGGTATCTGGAAAACCGACCCTGGTGGGAACGGGTGCTGTCCGGAGCCTATCGCCTGGAGAGGCTGGGTGGACAGTAGGCCCGGCGTGGCAAGCGGGTATGCAGGAACACATTCATTGATGACGGAGGCAAGGCATGGCGGCGCAACATCACGAAGGAACCACCGGCGGGGCACGGCGGGGCATCATACTGGCCGGTGGTTCGGGCACCCGTCTGTATCCGGTCACTCAGGCTGTGTCGAAGCAGCTTCTGCCCATTTACGACAAGCCCATGATCTACTACCCGCTGAGTGTGCTGATGCTCTCGGGCATTCGGGAAATCCTGATCATTTCCACGCCGCAGGACACGCCCCGCTTCGAGCAGTTGCTGGGCGACGGCGGCCAATGGGGGCTGGAAATCTCCTATGCGGTGCAACCCAGGCCTGAGGGCATCGCTCAGGCCTTTCTCATCGGAGAAACCTTTCTGGCCGGGCGGCCATGTGCGCTTATTCTGGGTGACAACGTGTTCTATGGGCAGGATCTCAGTGCACAGTTGCGTCGTGCCGCGAGTCGGGAAACGGGTGCCACCGTCTTTGCCTATCCGGTGCGCGACCCGGAGCGCTACGGGGTACTGGAGTTTGACGAGGTCGGAAAGGTGCTCAGCATCGAGGAAAAGCCGGCCAGGCCCAAGAGCCGTTATGCGGTGACCGGCCTGTATTTTTATGATGAGCAGGTGGTGTCACATGCCCGGGCGCTGACACCCTCGGCGCGGGGGGAACTCGAGATCACCGATCTCAATTGTCGTTACATGGAGGCCGGTGCCCTGTCGGTGGAGATCTTCGGCCGCGGCCTGGCCTGGTTGGATACGGGCACTCACGAATCCCTGCTGGAGGCGTCCACCTTTGTGGAAACGCTGGAGAAGCGGCAAGGCCTCAAGGTGGCCTGTCCCGAGGAGATTGCCTTTCGCCGGGGATATATCGATCTGGACCAGCTGAAGGCCCAGGCCGAACGCTTGGGCAAGAGCAGCTACGCGGATTACCTGCATCGCATTGCCCACGAGAGGGTGTTTTGATGGAGGTCATACCCACGCCGATTTCGGATCTTTACGTGCTTGAACCGCGGGTGTTCGGCGATGATCGAGGGTTTTTCTTCGAGAGCTATAACGCGCGGGCTTTCGAGAGGGCCACGGGCCGCCGGCCAGAGTTTGTCCAGGACAACCATTCCCGGTCCCGCCGCGGCGTATTGCGTGGATTGCACTATCAGCTGGGTTGTCCGCAGGGCAAGCTGGTGAGGGTGGCCCATGGTGTCGTCTTCGATGTGGCCGTGGATCTGCGGCGATCCTCGTCCACCTTTGGCCAATGGTTCGGCGTTGAATTGTCGGGTGACAACAAGCGGCAGCTCTGGGTCCCGGAAGGCTTTGCCCACGGTTTTCTGGTGCTGTCGGAGAGCGCGGATTTCTTGTACAAGACCACCGACTTTTACGCCCCAGAGGAGGAGCGTTGCATCCGGTTTGACGATCCGGACCTCGGGATCGACTGGCCGGCCGTGGATGCCGTCAATCTGTCCGACAAGGATCGGGCCGGGGCGCTCTTTCGCGAGGCCGAGGTGTTCCCGTGAGTCAAAGTGTTCGTGTCCTTGTCACTGGTGCTGGCGGGCAACTGGGCCGTGAGTTGCTCCACCATGCCCCCGCGACGGTTGAGGTGGTGGCGTGCAGTCGGCAGGATCTGGATATCGCGGACCACCGAGCCGTGATGGACAGGGTGCAGGGAGAGTCGCCCGACTGGATCATCAATGCGGCCGCTTATACTGCGGTGGATCGTGCCGAATCGGAGCCTGATCTGGCCTGGACGATCAATGCTGAGGCGCCGGGGTGGCTTGCCGAGGCGGCAGGCAAGGTGGGGGCGCGATTGATCCAGGTGTCCACCGACTACGTGTTCAGCGGGGAAGATCCCCGGCATCATGCCGTGGGTGACCCTCCTTCTCCAATCAATGTCTACGGGCGCACCAAGCTGGAGGGGGAACGGCGTGTACTGGCTGTGCTTGAAGATGGCGTGATCGTTCGGACGGCCTGGGTGTATTCCCGTTACGGCTACAATTTCGTCAAGACCATGCTGCGGTTGATGGCCGAGAGAGATGAACTGAGGGTTGTCGTCGATCAGTTGGGTACCCCCACCTGGGCGCGCGGGCTGGCTCAGACGTTATGGTCTTTGGTCACGGATTCGGGTTCTCCGCCAGCCAGAGGAATCTATCATTGGACTGATGCAGGCGTTGCCAGTTGGTATGACTTTGCCGTGGCAATTCAGGAAGAGTCTTTGGGAATGGGGCTGCTTTCCCGGCGGATCCCCCTTATCCCCATTGCGACATCGGCGTATCCCACGCCCGCGCGAAGGCCCATGTGCTCGCTTCTGGAAAAATCCCGCATCCATAGGGAGCGTGGTCTGGTTCCAGAGCATTGGCGTGTGGGGCTTCGGGGCATGTTGCGTGATCATTGAATGTCTGGAATATGGTGTGTGTCCCCCGTGGTGTGCTTCCCCCCAGCCATTCCACGGTTCGGCCGCCTCCTCAACGGTGTTCCTCACACGCCCCTCAAGGCGTATGCTCACGTATCACAGGATGAGAACTTCCTCACACGATGCGGGGTGCGGCCTGTGTGGTTCTTTTGCCCATGCACCCTCTTCGGTCGAGGAATCCAACGAGAGCATGTCAGAGGGCCAGGAAGGCCCGTCGGTCGATTGAGCAACACTTGAGGGTGTCACCATGGAACAGAAGCATCTCACCAAATATGTAAGACTGGCGATCGCAGGGTTGCTGGTCTCGGGAACGGTCTTTTTGGCTGGTTGTGGGCAGACCAGCTACACGGAAGAGGAGCGCCTTGAGCGCGCCCGGGATTATCTGGCCACCGGCGAGGTGCGTGCCAGCATCATTGAATATCGCAATCTGCTGCAGGAAAACCCCGATCATATCGATGCCCGCTGGGAACTGGGGCGGGTTCACCTGGAAATCGGTGAGCCGGCAGCGGCGCTGTCGGAGTTTCGCCGGGCACACTCCCTGGGCTGGGATGACCCCGAATCGGTCATCTACATGGCCCGGGCGCGCCTGATGCAGGGGGAATTCCAGACCGTGCGGGCGCAATTGCAGGCCCATGAGGCCAACGAATTTGAAGATCCACTGGAATTTCACCTGCTGCTGGCCCGTGCCCATCTGGGGGTGAATGATCCGGAGGCGGCAGTCGCGGAACTGGAAGCGGGGCTGGAACTGGATCCGGCCCACGCACCTTCCCTGACGACCCTCGCCCAGGTGCGGGCCCTGCAGGGGGATATCGATCGGGCCAAGGCGCTGCTGGCCGAGGCCCTGGCGGAGGATCCGCGGCATGCGCCGGCCTGGTCGCTCTCCGGTGACATTCACCGCAGCGAGGGCAATCTGGACGAGGCCGCCGAGGCCTATACCCGGGTGATCGAGTCGGCGCCCAACCCCTACATGGGCCATTTCAATCGGGCCCTCACTCGTGTGGCCCAGCAATCCTTCGATGACGCCCGGGACGATTTGAAAGCCCTCCGGGAACTGGGCCCGGAACTGCCTGCCACCTCGTATATCAGCGGTCTGCTCAGCTTCCATGACCAGGATCACCGGGCGGCGGTGAGCTCCCTGGAGGAAACGCTGCGCCGCAATCCGGATTATCTGCCGGCCCGCTTCTTCGCCGGCGCCAGTCATTTTGCCCTGGGCAACACCCAGCAGGCCGATACCCACCTGTCCCGCTACGTGCGTGGCAACCCGGAATCGTCGGCAGGCAATCGCCTGCTGGCCGCCGTGCGCATGCAAAGTGGCCAGGTGGACGATGCCGAAGCCCTGCTCCAGCGTGTGCTGGCCGAGGATGAGGCGGACCGGGTGGCGCTGGAGTTGATGGCAGGCGTGCATGCTTCTCGGGGGGATACCCAGGCCAGTATCGATTTGATGCGTCAGCGGGTGGATCTGGATCCCGACTCCTTGCAGGCCCGGATGAATCTGGCCCGAGCCCTCATGCAGGGGGGTGATCGGGTGGGTGGCCTTCGGGAGTTGGAGGCCATCAGCGAAATGGCCCCCGAAGCTGAAGGCCTTGAACTGGCGGGTGTGGTGCGCATGCTCGAAGAGCGACAGTTCGATCAGGCGCTGAGCAAGGCCGACGACTTCGCTGAAAAAAATCCCGACGCGCCTTCCATTCAGAACCTGAGGGCCATAGCCCTGTTCGGCCTGGGCCGCACCGAAGATGGGGTGGCGGCCTTTGAGGAGGCCCGTCGGCTGGATCCGGGTAACGTGACGGCCACCCGTAACCTGGCCATGCTGAAACTGCGCATGGAGGGCGTGGATGAGGCCCGTGAGGTGCTGGAGTCCGGCCTTCAGGCCAACCCGGAGAATGTGCGCCTGCTGATGCTCATGGCCGAGTTCGAGGTGGAGCAGGGTGAAGCCGCCGAGGCCGGGCAGTACCTGCAGCGGGCCGTGGAGGCCGGGCCGGATACCCTTGAGCCGCGCATCGTGCTGGCCCGCTATCGTCTGCAAACGGGTGAGCCGGAGGCGGCGCTGACAGTGCTGGAAGGGGTTGGCGAGCTGCATGGGGACAACGCCGCCGTGCTGGAGGTGTTGTCCATGGCCCAGGTCTCGGCCGGCCGGCTTGACCAGGGCATCACGACCTTGCGTCGCTTGGCCGAGTTGCGGCCGGATTCGCCGGAGGTGCATTTCCGCCTGGCCGTGGCTCAGGGGCAGGCGGAGCGTCTGGGCGAAGCCCGTCGTTCCCTGGAGCGGGTGCTGGAGCGGGACGAGAACCATGCCGGTGGGCTGCTTACGCTGGCTCGTCTCGAGCGCCAGGAGGGGCGTGAGGATCAGGCCATGCGCCTGGCGCAGCGCATGCAGAACCTGGATGCCACCCGGGCCGTGGGGTATCTCATGGAAGGGGATATCCGGGCGGCACGGGGGGATTATGCCGAGGCGGCTCGCGCCTATGAGTCTTCCTACGAGGCGCAGGTGTCCAGCGAGGTGGCCATGAAGCGCTTCGAGGTCAAGCGTCGCGCCGGCGATGATGCCGGGGCCCGCCAGCAGATGCGGGCGCACCTGGAGGATTTCCCTCAGGATCACCAGTCACGCATGATGCTGGCGACCACGGTGCTGGGTGCCGGCGACCTCTCGGCGGCCCGGGAGGACTACGAGATCCTGGTGGAGCAGTTCCCCGAGAATCCCATCGTGCTCAACAACCTCTCCTATATCTATCAGCGCCAGGGGGACGAGCGTTCACTGGATCTGGCGCAGCGGGCGCACGAAATCTTGCCGGACAACCCGAGTATCAAGGACACCCTGGGCATGGCCATGCTGGATCACGGTGACCGGTCCCGTGCCCTGGAGTTGATCCGCGAGGCCCGCGAGGCCGCACCCGATGAGGCCGCCATCAGCTATCACTACGCCGTGGCTCTGGAGCGAAATGGCCGTTCGGACGAGGCTGCATCGGTCTTGCGCGAATTGCTGGCCGAGGCCGGGGAGTTCTCCGAGCGTCAGGAGGCAGAAGAGTTGTTGAGTCGACTGGAGTCATGAAGCAGCGAGGTGTAACGCGACCGATCGCCACTGGCAAAGGAAGGCTGGTGGAGATCGTCACCGGTGTCGGCGCGGAAGACCATGATGCGCTCTTGGCGGTCGTGCGCTATGGCCTTCCCGCTTCAGTGATCAGGCTTCTGGAAGCAGCCTATGGGGTGACCCAGGCAGAAATCTCAGTGGCGTTGCGTATTCCGCGGACCACGCTGAATCGACGGCTCAGACAGAATGAGAGACTTACGGCGGATGAGTCTGAAAGGGTGATACGGTTGGCACGAATCAAGGATCTGGCGTCGGGTATGATGCATGGCGACGATGAGGCTGCGACAGTTTGGCTGCGTATGCCTAGAGAGGTTCTGGGGGGCGAAGCCCCCATGGTGCGGGCTACTACCGAAATTGGCGCGCGAGATGTGGAGGACCTGATTGGGAGGATTCAAAACGGGGTGTTTGGCTGATTTTCGCACCGCGCTGGCGAGGTCCCAGGCTGGTTGGAGTTGTCACCCCAACTCATACTGCCGCAATTTCTTCCTCAAAGTCCCCCGGTTCAGCCCCAGATACTGAGCGGCGCGGCTCTGGTTGCCGTCGCAGTGGCGGAGTACGCATTCCAGCAGGGGGCGCTCCACTTCCTCGATCACCATCCGGTAGAGGTTGTCCGGTTCGTGGCCGTCGAGCTTGGCGAAGTATTCCGTCAGGGCCTGTTCCACGGCCACGGCCAGGGTTTCGCTTTCCTGGGTCCTGTCCACGATGGGCTGGTTCATGCCGCCATGTCCTCGCCTTGGCAAAGCGCCTGAAAATAGGCGTCCAGTAACTCACGCTGGGCAGCGCGGGTGGGGGCTCGCAGGATGTGGGGGCGCACCTGCGCCGCGCCGGGGCGGTCGGCCAGGTACCAGCCGATGTGCTTTCTTGCCACGCGCACGCCCACCGACTCCCCATAGAATTCGTACAGGGCATCCAGATGTTCGTTCATGATCGCCCGAACCTCCCGCAGCCCCGGTTCGGGCGGGATCTCCCCGGTGGCCAGGGTGTGGGCGATGCGCTGGAAGATCCAGGGCCGGCCCTGGGCGCCGCGGCCGATCATCAGGGCGTCGGCACCGGTGACTTCACGCGCGTGAAGTGCTTCTTCAGGGCTGCGGATGTTGCCATTGGCGATCACGGGGATCTGCACGGTCTGCTTTACCTGGGCAATCCCGGCGTAATCCACCGGGTCGCTGTAGCGGCAGGCGCCGGTGCGGCCGTGCACGGCCAGGGCCTGGATGCCGCTGTCCTCGGCGATGCGGGCGATCACTGGGGCGTTGAGATGATCCCGGTCGATGCCCAGACGGATCTTCAGGGTGACCGGCACGGACGAGGCGCCTACCACGGCTGCCAGGATTTGCCGCACCCGGTCCTCATCTCCCAGCAGGGCCGCTCCAGCGGCGCGGTTGACCACCTTCTTTGCAGGACAGCCCATGTTGATGTCGATGATCTGGGCGCCGCGCTCGATGGCACCCTCGGTGGCCCGGGCCATCATGGTGGGGTCGTAGCCAGCAATCTGCACACTGCGCGGGCCTTGCTCACCGCGTTGATCCAGACGCAGGCGGGACTTGTCGGTGGTCCACAGCCGGGTATCCGAATGCACCATCTCCGAGACGGCCAGGCCGGCGCCCAGGCGTCGGCAGAGTTGACGGAACGGTCGGTCGGTGATGCCGGCCATGGGGGCCAGGATCAGCGGGGTGTCCAGGGTGTGGGGTCCGATCTGCATGAGTCCAGGGGGCCTTGGGAAGCACGGGCGTGCGACGGACCGCCCATGATACCCACGGCGCTGCAGCGGTTAAAGCTTGACTCAGAGGAATCGGAACTCAAAGGCCACGGCGTCACCCCCCGGGTCTTTCAATTCAAGCCGGAGTTCGGCGCTCTGGCCTGCCGGAATGGGGGGAGTCGGGCCGGGCAGATAGTCCAGTGGCTGGAAGCGACGGGCGGCCAGGGGGCGGCCCATCACGTCCATGAAGGTGAGTTCCACCACCGGGTGGGGCTGGGCGAATCCGGCGCGATTCTCGATGAGGGCCGTCACCATGAGGGCGTCGGGCTGGCCCGGGTGGCTGGCCACCTGGCGCTGGGCGATGCGCAGGGCGGCCAGGTCGCGGCGGTCCGGTAGCTGGCAGTCGAGCGGGGTGCAGGCGGCGCGCACCCAGGGCTCCAGGGGTTCCATGGTCAGGAGTTGATAGCGCTCCTGATAGGCCACCTGGGCGCCCAGCAGCAGGATCAGCATCAGGCAGGCGCTGCCCCAGGCCAGGGTGCGGGCGGTGCTGCGTCTCCGGGTGCCCGAGCGTTCCAGATCCTCGCGCAGGGCATGAGGAATGCCAGGGTCCGTGGTCGAATCCAGCTCGTTGGATACGGGGGGGAAGACGTCTTCGAAAGGGCTGCTGGTCTGGCCGAGGGGCACCGCCGGGCGCGGTTGTCCGGGGCGGTGGGTGTCGTCGTAGCGTTGCACGCCAAAGGCGTTGGGGTTGAGGGCGCGACGCCGGGGGCGGGGCGGGTCTTCCGGAGTGTTGGTGTCGTCGGTCATGGTCCGGGGCGCCTTGTTCGCGGCCAGGGCCGCTCCCACGAGGGGCGGTTGTATTCCGGGGGGATTGTTTCGCGGGCCTGGGCCGCTCCTACAGATGGATCCTGTTATTGCCGACGGGTGCCCTCCAGGAGGGTCCAGCCGTCCTGCTGGTCGGCGATACGCATCTCGAACCAGCGTTCGTAGCATGACATCAGATCATTGGCCTGGCGGTCCAGCAGGCCGGCCAGGATGATCTGGCCGCCGGGGCGGGTGCGACCACCCAGGGCCGGGGCCAGGGTCATCAGCGGGCTGGCCAGGATGTTGGCCAGGGTCAGGTCAAAGCGGGCATCTTCGGGGAGGATGTCCGGCAGGCCGGTGATCAGTTTCTCGTCCGGGATCTCGTTGCGCTGGGCATTCTCCCGGGTGGCCGTCATGGCCTGGGGGTCGATGTCCACGGCCCAGGTGCTGGCCGCCCCCAGTTTCAGGGCGCCAATGGCCAGGATGCCGGAGCCGCAGCCATAGTCCAGCACCTCCCGGTCCTTGGGCGGGTGGGCATCCAGCCAGCGCAGGCACATGGCCGTGGTGGGGTGGGTGCCGGTGCCAAAGGCCAGGCCCGGGTCCAGGCGGATGTTCACGGCGTCGGCATCCGGGGTGTCGTGCCAGGTGGGCACGATCCACAGGCGCTGGCCAAAGCGGATGGGATGAAAGTCATCCATGCAGGCCCGCACCCAGTCACGATCCGGCAGCACCTCATGGTGGATGCGCGAGGCGTCCATGTTCAGTTCCGCCGCCAGGATGCGGGTGATTTCATTCAGATCGGTCTCGGGCTGAAACAGCCCGGTCACCAGCAGGTCCGGCCACAGGGGTTCCTCACCGGGCAGCGGCTCCAGCAGGGGCACATCCCCGGCGTCGCGGAGCATCACCGAGACCGCCCCATGGCCCAGCAGGGCATCCTCGACGGCTTCAGTCTGTTCCGCCGTGGCGGGGAGGGTGATCTGGATCATCGGTCGGTCTCGTGCACTGCGTGAATGGAGCTCAAAGCTTGAGCTTCTTCTCCAGGTAATGGATGTCCGTGCCGCCATTCTGGAAGGACACATCGGCCAGCAGATCCCGGTGCAAGGGGATGTTGGTCTTGATGCCCTCCACCACGATCTCCGACAAGGCCCCGCGCATGCGAGCGATGGCGATGTCACGGGTGGCGCCAAAGGTGACCAGCTTGCCGATCATGGAGTCGTAATACGGTGGCACCTTGTAGCCGTTGTAGATATGGGTGTCCACCCGCACCCCGGGGCCGCCGGGGGCATGATACTGGGTGATGGTGCCGGGGGAGGGCATGAAGGTGGCCGGATCCTCGGCGTTGATGCGGCATTCGATGGAATGGCCGCGGATCTGCACTTCCTCCTGGCTGATGCTCAGGGGGTGTCCCGCGGCCACCATGATCTGTTCGCGGACGATGTCCAGGCCGGTGACCATCTCCGTGACCGGGTGCTCCACCTGCACGCGGGTGTTCATCTCGATGAAGAAGAACTCGCCATCCTCGTACAGGAACTCGAAGGTGCCGGCGCCCCGGTAACCGATGGTCCGGCAGGCCTCGGCGCAGCGTTCGCCGATGCGCTGGCGCTCCTCGTCGGTGATGCCGGGGGCCGGGGCCTCCTCGATCACCTTCTGGTGGCGGCGCTGCATGGAACAGTCCCGCTCGCCCAGGCTGATGGCGTTGCCGTGTTCGTCGGCGATCACCTGGAACTCCACATGGCGAGGTTTTTCCAGGTATTTCTCCATGTACACCACGGGGTTGTTGAAGGCAGAAGCGGCCTCGCTGCGGGTCAGGGAGATGGCATTGATCAGGGCGCCGTCGGAATGTACCACGCGCATGCCGCGCCCACCGCCGCCGCCGGCCGCCTTGATGATCACCGGGTAGCCGATCTTGCGGGCCAGTTCCAGGTTGGCTTCGGCGTCGTCCCCCAGGGCGCCGCCGGAGCCCGGCACACAGGGCACACCCGCTTTGAGCATGGCGTCCTTGGCGGACACCTTGTCGCCCATCAGGCGGATGGTGTCGGCCCGGGGGCCGATGAAGACAAAGCCGCTGGACTCCACTCGCTCGGCAAAATCGGCGTTCTCCGAGAGAAAGCCGTAGCCGGGGTGGATGGCCTCGGCATCGGTCACCTCGGCGGCACTGATGATGGCCGGGATGTTCAGGTAGCTCTCCCCGGAGCGGGCCGGGCCGATGCACACGGACTCGTCCGCCAGGCGCACATGCTTGAGGTCACGATCGGCCTCGGAGTGCACCGCCACGGTCTTGATGCCCATCTCGCGACAGGCGCGCAGGATGCGCAGGGCGATCTCGCCCCGATTGGCAATCAGTATCTTGTCGAACATGCGTGGCTGCCCCTCAGTCGATGATGAACATGGGCTCGCCGTATTCCACCGGCTGGCCGTTTTCCACCAGCACGGCCTTGATGACGCCGGCCTTGTCCGCCTCGATCTGGTTGAGCATCTTCATGGCTTCGATGATGCAGAGGGTGTCGCCCTCCTCCACCTGCTGACCCACCTCGACGAAGGATTTGGCGCCTGGCGTGGGCGCCCGGTAGAAGGTGCCCACCATGGGGGCGAGCACCTGATGGCCGGAGGGCAGGCGGGGGCCGCTGTCACTCTCTGCGGTTGCCGCTGCCGGGGCGGGCGGGGCCGCGGGCGCCGCCGGTTGCTGGGCGCCGCCGGGAATCATGAAGTTCTGCGGCATCATGAACGCCTGGCCACTGTTCGGGGCGGCCCGGGTGATGCGCACGGATTCCTCTCCCTCCTGGATCTCGATCTCGTTGATGCCCGATTCTTCCAGTAGTTCGATGAGTTTCTTGATCTTTCTGATATCCATGGTGCTCAGCTTCGGGTTGTCTGTTGGATGGCCGCCTGCAGCGCCAGCGCGTATCCCTGCGGCCCCAGGCCGATGATCACGCCGGCCGCCACGTCCGACAGGTAGGAATGGTGGCGAAAGGCCTCGCGGGCGAAGGTGTTGGATAGATGCACTTCAATGAAAGGGATGGCCACGCCCAGCAGGGCGTCGCGCAGGGCGATGCTGGTGTGCGTGAAGGCCCCCGGGTTGATCAGGATGCAGTCCACGCCCTGGGTGCGCGCCTCATGGATGCGATCGATGAGGGCGTGCTCGGCGTTGGACTGGAAGGCCTCCAGGGTATGGCCCGACTGGTGTGCCTGTTGCTGCAGGGAGTGGACGATGTCGTCCAGCGTCTGCGCGCCATAAACGCCCGGCTCGCGAGTGCCCAGGAGGTTCAGGTTGGGACCGTTCAGCAGCAGGAACTTGGCCATGTGGATTCACGCACGCTTGAAAGTGGGAAATACCCGACCTTTGCGGGATGAAACCGCAGCGATGCGCAGAGAAAGGACACCCCCCAAAGGTGCCCAGGATTGTGCCTCAAGGGCGGGGGGGTGTCCAGCCGTTAAATAAGGGAACACTGATTTTGCCCGGAGTTTGGGGCAATTTCTGCGGAATTTGTGACGAGATTGGGGTGGGGCGTGAGCCCCTCTCCCGATTGCGGGAGAGGGGTTGGGGTGAGGGCAGTCACGGCACGGGGCTCACAACAGCGGCTTCATCTCCCGCTCCAGGGTATCCCGCTTCAACTCGCCCGCATGGATATACCGCACCTTGCCATCCCGGTCGAGCAGCACGCTGTAGGGCAGGCTGCCGAAGCGGTTGCCATACTCGCTGGCCACGTCCATGGCATCGTCCTCGCCGATGAGCACGGGGAAGTTGACGCCGTAGGTGTCCAGAAAGTCGCTCACCGCCTGATGTTCGTCGATGGCCACAGCGACGATGGTCAGGCCCTGTTCCTCATATTCCTCCTGCATGTCCACGAACAGGGGCATCTCCCTGACGCACGGTGGGCACCAGGTGGCCCAGAAGTTCAACAACACCACGCGCTCGTCCCATTCGCTGATGTGGCGCGGCTCACCTTCCAGGTCGTGCAGGGTGAAGTCCGGCCGCTGCTGACCCTGCATGCCGGCACCGGTGAGGTTGCTGTCGGCGTGCGCGGTGGTGGGGGCCAAGGAGGCGGCCGTGAAGGTGAGGCCGCCGGTCATCAGGGCGAGGGCAAGGAAGGGGGATAGAAGGTGTCTTGGGGTCATGATGTCTCAGGTTGTTTGTGATTCAGAAAGGGGCAAGAGGTTTATGGGAGGGGGTGAGGGCGCGCCCGTTGCCAGCGTTACCCCCGCCCAAACGCCCGGTTCACGTGCTCCAGAAACGGCCCGGCCGCCTTGTATCCCATCATCCGGAAATCCCGCCGCTCTTCCCCTTCGGCATCGAAGAAGATCATCGCCGGCGGCCCGAACAGCTCGAAGTGTCGCATCAACTCGCGATGATCCGAGGTGTTGGCGGTCACGTCCGCCTTGAGCAGGCGGGTGCCGGAGAGGGCGGCCACCACGTCCGGGTTGCGGAAGGTGGTGCGCTCCAGGCGAACGCAGTCCACGCACCAGTCGGCGTAGAAGTCCAGCATCACCGGCTGACCCGATTCGCGGGCCCGTTCCAGTTCGCGCTCAAGATCCGCCATGCTGTCCACCGGCTGGAACGAGAGGCTGGCCTGTTCGCTGGCGGCACCGCCCATGGCCAGGCCACTGAGGGGGCGGAACACATCCTTGCCCCCGGACGCGGCGCCGATCATCAGGATCACGCCGTAGACCAGGATCACCAGACCCAGGCCCTTCCACAGGGCCCGCCAGCCGCTGGCGGCGTCGGGCAGGGCGGTGAGGGCACCCATGTACACGGCGGAGACGATGAGCAGCGCCGACCACAACAACATGGTCACCTGGGCGGGCACCACCCGCTCCAGCAGCCAGATGCCCATGGCCAGCAGCAGCACGCCGAACACGGCCTTGACCGTGTCCATCCAGGCCCCGGCCCGGGGCAGGATCTTGCCGGCCGAGGTGCCCAGGATCAGCAGCGGCAGCCCCATGCCCATGCTCAGGCTGAACAGGGCCAAGCCACCCAGGAAGGCATCACCGGTCTGGCTGATATACAGCAGTGCCCCCACCAGCGGGGCGGTCACGCAGGGGCCGACGATCAGCGCCGAGAGAAAGCCCATGACCCCCGCCCCCATCAGGGTGCCCCCCTGCTGGCGGTTGGAGACGGCGGAGAGCTTCGTCTGGATGGAGGCCGGCACCTGCAGCTCATAAAATCCGAACATGGACATCGCCAGGGCGATGAACACCGCCACGAAGCCGCCGATGATCCAGGGGTTCTGGAAGGCCGCCTGCAGGTTCGCTCCGGCCAGTCCGGCCAGCACCCCCGCAACGGTATAGGTGAGGGCCATGGCCAGCACGAACACCAGAGAGATGAAGAAGGCCTTGCGGGTGGTGAGGTTCTTCTGCCCCAGGATGATGTTGGACAGGATGGGGATCATGGGGAACACGCAGGGCGTGAACGTGAGCAGCAGGCCGAAGCCGAAGAAGACCAGGGCCACCAGCCAGATGCGCCCGTCCGCCAGTTGCCCGGCGATGCGGTCCTGCTCCGAGATCGGCGCGGCAGGCGAGGTGTCGGTGGGCGCGGTGGCCTCGTCTTCAATCACGCCACGGATGTCGCTCAAGTCCAGGGAGGCGGTCTGAAACAGGGGTGGGTAGCACACGCCGATATCGGCGCAGCCCTGGGAGCGGGCTCTCAGATCCAATGAGCCGGGGGCGTCATCGGCGCGGGTGATGGGGATCTGGATGCGGATGCTGTCCCGGTAGGTTTCCACCTGGCCGAAGAACTCGTCTTCCTTGATGGTGCCCGCCGGGCGGCGGGGATCCCCCAGTTCGATACCGTCCGTCTGCGATTCGAAACGGAACTGCTCGCCGTACATGTAATAGCCATCGGCGATGGTCCACTGCGCCACCACCGTGTCCTCGTCGGCCATGTAGGCCTCGAAGGCAAAGGCCTCCTCCGGTGGCAGCAGGTCATCCCCCATCAGCGCCAGCGCCGTTCCCGAGGGCACCAGCAGGAGCAGGAAGAGGGCGAGCAATAGCCGTTTCAGCGAATCAGTCATGGGTCCGTGGTTTCCTCTATCCAGTCCAGGTAGCCTTCAAGTCCGTGGGTGATTGGAACCGCGATAATCTCGGGAAGTTCATAGGGGTGCTCATCCAGCAGGGCTTCCTCCAGGGCCTCGTAGCACTCCGCCCGGGATTTGATCAGGAGCACGTATTCCGAGTCTTCCTGAATCTCGCCTTCCCACTCGTAGATGGACGTGGAGCCGGGCAGTACGGTGACGCAGGCCGCCAGGCGCTTTTCCACCAGAAGTCCGCCGATCTCCCGGGCGCGGGCGTCGTCGTCCAGTGTGGTGATGATCAACAGGGGTTCGTGCATGGTCGCTCCAGGGGGTGCAACTGAGGATGAGGCTTGAGTGTAAGGGCTGCCTCAGGGCAGCACCACCCAGGCCGACATGCCGGCACGCAAGCGATGATCCTCGGGCGGATCAAAGGCCACCCATGCCTGAAAGCTCCCCGCATCACTCTCCAGGGCCTCGAGCCCCACCCGCTGCACGCGGCCCTGAAATTCCTGATCCTCCACCCGCACGCGCACCTGGGTGCCCGGTTCCAGTTCGGCGGCCCGGCGGCTGGAAACCTCCAGTATCGCCACCATGGGTTGCACGACGGCCAGGGTGAGCAGGGGCTGCACCTGCAGGGTGTTTTGCACCACCTGGCCCGGGTGCACATGCTGGGCCACCACCAGGGCCTCCATGGGAGCTTTCACCTGGCTGTATTCAAGGCCCAGCCGCGCCTGGGTGAGTTCTGCCCGGGCGCCCTGGTGGGCCGCTCGCGCCATGGATTGGTCGATCTCTGCCAGGGCCAGTTCACGGCTGGAGATGAGGGCGCGGTCGTACATTTCGCGCGTGCGCTCATATTCCCGCTCCGCCTCCTCGCGAGCCAGCTTGAGCCGCTGTTCCTGGGCCCGGGCACGCGCCAGTTCAGCCTTTGGGGCGCGGTCATCCAGGCTCACCAGCACATCCCCCTCGCCCACCCGATCACCGGGCTGAACCTTCACCCGCGTCACGACACCCGAGACCGGGCTGCCCACCTCCATCCGCATCGACCAGTCCAGCCGTGCCGGCGTCTCGTCGGCGAACCCTTCTTCGGCCAGGCTGGTCGCCGGCACCAGCAATACGGCGATCCAGATCAGCAAGAAGCGGGCGGACAGGTGTTCGCGAAGACGGTAAAGGCAAAGGCCGAGAGGGCGTCTGCCCGGTTGTGGCCTCGGAAAGGTGTCTGTCCCCTTTTTGCTCATCTTCAATGTCTCCGGTCCCGATAAAAGGTCGAAAAGAGGTGCCCGAAAAGAGGTGCCAAAAGAGGTGCCTGTCCTCTTCCCTTTTTCTTCCCTTCTCTCTTGTTGTTTCTGCTAGCCAAGGGGGCTGAAGTCGGGCTGGCCGGTGAGGAGGGCCAGGCGTTCCCAGGCCAGGGCCAGCAGGAATTCGGTTTCGGCGGTGAGCAGCAGGGCCTCGGATTGACGGGTCATGGCGTCGCCCAGGTCGGTGGCCACTTCCATCTCGTAGAGGCTGCGGCTGCGGTCCAGATACAGGTCCCGGTAGTCGGCATGTACCTGGGCCTGTTCGCGTCGGGTGGTCAGTTGCTGGATGCGTTGCCAGGTTTCCAGTATGTCCTGGCGCAGGGCGTATTCCGCTTCGGCCAGATGGGCCTGGGCCTCCAGGCGCCCGGCCTGTTCCCGGGCGGTGGCGGCGTCCACGCGGCCGCCTGAATACAGGGGGACGTCCAGCACCAGACCCAGGGCCAGTGGGTTGCGATCCCCACCGAATTCACGGTTCCACCAGCCGGCTTCCGCCTCGGCCTGCAGGGTGGGGCGGCCCTGGGCCCGCTGGGCGGCGATGCGCTGACCTGCGGCTTCCACCTCCAGGCGCAATGCGCGCAGCCGGGGATTATTCTGCTCGGCGGTTTGCCATAGGGCTTCGAGATCCGGCAGGTCCCGGTCATTGCCGGGCAGGCGTGGTGAGCGCAGGCGGTCGGGCACGTCGCCCGGGTGGCCCAGGATCAAGGCCAGTTGCTGGCGCATGGCACGGGTGCGTTGCAGGCTCTCAAGGCGCTGCATGCGGGCGGCCTGATAGCTGTTCTCCCGGGCCATCAGGTCAATTTCCGAGATCTGTTCCAGGCCATGGCGCTCACGCAGGCGATTGAGCTCCACGAACTCCACGGCCATGGCTTCGTTGTCCCGGGCATAGGTGAGATCGGCCAGCAACACCTGGAAATAGCCGCGCATGATCTCCAGGCGGCGCTGGGCCCGGGTGTGGGTGAGTGCCAGGGTCTGGCCCCTCAGGGTGGTTTCCGCCGCGGCCTGCTGATGATGGCTGCGACCGAAGTCGTAAAGCGTCTTGCGGGCCTGGAGCAGGGCGCGGGAGTCGTCGTGGCGGTCGATGGGGGCAAGATCGTTGGGTTCGATCCAGCGAGGATTCAGGCGTAGCCCGATTTCCAGGTCATTGCGACTCTCGGCCAGGTCCCGGTCCGCCTCGGCTAGACGTTGGCGGGCCTGGCTTCGGGTCAGGCTGGGATGGGTCGGGCTGGCGTGCGTCAGCGCGTCCTCCAGGGTGAGGGGGCGGGGCAGTTCATTGGCCCGGATGGGGGCCTGCGCGGGCAGCAACAGCCCGAGACAGACCAGCGGACCCAGGGCCCGTATCAGGCGTCGAGATGGCATGGGGCGAGTCCGGTTACGGCTCAGCCGCCCCGGGCCTCCTGCTGGCGTTCACGCCGATAGCTGCTGAAGGGCAGATCCTCATAGTGACCGCCCTCCACGTATTCGCCCAGCCAGATGAATTCCTCCACGCTGGAGGTGGGGCCGGTCAATCGGGCGATGGGTTCGCCGTCCAGGTTGAAGAACTGGAACACCGGGGTGGCCCGCACGCCGTGTTCCTCGAAGGCCCAGGCCTGTTCGGTGGTGGTGTTGCCCTCGAAGTCAGTGATCTCGATGGCGCCCTCCACATCCACGGAAAAGCTGGCGAAGTGGGCGTTGAAGTACTCCTGCACCTGGCGCTGGTTGAGGATGTTGTCCTTCATGCGATGACAGAAGGGGCAGGCGTCCATCTCGAAGAAGATGAGGATGGCCTTTTTGCCCTCGTCCCGGGCCAGTTCCAGTTCCTCCTGGAAGTCGCCGAAGGTGGTGCGGAAGAAGTGCTCGTAGGGATCGCGCTCATCGGCCACGGCCTGGCCGGCCAGGGGTGCCACGAGGGCCAGCGTCAGCAGCAGGCTGATGATCAGGGGCAGGCTGGGGCGGTCCGTTCTGGGGGGGCGGGTGCGCATGACATATCTCCTGCGGTTCGATCCGTGAATGTCAATTTAATATATCCATGGGAGATATGGAAAGAAGTTTTTGGCATCCCCCCCCCGTGGGAGCGGGCCTGCCCGCGAACGGGGGTGGCGCCTGGCTGGGGGCTGTGCACGCCGTTTTTCGCCGCCGAGGGCGGCTCCCACGGGAGCGGGTCAGGTTGGGGGCTATTTCTGATCCTTGCGTGGCGGTTCCACCTCCGGCCTGTTCTCCTCCTCGCGCTCCCACTCGCCTTCGATGGTCTGCCCGCCCCCCGGCCGGCGCGGGTCGCCACCCGGTCCGGCCCCGGGGCGCGGTCCCTGACCTCGGTACTCCGTATACACGTTTTGGGCATGAGTCTGGGCCATGAATACGCCCCGGTTGATCAGGTAATTCGCCATCACCCGGCGACTGCCCGGGAGCAGGCAGGCGAAGCCCACCACGTCGGTGACAAACCCCGGGGTGAGCAGCAGGGCGCCGCCGATGACGAGGAAGAAGCCTTCCACCAGTTCGGTGGCGGGGAGTTGCCCCCGGTCCATGCTCTGCTGCACCCGGGTGAGGGTAGCCAGGCCTTGGCGGCGGAGCAGGGCGGCGCCGACCACCGCGGTGAGCACCACCAGACCCACCGTGGGCCAGACGCCGATGATGCCGCCCACCTGGATCAGGACGTAGATCTCCACCAGCGGGATGGTGAAAAAGAGGACGAGGAGAATCGGAAAGACAGGCATGACGTGGGGTTTCCGTTGGGTTTGGATCGTTTATAACAGCGCCGCGACGGGCGCGTAAACTGCGGACTCCGGGCTCCCGGTCAACGAGGACCGGTTGAAATCCGTCCCCTGCAGCAGTTTGTCGATTGTTCCCCCCTTGACATCCCAAGGCGCGTTACTATCATTGGCACTCACCGAGGGGGAGTGCTAACAGGCCCCCGGGACAGACACAAAAACCCGTCCAATCGATTTATCTGAGGAGTCAAGGCCCATGAATATCCGTCCGTTGCATGACCGGGTGATTATCAAGCGCATGGAAGAAGAGCGCACCAGCCCCGGTGGGATCGTGATCCCCGACAGTGCTGCCGAGAAGCCGATCCGCGGCGAAGTGATGGCCGTTGGCAATGGCAAGATCCTCGAGAACGGCGACGTCCGTGCCCTGGACCTTAAAGTGGGTGACAAGGTCATCTTCGGCAAGTACTCCGGCACCGAGGTGAAGGTGGACGGTCAGGATCTCCTCGTCATGCGCGAGGAAGACGTGATGGCCGTCGTCGAAGGCTGATCCGGTCAGCCCGCACCCCGAACAGAAACGATTTAAAGAGGATCAAGCAAGCATGAGCGCAAAAGAAGTCCGTTTTGGTGATGATGCCCGCAATCGCATGGTCAGAGGCGTCAATGTCCTGGCCAATGCCGTCAAGGTGACCCTGGGCCCCAAGGGCCGTAACGTGGTCCTGGAGAAGTCCTTCGGTGCCCCCACCGTGACCAAGGACGGCGTGTCCGTGGCCAAGGAGATCGAACTGGAAGACAAGTTCGAGAACATGGGCGCCCAGATGGTGAAGGAAGTCTCCTCCCAGACCTCCGATGTGGCCGGCGACGGCACCACCACCGCCACCGTGCTGGCCCAGGCCATCGTTCGCGAAGGCATGAAGGCCGTCACCGCCGGCATGAACCCCATGGACCTCAAGCGCGGCATCGACAAGGCCGTGATCTCCGCCGTGGCAGAGCTGGCCAAGCTGTCCAAGCCCTGCACCGACAACAAGGCCATCGCTCAGGTGGGCACCATCTCCGCCAACTCCGATGAGTCCGTGGGCGAGATCATCGCCGAGGCCATGGAGAAGGTCGGCAAGGAAGGCGTCATCACCGTGGAAGAAGGCTCCTCCCTGGAAAACCACCTGGATGTGGTGGAAGGCATGCAGTTCGACCGTGGCTACCTGTCCCCCTACTTCGTCAACAATCAGCAGAACATGTCTGCGGAGCTGGATGACTGCTTCGTGCTGCTGTGCGACAAGAAGATCTCCAACATCCGCGAACTGCTGCCCCTGCTGGAAGGTGTGGCCAAGTCCGGCAAGCCCCTGCTGATCATCGCCGAGGACATCGAAGGTGAAGCCCTGGCCACGCTGGTGGTGAACTCCATCCGCGGTATCGTCAAGGTGGCTGCCGTCAAGGCCCCGGGCTTTGGTGATCGTCGCAAGGCCATGCTGCAGGACATCGCCGTGCTCACCGGCGGTCAGGTCATCTCCGAAGAGGTGGGTCTGTCCCTGGAGAAGGCGACCGTGGACGACCTGGGTCAGGCCAAGCGCATCGTGGTCACCAAGGAAAACAGCACCATCATCGACGGTGCCGGCCGCGAAGCCGATATCAAGGACCGCGTCGACCAGGTCCGTGCCCAGATCGAAGAAGCCACCTCCGATTATGACAAGGAGAAGCTGCAGGAGCGTGTCGCCAAGCTGGCTGGCGGTGTGGCCGTGATCAAGGTGGGTGCTGCCACCGAAGTGGAAATGAAGGAGAAGAAGGCCCGCGTTGAAGACGCCCTGCACGCGACCCGTGCGGCGGTGGAAGAAGGCGTGGTGCCTGGCGGCGGTGTCGCCCTGGTGCGTGCCCTGGAAGGCATGAAGGACCTCAAGGGTGCCAACCACGATCAGGACATGGGCATCAGCCTGGCCAAGCTGGCCATGGAAGAGCCCCTGCGCCAGATCGTTTACAACTGCGGCGAAGAGCCGGCAGTGGTCATGAACAAGGTGCGTGAGCTCAAGGGCAACCAGGGCTATAACGCCGCCACCGGCGAGTTCGGCGACATGATCGAGATGGGCATCCTGGATCCCACCAAGGTGACCCGTACTGCGCTGCAAAACGCTGGCTCCGTGGCGGGTCTGATCATCACCACCGAAGCCATGGTGGCCGAACTGCCCAAGAAGGACGAGCCTGCCATGGGCGGCGGCGACATGGGTGGCATGGGCGGTATGGGTGGCATGGGCATGATGTAATCGCCCGCGCCATCAGCGCCTGAATCTGCCCTTGGCAGTCTGCAAAGCCCCGCCTTGTGCGGGGCTTTGTTGTTTTTTGGCGCGATCCGGGGCACTACGCATCCGGCCCCGATATCTTGTATGGTGTTACAGACGTGAAGCGAGATAAGGAGAAAAGAATATGCAAAAAATGACCCTGACCTGTGGCGTTGGGCTGGCCACTGTTCTGATGTTTGCCAGCATTCCGGCGGCATCCGCCTCGAGTGGCTACACTGTGGATCCCCGCGGCAATGTGGTGCGCGATGGCTCCGGTGATTGCGTGCACACGCCGCGTTGGGAACAGGATCTGGCTATCGAGGGCTGCCAGGGATACGTGGCGCCAGAGCCAGAGCCGGAACCGCGCGCCGAGCCGACCCCCGAGCCGACTCCCGAGCCGGAGCCGCGCTACGAGACCATCACCCTGGGTTCTGAAGTGCTGTTCGCCATCGGCAAGCACGAACTGACCCCGGCTGCCACCACCGAACTGGATGCCGTGGCCCGCCGCATCATGGCCGCAGGTGCGGAACTGGACCGTGTGATGATCTCCGGTCACACCGACAGCACCGGCCCGCGTTCCCTCAACGAGCGCCTGTCCCAGGATCGCGCCGATGCCGTGAAGAACTACCTGGCTGAGCAAGGTGTGCCCGCAGACGTGATGACGACCGTGGGTTATGGTCCTGACCGTCCCGTGGCCTATAACGACACCCGGGAAGGCCGTCAGCAGAACCGCCGTGTCGAGATCCGTATCGAGAAGACGGAACGGGTGAACTAAGGCCGGCTGGCTCTCGCCTTCGCCCTTACCCCAGGCCCCTCTCCCGCAAGCGGGGGAGGGGTTCTCTGTTTCCCGCACCGACCCCGTCATTGAATACCGGGGGATTTACCCCGGGCGCCGATCCGTCATAACCTGACCGAACTACTCAGTCACCGGTCGGCCCATGTCCACATCCACCCCCGCATCCACTTCTTCACCCGACGCCGTCTCCCGTTCCGGGGGCGCTTCACTGACCCTGTCCATCGGCGGCATGGGTTGCGCTTCCTGTGTCGGTCGCGTGGAGGATGCCCTGCGCGCGTTACCCGGCGTGGATCGGGTGAGCGTGAACCTGGCCACCGAGAAGGCCACCATCGAAAGCGATCAGGGCCTCCCAGATGCCAACACCCTGCGCCAGGCAGTCGCCGACGCTGGCTATCAGGTGGAAACCGATGACCTGGTGCTGGATGTGCAAGGCATGAACTGCGGCGCCTGCTCCAGTCGTGTGCAGCGGGTACTGGATCAGACACCTGGGGTGACGGACGCAGTCGTGAATCTAGCCAATGGCCAGGCCCGCGTGACGGTGCTGACCGGTGCCATCACCGCCGCGGACCTGGCGCGCCGCGTCACCGACGCCGGCTATGAGAGCAAACCCCTGGAAGCCGGACCCGACCGGGAGGACCGGGAACGGGCCAGGCGCGCGGCGGAACTCACCGGCCTGCGCCGCGCCGTCATGCTGGCCGCTGCCCTGACCCTGCCCGTGGTGGTGCTGGACATGGGCGGGCACTTCATTCCGGCCTTTCACGAAGCGGTGCACGGAGCCGTGGGCACCCAGGCCGTGTATCTGTTGTTCTTCGTGCTGGCCACTGCCGTGCAGTTCGGCCCGGGGCTGCGGTTCTATCGCAAGGGCTGGCCCGCGCTGGTGCGCGGTGCCCCGGACATGAATTCCCTGGTGATGCTGGGCACCTCGGCGGCCTATGGCTACTCGGTGGTGGCCACCTTTCTGCCCGGGGTGCTGCCGGCGGAGTCGGTGCATGTGTATTACGAGGCCTCCATGGTGATCATCACCCTGGTGCTGGTGGGTCGCTTCCTGGAAGCCCGGGCCAAGGGCGCCACCTCCGAGGCCATCCGCAAGCTCATGGGGCTCAAGCCCCGCGGTGCCCGGGTCTGGCGCGATGGGGCCTGGCAGGATGTGGACGTGGATCAGGTCCAGGTGGATGAGCGGGTGCAGGTGCGGCCCGGGGAGCGCATCCCCGTGGATGGCCAGGTGGTCGAGGGGCAATCCTGGGTGGATGAATCCATGATCACTGGCGAGCCCATTCCGGTGGACAAGCAGGCCGGTGGCGAGGTGGTCGGTGGCACCATCAACGGGCAGGGATCCCTGACCGTCCAGGCCACGCGCGTGGGGGCCGACACGGTGCTGGCGCAGATCATCCGCATGGTGGAATCCGCCCAGGCCTCGCGATTGCCCATCCAGGCCCTGGTGGACCAGGTCACCCGCTACTTTGTGCCCATGGTCATCGGCGTGGCCGTGCTCACCTTCGTTGTCTGGATGATCTTCGGCCCGGCGCCGGCGCTCACCCTGGCCCTGGTCAATGCCGTGGCGGTGCTGATCATCGCCTGCCCCTGTGCCATGGGGCTGGCCACGCCCACGTCCATCATGGTGGGCACCGGCAAGGGCGCGGACATGGGGGTGCTGTTCCGTGGCGGCGATGCCCTGCAGGCCCTGCGGGATGTGGAGGTGGTGGCCATGGACAAGACCGGCACCCTCACCCGGGGGCGCCCGGAACTCACCGATGTGGTCACTCACGGGAACGTGTCCCGGGAGCGGGTGCTGGCCCTGGCCGGGGCCCTGGAGTCCCGTTCCGAGCATCCGGTGGCCCAGGCCATTGTGCGCGCCGCCCAGGGGGCGGATGCCAACGCGGGGGAGCCGGACGTACAGGATTTCGAAGCCATCCCCGGCAAGGGGGTGAGGGGTACGGTGGATGGCCAGGAAGTGCGCATCGGCTCCTGGCGTTATCTGGACGAGGCCGGCGTGGATGTCGAAGCAGCCCGGGAGGCCGCCGAGTCTCTTGCGGAGCAGGGCCGTACGCCGCTGCTGATGGCCGTGAGCGGAGAACTGACGGCCTTGCTGGGTGTGGCCGATCCACCCAAGGAATCGGCCCGGCAAACGGTGCAGCGCCTGCACGATCTGGGCCTGAAGGTGGTGATGATCACGGGGGACAACCGCCGCACAGCCGAGGCCGTGGCCCGGGATCTGGGTATCGATCAGGTACTGGCGGAGGTGCTGCCCGATGGCAAGGCCGATGAGGTGGCCCGCCTGCGGGGTGAGGGCGGCACCCGGGTCGCCTTCGTGGGGGATGGCATCAACGATGCCCCGGCCCTGGCGGGGGCGGATGTGGGCATTGCCATCGGCTCGGGCACGGACGTGGCCATGGAGTCGGCGGATGTGGTGCTCATGTCCGACGATCTGGGCAATGTGGTCAACGCCATTGCGCTGTCCCGGGCCACCTTGCGCAACATCAAGCAGAACCTGTTCTGGGCCTTTGCCTACAACGTCACCCTGCTGCCGGTGGCCGCCGGGGTGCTGTATCCGGTGTTCGGGCTGCTGCTCTCACCGGTGTTCGCGGCGGCCGCCATGTCCCTGTCGTCGGTGTCGGTGCTCAGCAATGCCCTGCGGCTCAAGCGCTTCCAGCCGGAAAAAATGTCATCGAACGCTTGACATGAAAATGAGAACGAGTATTATTTTACTCGTGTGTCGCTTTTCTCTTCTCTTCTCGCATGTTTAGGGGTCCGCTTGGGCCCCTTTTTTTTTCGGGCTGCTGTCAGTGGCGTTGGCTTTCCAGGGCGACTCCCTATCGGGACTTGTTCAGCTTGAGGCCCACCTTGATGATGCGATCGCCCGAGACTTCCCGCACCACCAGTTCCACGCCCGTCAGCTGCAAGCGGTCACCCACCACCGGCTGGGTGTTCAGGGAGCGGCGCAGGAACTCATCCAGGGTAAGGCCACGGGCCTCCTCCGGCACGGCGATCCCGTAGGCCAGGGAGAGATCATCCAGTCGGGCCACCCCGTTGAGCACGAACTCCCCGAAGAATTGACGCTCCGACAGGCGCTCGGGGGCCTCGCTGGCCACGAACAGGCGGTCCAGGGCCTTCAGGTCATGGGGCGAGGCCATCAGGTACAGATAATCCCCCGGTCTCAGATCCAGCATGTTCAGGGCATCCAGCAACACCTTGTCCCTGAGGTGGGCCACTATCCGCACGCTGCGGGGCAGGGTGAAGCTGGTCCACTTCTCCCGCACCACCGGCGTGGTCTCCATCAAGCGGTAACCCACCAGTTCCAGTTCCTGCTGCCCGGGAATATCCAGTTCCACCCGCTGCACCAGATGGTTGGTGGGGGGGACTTCCAGCTTCAACAGACGGGCGAAGGTGGACACTGTCCAGCCCTGAACCAGCAGCGAGATCAGCACCACGAAGAAGACGATGTTGAACAGCATCTCCGCTTCGTCGATCCCGGCCAGGAAGGGGAACAGGGCCAGGATGATGGGCACGGCCCCGCGCAGCCCCACCCAGCCCACAAAGGCCTGTTCCCGCCAGGGGAAGCGAAAAGGCAGTAGACACAGCCATACGGCAATGGGGCGGGCCACCAGAATCAGTACGGCGGCGATGAGCAGGGCATCCACAGCCACCGGCACCAACTCGGAGGGGGTGACCAGCAGCCCCAGCATCAGGAACATGCCGATCTGGGCGAGCTGGGCGATGCCATCATGAAAACGGTTGATGTACTGGGCTGCCTGCAGCGGCCGATTGCCCAGCAGCAGGCCCGCCAGGTAGATGGCCAGAAAGCCGCTGCCATCCATCACCGCCGCCACGCCGAAGATGCTCAGGCCCCCGGCCATGGCCGCCAGCGGATACAGCCCCTGGGGGATCTCCAGGCGGTTGATGAGCCACGCAAGGCCCAACCCGCCGGCCAGCCCCACCACGGCCCCCAGCCCCATCTGCTTGACGAACTCCCAGAGCACCGTCAGGCCCATGTTGCCGTGATCACCCACGATGACTTCGATGAAGGCAATGGTCAGGAAGATGGCCATGGGATCGTTACTGCCGGACTCGATCTCCAGGGTGGCGCCCACGCGCTGCTTGAGTTCCAGCCCCCGGGAGTGGAGCAGGGAGAACACCGCCGCCGCGTCGGTGGAGCCGACGATGGCCCCCAGCAGCAGGCCCACCATCCAGTTCAGCTCCAGCCACCAGGCGGCGAAGGCCCCGGTGAGGCCGGCGGTGATCATCACACCGATGGTGGCCAGCCCCAGGGCCGGCCTGAGCCCCACACGGAAGCTGGAGATGGGCGTGCGCATGCCGCCATCGAAGAGGATGATGGCCAGGGCCAGGCTGCCGAACAGGTGCGCGATCTGCACATCCTTGAACTCGATGCCGCCGGGGCCTTCCTCGCCCATGAGCATGCCGATGAGCAAAAACACCAGCAGCAAGGGCACGCCCAGCCGCCGCGTGACGACGCCGGCCAGCACGCTGGCCAGCAGCACCAGGCTGCCCATGAGAATGATCTGATTGGTGAGGTCCATGGTTAAACTCTATCAGGCTGATGTTCCATTACCTAACAGGGCAGAGCCTAACCCAGCAGGCTTTTCAGGTTGCTCAGGTGAGCCTTGCCGGTCAGCTTGACCTCCTCCGGGTCCGGCGGTTTCGCGTCGGGCCATTCCAGGAATTCCTCGGGCAGCTCCTGCAGGAAACGACTGGGTTCGCAGTCCACGATCTCGCCATAACGGGTGCGGCGACAGGCATAGGTGAGGGTGAGGCCCTTCTGGGCGCGGGTGATCCCCACGTAGGCCAGGCGGCGCTCCTCCTCCAGGGTGTCCTCTTCCAGGCTCACCCGGTGAGGCAGCAGCTCCTCTTCCATGCCCACCAGGAACACATGGGGGAACTCCAGGCCCTTGGCCGCGTGCAGGGTCATCAGGTGCACCCCGTCTGCTTCGGCCTCGCCCCCGGCCCGGTCGAGGATGTCCATCAGCGTCATGTGTGCCACGATCTCGCCGATGTTCTTGCCTCCGGCGGCCCCCTCCCGGGAGAGTCTTCCCATCCAGTCCAGCACCTCGTTCACGTTTTCCATGCGTCGGCTGGCCGCCTTGGGGTTGGCGCTCTGTTCCAGCAGCCAGTCCTCGTAGCGCATGTCCTCCACGAGGGTGCGGGCCACCTGGGCCGGATCTTCCTGGCCGGCCTTCATGCTGTGCTCCCGCAGCCAGTCGGCGAAACCCTGCACGCGGCCCACGGCGCGACTCGAGAGCACCTCCGTCAGGCCCATCTCCTGGCTGGCGGTGAACAGGCTCACGTGGCGTGACGAGGCATATTCCCCCAGCTTCTCCAGGGTGCCGGCGCCGATCTCCCGGCGGGGCACGTTGACGATGCGCAAGAAGGCACTGTCATCATCCGGGTTGGCCAGCAGGCGCAGATAGGCCAGCACATCCTTCACCTCGGCACGCTCGAAAAAGGACTGCCCGCCACTGACCTTGTAGGGGATGCTGTTCTCCCGCAGCAGTTTTTCGAACACCCTCGCCTGGTGATTGCCCCGGTAGAGGATGGCGTAGTCCTTGTACTCGGTGCGGTGCTTGAAGCGGTGCTTCATGATCTCCGAGACCACCCGGGTGGCCTCGTGCTCACCGTCCTTGCAGGGCAGGATGCGAATGGGCTCGCCCTTTCCCAGGCCACTCCACAGGCGCTTTTCGAACACGTGCGGGTTGTTGGCAATGAGCCGGTTGGCCGTTTGCAGGATCACGTTGGTGGAGCGGTAGTTTTGCTCCAGCTTGACGATCTTCAGGCGCGGGAAGTCCTGTTGCAGGGTGACCAGGTTTTCCGGGCGGGCGCCACGCCAGGCGTAGATGGACTGGTCATCATCGCCCACCGCGGTGAGGCCGCCTTCCACGTCCACCAGGAGCTTCACCAACCGGTACTGGCAGGCATTGGTGTCCTGGTACTCGTCCACCAGCAGGTGCCGCAGACGGTGGCGCCAGCGATCGCGCACCTCCAGGTTCTCCTCCATCAGGTGCACCGGCAGGATGATCAGATCATCGAAATCCACGGCGTTATAGGCCTTCAGGGCCCGCTGGTAGGCGGCATACAGGCGGGCCTGGCCGGCCTCCACCTCGTCGGCAGCATGGGAGAGGGCGGCTTCGGCGCTGATCAGATCGTTTTTCCAGCGACTGATGCGATGCCGCGCCGACTCCACCTCCACGCCCTCATCATGGCGATGGGTGAGTTGCTTGAGCAGTGACAGGGCATCGGCGGCATCAAAGATGGTGAAACCGGGCCGATAGCCCAGCTGACGAATTTCGCGGCGGATGAAGTCCAGCCCCAGGGTGTGAAAGGTGGAAACGGTCAGTCCACGGCTCTCCTCCCGGGAGAGCAGCTTGCCGGCCCGCTCCTTCATCTCCCGGGCGGCCTTGTTCGTGAAGGTGATGGCGGCGATATGCCGCGGCGCCATGCCCTTGTCCCGGATGAGGTGAGCGATCTTCTGGGTGATCACGCGGGTCTTGCCGCTGCCGGCACCGGCCAGCACCAGCAGGGGGCCGTCCACATACTCGACGGCGGCACGTTGTTGCGGGTTGAGTGTGTCCATGGGGCGCCGGGGGCGAAGGGCAGGGGGCGTCGTATTGTACCTGCGAGGCCGGTCGGCTGACAGGCGTGGGTTGTCGTCGTTGCGCCGGTATCATCGATGATCCATGAATCCGATGATGCCCAAGGATCACTGCATGCACATCACCCCCCAGGGCTGGCTCCATCCCGCCACCCACACGCCCTCACCCAACCATGACCCCCGCCCGCCGGGTGTGGTCCCCGAACTGATCGTGATCCATGCCATCAGCCTGCCCCCCGGGCAGTTCGGTGGGCCCTGGATCGACCAGCTGTTCACCAATGCGCTGGACCCCGCCGAGCACCCCTATTTTGAACAGATCCACACCCTCAGGGTGTCGGCCCATTTACTGGTGCGTCGGGACGGTTCGCTGGTGCAGTATGTACCTTTTGGTGAGCGGGCCTGGCACGCCGGGGTTTCACGGTTTGCAGGGCGCGAACGCTGCAATGATTTTTCCATTGGCATCGAACTGGAGGGTGCGGATGATTCTCCTTTTGCCGCGGTGCAGTATGAGCGCGCATCCCAGGTGATCGGGGTACTCGAACAGGCTTATGAATCCTTGCGAGGCAGGCCCGTTGTCGGCCACTCGGACATTGCGCCCGGGCGCAAGACGGACCCCGGCCCATGCTTTGATTGGCAACGGTTTGAGGTGTGTCTGGGCAGGCCCTGCCGGAGGGGGTAAATCCAAGTTATTTTCTTGGTTTTGTTGAGTTTCCCGGAACTGGATCAAGTGATCGGTATTTAGTAAACCCCCAAGGGTGATTTTGGTATTGTTTGACCTTGCATGCGGGAATTCGAACAACGAAACTTTGCGTACCATCTTAACCTTGGAAATCCACCATGTCTCTGATCACCATTCTCATCGCTGTCGTTTTAGAACGTCTGACCAATGCCATTGAGAACCTGCGAAGCTTCACATGGTTGACTCGCGTGACCGGCATGATCCGGGCGCGCGCCGAGGGATTTGGCCTGGGAGGCACCGCGGCCCTCGTGGTCACCCTGGCCGTGCCCCTGGTCATCGTGGCCGTGATCTTCCACCTGGTGGGTGGCATGCTGGCCGGTATCGTGGGGCTGCTGCTGGGGCTGATCGTGCTGCTGTTCTGCCTGGGGCCGAGGGACCTGAACCGGCAGGTGGATTCCTATCTGGAAGCCGGGGCCATGAAGGATGAGGACCGGGAGATGAAGCACGCCCGCGAACTCCTGGGTGAGGACAACGTGCCCGGCGATGCCGCGGAACGTTCCAGCGCCGTGCTGCAAAAGGCCCTGTCCGAGAGCAACCCGCGACTGTTTGCCGTGCTGTTCTGGTTCGTGATTCTTGGCCCTCTGGGCGCCGTGCTCTATCGTCTCTCCCACCTGCTGCAGGCCCCCGCGACGGAGGAGAAGCCGGCAGCGGCCGCCGCCGAAGGCGAGCAGGGCAAGGAAGGTGAGGACAAGCCCCAGGCCGAGCCCACTGAGGACGGTTTCCGGCAGGCAGCAGTGCGCCTGGTGGCCCTGCTGGACTGGATTCCGGCCCGCCTGGTGGCCCTGGGTTATGCCCTCACCGGCACCTTTGACCGGGCCTTCCCCGTGCTGCGCAGCAACTTCACCGGGCCGCTGGCCGGCATGGCCGAGCAGAACGAACGTCTGCTGCGCGACGCCGGTTCCGAGGCGGTGCAGTTGGACGATGTGGACATGAAGGACCCCCTGGAAGCCCGCTCTGCGGTGGAACGCGCCTCCAATCTGGTGTTCCGCACCCTGATCGCCTTCGTGGCCGTGCTGGCACTGCTGACCATCGTGGGTCTGGCCTGATGGGTGTTGAATGATCTGCATGGATCTGCTGCGTCATGGCGAACCCACCGGCGGCCTGCGTTACCGGGGCAGCGGGGTGGACGACCCCCTCAGCCAGGAGGGCTGGCGACAAATGTGGGACGCGGTGGGCGGCAAGGCCAACCCCGGCGGCCCCTGGGATCGCCTGGTCAGCTCGCCCATGGCCCGCTGCCAGGGCTTTGCCGAGCAACTGGCGCAGCGCCTGGGCCTGCCCATGGCCATCGAACCCGCCCTTCGGGAGGTGGGGTTCGGGGCCTGGGAGGGGCGCAGTCATGAGGACCTCAAGCTCAACAGCCTGGATGAGTACCTGGCCTTCTTCCAGGACCCGTTGAAATCCCGGCCCCAGGGGGCTGAGCCCCTTGGGGAGTTCCGGGGGCGCGTGTCCGACGCCCTGGCGCGGGTGGAAACCCGTTACCGCGGTCAGCACGTGCTTCTGGTGACCCACGCCGGCGTGATCCGTGCCGGCATCTGTGCAGCCCTGGACGTGCCCCTGGAGGCCATGTACCGCATCAAGGTGCCCTATGCGGGCCTTACCCGCCTGCGCCGGGATGAGCGGGGATTGATGCTGGAATTCGTGAATCGTACCCGGGTGTCGTGAAGGGCCGGCCCCTCCTGGCCATGTTAACCTTCTGGGCTTTCACACTTTCAGGGGATCTTCATGAGTCCATTTCTCAAGACTGCCATTGATGCCGCCCTCAAGGCCCAGGGCGTGATCCAGCGCCATTATCGTCAGGGCGTGGAGGTGGAGCTCAAGCCGGACCAGACGCCGGTGACCATTGCCGACCTGGAGTCGGAGCAGGCCATCAAATCCGTCCTCTTCGGTGCCTTCCCTGATCATGGCACCTATGGAGAGGAGACCGGCCAGGAACGCATGGATTCGGAATATCTCTGGTTGATCGACCCCATCGACGGCACCAAGAGCTTCGTGCGTCGTTATCCCTTCTTCTCCACCCAGATTGCCCTGCGCCACGGCGATGAGCTGGTGCTTGGGGTGTCGAATGCCCCGGAGTTCGAGGAACTGGCCTACGCGGCCCGTGGGGAGGGCGCCTTTCTGGGGGAGAAGCCCATCCATGTGAGCGATGTCACCCATCTGGAAGATGCCACCCTGTCGCTGGGCAATATCAAGACGCTGGCGGGTGGGCCTGGGTGGCAGGGGTTGTCCGAGATGGTGCAGCGGGTGAATCGCACCCGGGGCTATGGGGATTTCTACCACTATCACCTGCTGGCCTCGGGGCGCATCGACCTGGTGGTGGAGTCGGACGTGAACATCCTGGACATCGCCGCCCTGGCGGTGGTGGTGCGCGAGGCCGGTGGTGTGTTCACCGATCTCCAGGGCCAGCCGCTGACCCTGGAGACCACCAGCGTCCTGGCCGCGGCCACGCCGGAACTCCATGCCATCGCCCTGGAAATGCTGAACCGCCAGGCCTGACTTGCGGGGCCGGGCCGGCGGCGGGTCCCAAGGCCGCTAAGGCACCGGCTTCCAGATCCCGTCCACCAGGCCCTCGGCCGGTTGAAAGCGGATCTTGTAGGCCATTTTGGGTGTCTGCGCGTTCCAGAAACCCAGGTAGACATAGGGCAGCCCCATGCGCCGGGCTGCCTGCACCTGCCATAGGATGGCCAGGGTGCCCAGGCTGCGGCTGGCAAGCTCCGGGTCGAAATAGGTGTATACCGCTGACAACCCGACGGGCACCTGATCCGTGACCGCCACACCCACCAGTTGCTCGCCCAGGCGAAATTCCACCAGCCAGGTCGAGCACCAGTGGCTGGCCACGAAACCCCAGTAGCTCTCCGGTGAGGGCTCATCCATGCCGCCCCCGTGATGACGGGCATTCACATAGCGCTCGTAGAGTCGGAAATGTTCCAGGTCGAAGGCCGGTGAGCGGATCTGCGCAGTGATGTCCTGATTGCGTGAGGCCACCCGGCGCTGATTGCGATCCGGGCGGAATCGGTCCACGGGCAGACGCACCGGAACACAGGCATGACAGCCCCGGCACTGATGGCGATACACGTGATTGCCACTGCGACGAAAACCCAGTTCGATCAATCCCCCGTACAGGCCCGGGTCCATGGGCTGATGAGGATCGGCAAACACACTCACCATGTCCCGATCCCCCAGATAGGGGCACACATCGGGGACGGTGGCGTAAAAGATCAGGGATTCCTTCCGGCGCACATGCACTTTCCGGTGTTTCCTTTGGCGTCAAAAAAAGGGCCGCAAAGGTGTGCGGCCCGCAAGAGTGAGGATGGAGAACCCGCAAATCAATCAGGTATATGGCCCGGAGGCAGGAGACCCAGAACATGCCTCGCGAACCATGCTATAAGCGTAGGACAGCGCCCTTTTGAAATCTCTGATCTGGATCAGGTGAAAGCCCCGCGTGGCGCGGGTTTGCGGGGTGTAAAAATCCGTTTATTCAAACATGTTATGATATGCGGCTATCTGTGAAGCAACGGGACTGATTTTTATGAATTCCGACCGACTTAGAAAGCTTGAGCAAGAGATCGAACGCCGCATCATGATCCTGGATGGGGGTATGGGCACCACCATTCAGAACTACGGCCTGCAAGAGGCCGACTACCGCGGAGAGCGTTTCGCTGACTGGTCCTGCGACGTCAAGGGCAACAACGATCTGCTGGTTCTGACTCAGCCCAAGATCATTCGGGAAGTTCATGAAAAATTCCTCGAAGCCGGCGCCGACATCATTGAGGCCAACACCTTCAATGCCACCCGCATTGCCATGGCCGACTACGAGATGGAAGACCTGGTACCGGAGATCAACCGCGAAGCGGTGCGCCTGGCACGCGAAGCGGCTGATGTCTGGACGGAAAAGACCCCGGATCGCCCCCGCTTCGTGGCCGGCATCCTCGGCCCCACCAACCGCACCGCCAGCATCTCCCCGGATGTGAACGACCCGGGCAAGCGCAACACCCACTTTGATGCCCTGGTGGAAGCCTACAAGGAAGCCGCCGACAACATGATCGACGGCGGCGTGGACATCCTGCTGATCGAGACCGTCTTCGACACCCTGAACGCCAAGGCAGCGGTGTTCGCCGTGGAAACCGTCTTCGACGAGCGCGGCGAGCGTTGGCCGGTGATGATTTCCGGCACCATCACCGATGCCTCCGGCCGTACCCTCACCGGTCAGACCACCGAGGCCTTCTGGAACTCCCTGCGCCACGCCCAGCCCTTCTCCGTGGGCCTGAACTGCGCCCTGGGGCCCAAGGACATGCGCCCCTATGTGGAAGAGCTCTCCCGCATCGCCGACACCCGCGTCTCGGCCCACCCCAACGCCGGTCTGCCCAACGAGTTCGGTGGCTACGACGAGACCCCCGAGCAGGTGGCCGAAGAGGTGGCACGCTGGGCCAAGGAAGGGCATCTGAACATCGTCGGCGGCTGCTGTGGTACCCAGCCGGATCACATCCGCGCCATCCGCGAAGCGGTCAAGGAATACGAACCGCGCCAGATTCCCGACATCCCGCCGGCGTGTCGCCTGTCGGGCCTTGAGCCCTTCAACATCGACCCCGACACCCTGTTCGTCAACGTGGGTGAGCGTACCAACGTCACCGGCAGTGCCCGCTTCAAGCGCCTGATCAAGGATGGCGACTTCGAAACCGCCCTGGAAGTGGCTGCCGAGCAGGTGCAGAACGGCGCCCAGATCATCGACGTGAACATGGACGAAGGCATGCTGGATGCCATGGAAGTGATGCCGCGCTTCCTGAACCTGGCCGCCGCCGAGCCGGACATCTCCCGGGTGCCGGTGATGATCGACTCCTCCAAGTGGGAAGTGATCGAGGCCGGCCTCAAGTGCATCCAGGGCAAGGGCATCGTCAACTCCATCTCGCTCAAGGAAGGCGAGGAAAACTTCATCTACCAGGCGAAGATGCTGCGTCGCTACGGCGCCGCCGTGGTCATCATGGCCTTCGACGAGGAAGGTCAGGCCGACACCCAGGCACGCAAGGTGGAGATCTGCCAGCGGGCCTACAAGATCCTCACCGAACAAGTGGGCTTCCCGGCCGAGGACATCATCTTCGACCCCAACATCTTCGCCATCGCCACCGGCATCGAGGAGCACAACAACTACGGCGTGGACTTCATCGAGGCCACCCGCGAGATCAAGAACACCCTGCCGCACGCCCTGGTGTCCGGCGGCGTGTCCAATGTCTCTTTCTCCTTCCGGGGCAACAACCCGGTGCGCGAGGCCATTCACGCCGTGTTCCTGTATCACGCCATCAAGGCGGGCATGGACATGGGCATCGTCAACGCCGGCCAGTTGGCGGTGTATGACGAGATCCCCGAGAAGCTGCGCGAGGCCGTGGAAGACGTGGTCCTCAACCGCCGCGATGATGCCACCGAGCGCCTGCTGGACATGGCCGAGGAATTCCGTGGCAGCGGCGCCGAGGCCAAGAAGGAAGACCTGTCCTGGCGCGAACTGCCCGTGGCCGAGCGCCTCCGGCACGCCCTGGTCAAGGGCATCGACGCCTACGTGGTGGAAGACGTGGAAGAGGCCCGCCAGGCCTTTGAGCGTCCGATCCAGGTGATCGAAGGGCCGCTGATGGACGGCATGAACGTGGTCGGCGACCTGTTCGGCGCCGGCAAGATGTTCCTGCCCCAGGTGGTCAAATCCGCCCGCGTCATGAAAAAGGGCGTGGCCCATCTGATCCCCTACATCGAGGCCGAGAAGACCGACGACTCGCAGAACAACGGGCGCATCCTCATGGCCACCGTGAAGGGCGACGTCCACGACATCGGCAAGAACATCGTCGGCGTGGTGCTCCAGTGCAACAACTTCGAGGTCATCGACATCGGCGTGATGGTGCCGGGCCAGAAGATCCTCGAGGCGGCTCAGGAACACAAAGTGGACGTCATCGGCCTGTCCGGCCTGATCACCCCCTCCCTGGAAGAGATGTCCAACTTCGCTGCCGAACTGCAGCGCGTGGGCCTGAAGACACCGCTGATGATCGGCGGCGCCACCACCTCCCGTGCCCACACCGCGGTGAAGATCTCGCCCCAGTACGAAGGCCCCACCGTCTGGGTGAAGGACGCCTCCCGCGCCGTGGGCGTGGCCCAGAGCCTGGTCAGCCCGGAACTGCGCGGCCCCTACGCCGAGAAGATCTCCAAGGAATACGCCGAGGTGCGCGAGCAGCACGGCGCCCGTCAAAAGAAGCAGGACTGGCTCAAGCTGGACGAGGCCCGGACCAACAAGACCCCCATCGACTGGTCCGGCTACACCCCGCCGCGCCCGGCGGTGCTGGATGGCGACACCGGCATGGACAAGGGCGGCCCGGCCCCGAAGATCCTGCGCACCGAGGGCCAGGACAGCGTGTTGCTGCGCTTCGAGGACTACCCGCTGGACAGGCTGGTGGACTACATCGACTGGACCCCGTTCTTCCGTGCCTGGGACCTGCACGCCGCCTATCCGCGCATCCTGGATGACGAAGTCGTGGGCGAAGAGGCCCGCAAGCTGTTCGAGGACGCCAAGCCGATGCTGCAGCAGATCATCGACGAGGGCTGGCTCAAGGCCAGTGGCGTCGTGGGCTTCTTCCGCGCCAACACCGTGAACGACGACGACATCCAGTTGTTCAAGGACGAGGCTGGCAACCAGGAACTGATGCGCCTGCACAACGTGCGTCAGCAGACCCGCAAGCCGCGCCAGGCCCCCAACATGTGCCTGGCCGACTTCCTGGCCCCCAGGGACACGGGCCTGAACGACTACCTGGGTGCCTTCGCGGTGACCACCGGCGGCGACATCGACAAGCACGTGGAGCGCTTCGAAAAGGCCCACGACGACTACTCCGCCATCATGCTCAAGGCCCTGGCCGACCGCCTGGCGGAAGCCTTTGCCGAGCACATGCACGAGCGGGTGCGTCGCGAGTTCTGGGGCTATGCCCCCGATGAAGGCCTCAGCAACGAGGAACTCATCAAGGAGAAGTACCAGGGCATCCGCCCGGCCCCGGGCTACCCGGCCTGCCCCGAGCACACCGAGAAGGGCCTGCTGTGGGAGTTGATCGATCCCATCGAGAACGCCGGCATGACCCTGACCGACAGCTACGCCATGGACCCCGCCTCGTCGGTCTCCGGGTTCTACTTCTCGCACCCCGAGTCGCGCTACTTCGGCGTGGGCAAGCTCAACCGCGATCAGGTGGAAGACTATGCCAAGCGCAAGGGCATGGACCTGGACGACGCCCAGCGCTGGCTGGCGCCGAACCTGGGTTACGATCCGGACTGATCCGGGGCAGGGGGCTGCATTGTGTGGCCCCCTGGGCTCCCGCGCCCTCACCCCCCCGGCCCCTCTCCCCGAGGGGAGAGGGCCGTCCCGCAAGCCCCTGGCCAGAGCCCCCTGCCAACCGCATTTTCCGCTATCCTAATCGGCCACCCAAACCCCATCCTGTGCCGGAGCAACACCCCATGTCGGACGCCCCCGAATCGGAACACGACGAACACCGCCTTACCCTGCGCAACACGCGCCTCGATGACTACAAGGACATCGAAGAGATCATGGAGGCGGTATACCAGGGCCTTGACGGCGCCTGGACGCGGGAACAGTTCGAATCCCAGATACAACGCTTCCCCGAAGGCCAGATCTGCATCGAGGACAACGGCAAGGTCGTGGCCGCCGCCATCAGCCTCATCGTCGACTACCGCCGCTGGGGCGACCGGCACCGCTACTGGGAAATCACCGGCAAAGGCTACCTCACCACCCACGACCCCGACGGCGACACCCTCTACGGCGTCGACGTCTTCGTGCACCCCGAATACCGGGGCCTGCGCCTGGGTCGCCGCCTCTACGACGCCCGCAAGGAAGTGTGCGAAAAGCTCAACCTGCGCGCCATCGTCGCCGGCGGCCGCATCCCCGGCTACTACAAGCACCGTGACGAGATGAGCCCGCAGCAATACGTGGAACTGGTCAAATCCAAGGAAATCATCGACCCGGTACTCACCTTCCAGCTCTCCAACGACTTCCATGTACGCCGGATCATCAACGACTACCTGCCCGACGACAAGGAATCCCAGGCCTACGCCACCCTGCTCGAGTGGATCAACATCTACTACGACGAAAAGGAAAAACTCATCGGCGGCACCAAACAGGTGGTCCGGGTGGGTGCCGTGCAATGGCAGATGCGGCCGCTGCACTCCCTGGATGACCTGCTCCAGCAGGTGGAATACTTCGTCGACGCCGTCTCCGGCTACCAGTCCGACATCATCCTGTTTCCCGAATTCTTCAACGGCCCGCTGATGGCCCAGTTCAACCAGGAAAACACCGCCGAAGCCGTACGCCACCTGGCCGAATACACCGAGCCCCTGCGCCAGGAAATGGTCAAGCTCGCGCTGTCCTACAACATCAACATCATCGCCGGCAGCATGCCCGAGTACGAAGACCAGGAACTGCGCAACGTCTCCTACCTGTGCCGTCGCGACGGCAGCTGGGACAAACAATACAAACTGCACATCACCCCCGACGAACGCGCCTACTGGGGCCTGCGCGGCGGCAACGACGTGCGCATCTTCGACACCGACTTCGGCAAGATCGGCATCCTCATCTGCTACGACGTGGAATTCCCCGAACTGCCCCGCATCCTCGCCGAACAAGGCCTGCAAGTCCTGTTCGTCCCCTTCTGGACCGACACCAAGAACGCCTACCTGCGCGTACGCCGCTGCGCCCAGGCCCGCGCCATCGAAAACGAATGCTACGTGGTCATCTCCGGCAGCGTCGGCAACCTGCCACGGGTGGAAAACATGGACATGCAATACTCCCAGGCCGCCGTGTTCACCCCCTCCGACTTCGCCTTCCCCCACGACGCCGTGGCGGCCGAAGCCACCCCCAACACCGAAATGACCCTCATCGCCGACCTGGACCTGGACAACCTCAAGGAACTGCGCACCCACGGCAGCGTCCGCAACCTGGTCGACCGCCGCCTGGACCTCTACAGCGTCCGCTGGAAACGCTGAGAATTTCAGGTCAACCCCCCCCAGTAGGGCCCCAATGCATCCGGGTCAGTTGGGGTGGGGTATTCCTTGGAGCGGGTGTCAGCCGCAGGAAGCGGCTGCCCAAGCCTACAGGGACGTATTCACGGCGACCCGCGGAAAGGAATACCCCACACCGACTGACCCATCCCCGAAACCAACCACGATGCGTCCAGCCTGTTGGTGCGGGGTATCCCTTGGAGCGGGTGTCAGCCGCGGGAAGCGGCTGCTCAAGCCTACAGGGACGTATTCACGGCGACCCGCGGAGAGGGATACCCCGCACCAACAGGCCTGCCACCCATCCCCAACTCAACGCCCCAGCCCAGGCACCGTCTCCTGCATCGGGTCCAGCACCTCCTCAACTTCCTCCACCGGCCCCAACACCTCCAGCAACGCCAACTCAAAGATCAACGTCTCCGCCGGACCGATCACATCCCCCGCTCGCCCGGGCCCATAAGCCAGATTGTAAGGCACCACCAACCGCACCTCACTCCCGGCCGGAAGACTCACCAACACCTCCCGCCAGCCCGGAATCGTATCCTCCACCGCCACCACCGCCGGCAACTCCCGACGATACGAACTATCAAAGACACGCCCATCCAGATGCATCCCCCGATAATGCACCAACACCCGATCATCCGGCCCCGGCACCGGCCCCTCACCCCACTCAAGCACCTCCACCTGCAACCCACTGGGCAACGTCACCACCCCCGGCCGGGCCGCATTGGCCGACCGATACGCCTCCCCCTCCTCGATATTCAACTCCGCCAACAACAACTCATCCGCCTGCTGCTCCGGCGTCAAGCCACAACTGCGGGCGCCCACAAAAATGAGCACCAGCGAAAACAGACTCACCACCGCCAGAAACAACACATTACGCAACAGCGAAACAAACATCGTCAGCGCCCTGATCCCTACCAGGGGATATCCGCCCCATTGATATCGATGAACCGCCCCGCATCCGCCGGCGTGATGTCATCCATCAACCCCCGCAACGCCGTCGCACTCTCCGTCACCGTCATCTCCGCACTGGGACCCCCCATATCCGTCAGCACCCAACCCGGATGCATCGCCACCACCGTGATCCCCCTCGGCTGCAGATCCAGCGCCGCACTGGCCACCACCGCATTCAAGGCCGCCTTCGTGGAGCGATACACATACAACCCACCCGAACCATTGTCCGCGATGCTGCCCATCTTGCTGGTAATGTTCACCATCAAGCGCCGATCACTCGCAGCCACCCGATCCACCAGCGCCTCCATCATCTTCAGCGGCGCCACCGTATTCACACGCAAGGTGTCCAGCCAGGCCTCCACATCCGTATCGCCAAAGGGCGTCGTCGGACCAAAGGCCCCCGCATTATTGATCAGGATATCCAGCGGCGTATCCCCCAGCATGTCCGCCATGGCCTGGATCTGCGCCGGATTGGTCACGTCCAGCGGATGCAGGCTCACCTGCCCCTGCTTGCTGGCGGCCAGCCGGCTCAGATCCCGCGCACCCTCCGGATTGCGGCAACAGGCAAACACCCGAAAACCTGCATCCGCAAACTGACGGGTCATTTCCAGGCCGATACCACGGTTGGCCCCAGTGATGAGTACGGTTTCAGACATGTCAGACAATCCTCCCGGATGGAATATGATGGCGGTGATGATGAACCGCCCCGGTGCCGCTATCAAGGCGCCGACGAAAGGAAGCGCCGACCAGACTGGTAGGTCACGCCCCCGCAGGGGTTACGGCTAAACTTGCACCGGGGCATACTTGATACCAGAACAACCACCGTGAAACAGGGGGTACGCGCCAATGACCTCACCAGCCGACACCAGCGGCCCGCAGGACGACGCACCACTGATTCTCGTGGTGGACGACTCCCGCGTGATGCGCCAGGCGCTCAACAAGATCCTGCGGCGGCGCTACCAGGTGGTGGATGCCCCCGATGGCATGGAGGCCTGGACCCTGCTGGAGCAGAATCCCGGTATCGCCTGCGTGTTCACCGACCTCTCCATGCCCCAGCTGGACGGCTACGGCCTGCTGCAGCGCATCCGCGAGAGTGACGACGCCCGCCTCAAGTCCCTCCCCGTGGTCATCGTCACCGGCAACGAGGACGACCAAGGTACCCGGCGCAAGGCCGCCGAGCGCGGCGCCAACGATGTGGTGATGAAACCCTTTCGCGCCGACCACGTGCTGAACACCACCGAGCAACTGCTGGCAGGAGGAGAAACACCCCCCGCAGCGACGGCTCCCACCCCCATGGCAGAAGCCACGCCCCGGCCCGCTGCCGAACCCCATCCGGACACAGCCGCACTGGCTGCCGCCCAGACCGAAATCAACACCCTGCGCGAACAACTGCAACATGCCCAGAGCCAGGCTCGGGCCGCCGTCAAGGAGCGGGAACGGCTGCAGGGCGACATGCGCCAACTGCGTACCGAACTCATGCTGCGTCAGCAGACCTCGGACGAACGCGACGCCAAGGACCGCATCGCCGCCCTGGAGGCCGACCTGGCCAAGGAGCGCGAGGCCCTGGAAGAGGCCCAGCGGGCCAACGGGCAGCTACGCACCCGCCTGCACGAACAGCAGGAGCAGGCCGAACGCAGCCAGGAACGCCTGGAGGGGCTGCAAGGGGAATTGCAGGAAGCCTCCGCCCAACTACTGCAGCGGGATGCCCAGATCCAGGAGGCCTCTGCGGCCCGGGATCAGGCCCAGGGAGAACTCCACGCCCTGCGTCAGGAGCTTGAGCAGCTGCGTCGGGAGCCTGCCGAGGGGGATGCCGACGAGGTGCGCCGGCTCAAGGCCGAACTGGAATCCGCCCGGGAACGCACCGGTGCCGCCGAGCGCGCCCTGGCCAGCTCCAACGGCAGAGCCTCCGGAGAATCCCAGGGCAATCTCCAGGCCCGGGCAGAGGCCGCGGAACTGGCCAGGCTGCAGGTGGAGGATGAACTGGTCCAGGCGATCTCGCGGGTGGAACGCATGGAACAGGAGCGCGAGGCCTCCCAGGGGGAGTTGCGCACCCTGCGCGGCGAACTGAATCTCATGGAGAAAAGGCAACAGCAACTGGAACGCCAGGAAGCGGAAAAGCGCAAACACCTGGAGGCCCAGCTCGCCGAGGCCCTGGATGCCCTGGAAAGCTCCGTTTCCCGAGGAGACGAGAAGGCCACGCCCCAGCAGCCTGCCCAGCCCGTTGCCGCCCCCGCGCCTGCGCCCACACCGACACCGTCCTCCACCCCAAGTGCCCGAGACACCTCCGTGCATCGCTGGGAGGAAAACCAGCAACGCCGCCGGTTCCAGCGCAACCTGGCCCTGGCTGGCGTGGGTGTCGTCGCCCTGATGCTGCTGGCCTTTTTCCTGGGCGGGGCGCTGCTGTAGTTCTTCCGGTTGGGTGCCCCGGTGCTATTGGGTAAACCTGAGGGTGTATGATGGCGACAGGTGCCTGCGGGCGGTGTGATCTGGTCTATCATCCAGAGAAGCCTGCCCGCTCACGCTTGGCAGTGGAGAACCGGGAGATGGCATGTCACTGAGTATTGAACAACTGGTGGAACAAGGGGCCGGCCTGGTCTCCCTGCCTGCGGTGGCCAGCCGTTTGAACGCCATGGTGGACGATGACGAGTCCACCGCAGCGGACATCGGCCGGGTGATCAGCCAGGATCCAGCGCTCACCATTCGCCTGCTGCAACTGGCCAACAGCCCCTTCTACGGCCTATCCAACCGGATCGACACCATCACCCGGGCCGTACAGGTGATCGGCACCCGCCAGATCCGCGACCTGGTGCTGGCCACCACTGTCACCAAGGTCTTCGACGGCATCCCCAACGACCTGATGTCCATGGAGGACTTCTGGCGCCACAGCATCTATTGCGGTCTGGTGGCCCGACTTCTCAGCGAGGACCTGAAGATGCGCGATGGCGAAACCATGTTCATCGCCGGCCTGCTGCACGACATCGGTCGCTTGCTGATCTTCAATCGCGAACCCGATGCAGCCCACGAGGCCTTCCTCCTGGGCCTGCAGAACGCCGGACACACGCCGCCCCAGAAGGCGGAGCGGGACGTGCTGGGCTACGACCACGCCCAGGTGGGTGGTGAACTGGCTGCCCGCTGGCATCTGCCTGAAAAGCTGCTGGCCTGCATCCGCTATCATCATGAACCCGCCGCGGCCCAGGAACACCAGGCCGCCGTGGCCCTGGTGCACATTGCCAACACCGTCGCCCACATGGCCGAGGTGGACACCCGCGATCCCCGGGATGCGCCGCCCATTCAGGCCGAGGCCTGGGAACGCTCCGGCCTCGACCCCTCCGTGCTGCCCTCCATCATCGACCGGGCCCAGCACCAGGTGGTGGAAGTGGAGGCCCTGATCCTTGACCATGGGTGACATGATCCATCGCCTGCAACAGCCCGGGCGTCGCCGGTGGTGGCTGCCAGCGGCGCTGGTCGGGGTGTTGGGGTTGGTCGGCTGCGCCACCGGGCCGCAGTTTGATACCCAGGACACCCTTTCCATGCTGACCCCATCACGGGTGGCCATGTCTGACGAGGGGGCAGCAGGAGAGCAGGTGGTCTGGGGCGGCATGATCGTCAACACCCGCAATCTGGAAGAGGCCACCCAGTTGGAGATCCTGGCCTACCCCCTGGACCGTCGGCAGCGCCCCCGGACCGAACGCACGCCCCAGGGCCGTTTCATGGTCCGCGTGCCCGGTTACCTGGAAAGCGTGGATTACAGCCCCGGTCGCCTGCTCACGGTCACCGGCACGCTGGAAAGAACGGTGACCGGCCAGGTGGGTGAAACCCCCTATCGCTATCCTGTGCTGGGGGCGGAAGATCATTACCTTTGGCCTCGGGAGGACGAGCCGGCCACCACGCGGCCGCGCTTCAACATCGGTATTGGTGTGATACTGAGCAACTAAAGACCCTCGCGACCGAGTGCATGGAGCTTATGGAAAATGAGCATCAACTCTGGTTCACCCGCCGCAGTGGAGAGGTGAGGGGACCTTATCCGGAGAGGCTGATTCGCAGCTATCTGCTGCTGGGCCGTCTGCGCATGGAGGACGAGGTCAGTCTGGACCGGCAACGCTGGTATGCCGTGCGCTCCCAGCCTCACCTGATCCCGGTGGAGTTCTATGATACCGACACCCCGGAGGGCCGCGAGCGTCTGCTGCAGGCCAGGCGCCGTGAGGACGAGCGCTCCCCCGAGCGTCGTGCCCGACCCTATCCGGATGAATTGCCCTCCGACGCGGATCAGCGGGCGGAAGATCGCCGTCGGCCCGAACCTCCGGAACTGGTCAGTCACCGCTACCAGCGCGTGCAGTTGCTGCAGTCGCCAGAGTCTGTCAGCCCTCTCCCACAGGGGCCGCGGCTCTGGATCGGCGTGGCCGCCGGACTGCTGATCCTGTTGTTGTCGCTGTTGCTGGTGATGGAACGACCTGAGCCGGATGTGCTGGCGGACTGTCTGGCACCGGCCGAGCCGGGGGTCAACTGGAGCTATTGCCGCATGGTGGGGATGGATCTGCGCGACGCGGACCTGACCGGCGCGAACCTGAGTAACACGGACCTGCTGGGCGCCCGCCTGGAGGGTGCACAACTTGCCAATGCCGACCTGAGCTACGCGGATGTGCGGCGTGCCCGTCTGGACCAGGCCGATCTGCAGGGGGCGCGACTCACCGGCGCGGTACTTCAGGAGGCGGTGCTCATCGGCGCCAACCTCACCGATGCCGACCTGAGCCATGCCGACCTGCGGGGTGCCCGCCTGGACAATGCCGATCTCACGGATACCCTGCTCGGTCGCGCCATCTGGACCGATGGTCGCGTCTGCGCTCCCGGCTCGACCGGCACCTGCGATTCACCCTGAGGGTTCGCTGACCATCTCCAGGCACGGCACGTGGGTCTCGAGGATCGCCTGGCGGATCACCTCGATGGCCTTGGGGCGCGGGAAGCTGGTGCGCCAGGCCAGGGCCACCTGGCGGGTGGGCACCGGCTCCTGAAAGCGACGGATGGACAGCAGGTGCTGGGCATAACGATCTGCCCCCGCCGCCGAGCAGGGCAGGATGGTGACCCCCATGCCCGTCACCACCATATGGCGGATGGTCTCCAGGGAACTGCCCTCCACCGTGTGCTGGATGCTGTTGCCGGAGGATACGGTGGCGTGGCAGTCCGGGCAGAAGTGCAGCACCTGCTCCCGGAAACAATGCCCCGAGCCCAGCAGCAGCAGGGTTTCCCGGGCGAGTTCGTTGATGTCCAGTTTCTGCCGCCGGCTCAAGGGGTGGTCCGCCGGTAGCACGGCCACGAAGGGCTCCGAGTAAAGGGGCAGGGTGACCACGCCGGGCTGCTCGAAGGGGGTGGCCACGATGATGGCATCCAGTTCACCCCGCTTGAGGCTCTCCGCCAGCCGGGCGGTGTAGTTCTCCTCGATGATCAGGGGCAGCCCGGGGGCGCGCCGGTGCACCTCGGGTACCAGATGGGGTAGCAGATAGGGGCCGATGGTGTGAATGGCCCCCAGGCGCAAGGGACCACAGAGCTGATCCCGTCCCTGATGGGCAATGGTGGTCAGGCTGTCCACCTCTTCCAGCACCCGCTGGGCCTGACGCACCACCTGATCCCCCACCGGCGTGATGCTCACCTCCGTCTTGCTGCGCTCGAAGAGCGCCACCCCAAGCTCCTCCTCCAGCTTTTTCACCGCCACACTCAGGGTGGGCTGGCTCACATTGCAGCCCTCGGCGGCCCGTCCGAAATGTCGCTCGCGTGCCACCGCGACAATGTAGCGAAGTTCGGTCAGGGTCATGTCGCATCTCATCCAGAGGTGAGGGGGTGTTTCGAGTGTACTGAAGGATGCAGGGGGAGGCCATCGCGGTGGATGGGTCGCATGGGGCGTTCGGGGGCCGGGCGGCGTGTTATGATCCCGGGACTTGCGCCCCCCTCCGGATGGCGGGGCCCACATTCAATCCAGCGAGACCACACATGGCATCCCTGCTCGACAGGCTGCGGAGCGGATGGGCCGCATTCCTGCCCGATCATGTGCCTGTCGCCTTCAAGCTTGGTCTGACCATCTGCGTGCTGATCGTCACCTGCATGGCCCTGGTGGGCGTGGTGATCCTCAATCAGCAAAGTGCCCTGCTGCGCAGTCAGATGGACGATTTCGGTCAGGCCATGGTGATGCAGCTGGCAGAGTCATCCAAGGAACTGGTGCTCGCCGACGACAGCCTGGCCCTCAATGCCCTCATCACCAACCTGGCCGGCAGCGAGGCCGTGCTGGGCGCGGCCGTCTTTGACCGCGACGGCGAACGTCTGGCCCATTCCGGCATGATTCCCGAGCATGGGCAGGACAGCCTGGGGGCTGACAAGGCGCCCGCCCCCTTCCCGCACACCTTTCTGTACTTTGCCGATACCGAGAAGACCGCCTACCGGGAAGAGATCCGCTTTCAGGACATCACCCTGGGCTCGGCCATGGTCACCTTGAGCCGTTCGGCTCAGCAGACCGGCACCCGGGCCGCGGCCAACGCCATCATCCTCACCACGGTATTCATGAGCGTACTGGGCGGCGCCGCCGCGTTTCTCATGGGACAGCGCCTGTCCCGCCCGGTGCATCGCCTGGTGGAGGCCACCCGCGCCATCGGCGAAGGTGAGTACCGGTATCGTCTGCCGGAAGGCCGCCGGGACGAAATCGGTCACCTCATGTCGGCCTTCAACCGCATGGCCCAGGGTTTGCTGGAAAAGTCCCAGGTGGAGGGGGCCCTGAGCCGCTACGTGTCGGCGGGTGTGGCCCGGGAGATCATGAGCAATCTGGACAGGGTGAAACTGGGGGGGCGTCAGGTGGAGGCCTCGGTGATGTTCGCGGATATTGCCGGCTTCACGCGGATGTCCGAAACCATGGACCCGGACAAGGTGGCGGGGCTGCTCAATGAATATTTCACCCATGTCAGCCATATCGCCCGGCTGCACCAGGGCAGCATCGACAAGTTCATGGGAGACGGGGTGATGGTGGTGTTCGGCGTCACCGATGAGGATCCGGACCATCGCTTTCACGCCATCGCCAGCGGCGTCATGCTGCAGCACCTGGTGGCACGGCTCAACCAGCTGCGGGACATGGAGGGGCAGGAGCCCATCCGCTTTAGGGTGGGGATCAACAGCGGCCCCATGATGGCGGGCAACATGGGGGCCGAGGATCGCATGCAATATACGGTGGTGGGGGATGCGGTGAACCTGGCCTCGCGCCTGATGACCGCCGCCGAGCCCGGTCAGGTGCTGATCTGCGAGGCATTGTTCGAGGACCCGGACATCCGCTGGCGGGTGCGGGGGCAGCCCCACCGCTCCATTGCCATCCGCGGCAAGACGCAGCCCGTGGCCACCTGCCAGGTGCATGACCTGAGTGACCTGTATCGGGGAGCGATGGAGCGACAGATCGAGCGGCTGCTGTGCAAGGAGCGGATCACATGAGGCGTCTGGTGCGACCCTGGGCTGCCCTGCTGCCGTTGGGCCTGCTGGTACTGGGCGGTTGTGCCCCCCTGGAGGTGGAGATCACAACCCTGTCCCAGAAGGTGGATGAGGCCTTCAAGGCCCATGAATACCAGCGCGCCCAGGCCCTTCTGGCGGAGCTGCCCACGGGTGAGCGCACGCAGCAGATGGAGGCCCGGGAGGCTTGGCTGGAACGGATGACCGGGCATCTGGAGCAGGCCATCTTGATGCAGGCGGCGGCCCTGCTGCGGCGCGAGCAGTGGCTGGACGCCCTGGAGGTCTATGATCGGGGGCTGGTCATGCTGCCGGACAGCGCCCCCCTGCAGGCGGCCCGGGAGACGGCCCGGGTGCAGTATGAAGGGCGCCTCACCGACCTGCAGGTGCGCCTGATGCTGGCCCGCGGACGTTCCCTGGCCGCCTTGCGGCCCATCTACGCGGAACTGGCGAGGGTGGATCCCGAGGATGCGGAGGCGGCACGTGAGCTGGGGCGCATCCGCCAGGACTCCCTGGAAGTGGCCCAGGATCTGCAGAAACTGGGTGGCCTGGCCCTGGAGGCGAAGGAGCTGCGCCTGGCCGTGGACGCCCTGAGTCTCTCGCAGGCCCTGAGGCCGACGAATGACACCCTGGAGATGCTCGACTCGGCCCAACAGGCAAAGGCACAGGTCCAGGCCGCCCAGCGCCAGGCCGACCATGCCCGACGCCAGGCGGCCTGGGAGGCCCGCTCGAGGGAATTGTTCGATCACTATCACGAGGCCATGCAGTCAGGCGATCTGAATGCCGCCAGCCGACACCTCAAGGGGCTGGAGCGCACGCGCCCCCGGGATGAATCTCTGCCGCGCCTGCAGCGGGAGCTGGATCAGGCCATCGATACCCGCATCACCCTGGGCTTGGAGGAGGGGCGCCGCCAGTACCTGGACGGAGAGATCGAACAGGCGGTGGAAACCTGGCGTGAACTGCTGGAACTGCGCCCCAATCATGCCGAGCTTCAGGCCCACGTGCAGCGCGCGGAGCGGGTGCTGGAGTCCCTGCGTGGTCTGGAGGGGGAGCCCATGGTGATACCCGAGCCGATCCCGGACGACGCGGACGACGCGGACGACGCGGACGAGGCGGACGAGGCGGGTGGGGCCGAGGCTGAAGAGCAATAGCAGACAGGGACCCCCGCGCCTGCTAAGGTTGCGATCTTCAATCAGAACCGCCGTACCCCTCTGGACACCCCATGGACTCTCAGCAGACCCCTCATTCGGAAGACCCCCGTTTTCATACTGAGCTGGATGGCACCCGCATCACCGTACTGGGCACGGCCCATGTCTCCCAGGTGTCGGCCGATACGGTGAGCGAATTGCTGCGCAGCGGCGATTACGACGCCGTGGCGGTGGAGCTTTGTCCCAGCCGGCACAATGCCATCGTCCGTCCCGATGACCTGTCCCGCATGAACCTGTTCCAGGTGCTGCGCCAGGGCAAGGTGCCCATGGTCACGGCCAGCCTGGCCCTGGGGGCCTACCAGCAGCGCCTGGCGGAGCAGTTTGGTATCGAGCCCGGGGCCGAGATGCGCGCCGCCATCAACGAGGCCCGCGATGCCCACCTGCCGGTACTGCTCATCGACCGGGAGGTGGGCACCACCCTCAAACGCTGCTATCGCAACGTGCCCTGGTGGCGACGCATGAACCTGTTCGGTGGTTTGATGGCCAGCGTCATGAGTCGCGAACAGGTCACCGAGGCGGAGATCGAACGCCTCAAGAGCGGCGACATGCTCGAATCCACCTTCACCCAGTTTGCCGAGGAATCCCGGGCCCTGTATGAGCCGCTGATTCAGGAGCGGGATCATTACATGGCCGCCCGCCTGCGTCAGGAGGCCGCCAACAAGGACTATCGGCATATCCTGGCGGTGGTGGGCGCCGGGCACCTGGCCGGCATCCGCGAGGCCCTCAAGGAGCAGGGAGGGGAGCCGCCGGCCCAGGTGGTGGAGCGTCTGGACCAGGAGCCGCCGCCGGCCCGCTGGCCCAAGTTGATCCCCTGGCTGATCGTGGCCCTGATCCTGACCGGCTTCGCCATCGGTTTCAGCCGCAACCCGGATCTGGGCTGGCAACTGGTGACCGACTGGGTGTTGATCAATGGGGGCCTGGCCGGACTGGGGGCCATCATTGCCTCGGCCCATCCGGTGACGGTGGTGACAGCAGCGCTGGCGGCCCCCCTGACGTCACTCAATCCCACCATCGGGGTGGGCTTCGTGGCCGCCGCCATGGAAACCTGGCTGCGCAAGCCCACGGTGGGCGACTTCTCACGCCTGCGTCGGGATACGGCACGTCTGCGGGGGTGGTGGCAGAACCGGGTGTCCCGGGTCTTGCTGGTGTTCATCCTGACCACCCTGGGTTCGGCCATCGGCACCTATGCGGCAGGGTTCAGGATCGCTGAGCGCCTGCTGGGCAGCTAAGCCCGGCGAGGTCCGGCGAGGGCCTCAGTCTTCCCACTCGATCCGGTCGCGGCCGGTATTCTTGGCCCGGTACATGGCCTGATCGGCCCGCTTGAACAGACTGGCCGGGCTATCGTCGGGGCGCTGCATGGCCACGCCGATGCTCGCGGTGATCCGGATCTGCTGGCCCGCATCCAGTGTATGGGGGGCGCTGCGGATGACTTCCTGAACGCGCTCTGCCGCCGTGGCAGCCGACTCGGCATCGGTTTCGCTGATCACGATCACGAACTCCTCGCCGCCGTAGCGGAACACCATGTCACTCTTGCGGGTGAGGGCCCTGAGCCGCTCCGCCACGGCCACCAGCACGTGATCACCGGCCTGATGGCCATGGGTGTCGTTCACCTGTTTGAAAAAGTCCACGTCCACCACGAGCATGCACACCTGTCGCCCCGACCGGGTGGCCACGGCCAGTTCCCGGTCCAGCATGCGGGTCATGGAGGTCCGGTTCAGGAGTCCGGTGAGCGGATCGGTCTGGGCCGAGGTGAGGGCCTGGCGGTAGAGCAGGGCGTTTCGCAGAGGGTAGGTGAGCATGCTCAGGGCCTCCTCCAGGGCAATGAGCTCCTGCTCCTTGAACTTGCGCCCGCGCAGCAGCCGAAGCTGGCCAATCTCCGTGCGTTCCACCATGAGGTTGTAGCTGCACACATGACGGGAGAGCCGACCCTGGCTGATGTGGATGCCCATGTCCGGGTGGTCGAAGGTCAGACCGTCATGGGGCACCATGCCGGCCAGTGCGTTGGAGAAGATCTCCAGCAGTTCTTCCAGCTCCAGGGTGGTCTGCAGCCGATGCAATATCATCGCCGGGGTGAGGGTCGGCACACTCGGTGTGTGGCGTTCGGACCGGGCCAGGCCGCCCTGCAGCAGCTGCGGGCTGGCCATCAGGGTGTTGTCGCCATTATTGGCCTGTTCCAGCATCGGGCGGATCACGTGTCGCATGACAGGGTCTCGGCTGAGTTTGTCCCGTTTGATGCGATTTTTGTGCCATGAAAATAACTTCATTTGAAACAATGAAGTGCATGTTTCTTCTTTGGTGGTGCCGGAAATCTGGCACCACGGACTGCAGGGGTTTGCCGCCGGGCGTCAGAATCCCGTGATGCCGGCAGGAGACCCGGACTGATAAACTCCACCCCCATGCTCCGATTCGATCATCTCACCCTGCGCCGTGGCACCAAGGTCCTTTTCGAGGATGCGGATCTCACCATCCACCCCGGCTGGCGGGTGGGCCTCACGGGCGCCAATGGCACCGGTAAGTCCAGCCTGTTCGCCTTGCTGCAGGGGGAACTGGGGGCCGACCAGGGTGAGTGCTCCCTGCCGTCGGATTGGGTGATCGCCCACGTGGCCCAGGAGGTGGAGGCCAGCGACCGCTCCGCCCTGGACTATGTGATGGACGGAGACGAAGAACTGCGCCGCCTGCAGGCCGCCGTGGCCGAGGCGGAAGCGGCCCAGGACGGCAGTCGTCTGGGTGAACTGCATGCCCGGCTGGATGCCATTGATGCCTGGACTGCCGAGAGCCGTGCAGGGCGCTTGCTGCACGGCCTGGGGTTCAAGCCGGGGCAGGAGGTGGCGCCCATGGCGTCGTTCTCCGGTGGCTGGCGCATGCGCCTGAACCTGGCCAAGGCCCTGATGTGCCGCTCCGACCTGCTGCTGCTGGACGAACCCACCAACCACCTGGACCTGGAAGCGGTGATCTGGCTGGAGCAGTGGCTGGGGGGGTATCCCGGCACCCTGCTGCTGATCTCCCATGACCGGGACTTCCTGGACCGGGTGGTGACCCATGTGGCCCATATCGAGCGGGGCGGCATGACCCTGTACACCGGCAATTACTCTACCTTTGAGCAGGCCCGCGCCGAGGCCCTGGCCCAGCAGCAATCGCAGCACGAGCGTCAGCAGCGGGAGATCGCCCACATGGAGCGCTTCGTGGAGCGTTTCCGGGCCAAGGCCACCAAGGCCCGCCAGGCCCAGAGCCGTCTCAAGGCCCTGGAGCGCATGACCCGGGTGGCCCCGGCCCACGCGGATTCCCCGTTTCGTTTCAGCTTTCGCGCCCCCCATCGGCTTCCTGATCCGCTGCTCAAGCTGGATGATGTGAACGCCGGTTACGGCGAGCCGGCGGTGCTTCAGGGGGTGGAGCTGTCCCTGCACCCGGGTGAACGTCTGGGCCTGCTCGGCCCCAACGGTGCCGGCAAGTCCACCCTGATCCGGCTCATGGCCGGGACCCTGATGCCACTGGCCGGCGACCGTGAGCCGGCACCAGACCTGAAGGTGGGCTATTTCGCGCAGCACCAGCTGGAGCAACTGGACAGCCAGGCGAGCCCGCTGCTGCATCTGCAGCGCCTGGACGAGAAGGCCCGGGAGCAGGAGTTGCGGGACTTTCTGGGCGGCTTTGGTTTCCATGGGGATCAGGCCCTGGACCCGGTGGGCCCCTTCTCCGGTGGGGAGAAGGCCCGGCTGGTGCTGGGCCTGCTGGTGTATCAGCGCCCGAATCTGTTGTTGCTGGACGAACCCACCAACCATCTGGACATGGACATGCGTCATGCCCTGGAGCAGGCCCTGCAGGGGTTCGAGGGGGCGCTGGTGCTGGTGTCCCACGATCGCTACATGCTGCGCAGTGTCTGCGATGAGCTGCTGCTGGTGGCGGATGGTCAGGCGGTGGAATTCGATGGCGATCTGGAGGATTACCGGGCCTGGCTGGCGGCCCGTGAGAAGGCCTCTGAGGCCGCCCGGGACGCGACCCGGGAGGTGGGAGAGCAAAGCGCCGCTTCTCGCAAGGCCAGGCGCCGGGACGAGGCCGAGCAGCGGCGCCGGCAAAAGCCGCTGAGGGACAAGGTGGCCAGGCTGGAAAAGGCCCATGCCCGCCTGGAGGAGGAGCGTGCCTCACTGGAAGCTGACCTGGCCGATCCAGGCCTGTACGAGGCGGATGGGAAGGCCCGACTCCAGGAACTCCTGGGTCGCCAGGCCCAGGTCAACCGGGAACTGGAGGATGTGGAGGCTCAGTGGATGGAGGCGTGTGAGGCCCTGGAGCAGGCTGACTGATCTCCCCGAAAGCGGGCTTCCGGGAGGGCCCCCCTTGTGGGAGCGGGCCTTGCCCGCGAAAGCGGCGGGCACCTGGTCTGGTCCGGGCGCTGCTGTCGCAGCGCATCGCCGGCAGGCCGGCTCCCACAGGAGAGGAGGAGTGGTTCCCACAGGGGGGCTCTCACAGTGGGGGCTCCCACAGGGGGCCGGCTTACGGTTCTTCGGGCACCCCGCAGCGGCCGAAGAACTGATAGTGGTCAAAGGCCTCGGCGATCCCGCCTGCGTGGGTGGCATCGGCGAAGTACACCCGCTTGAAACCGTACAGCTTCTCCAACTCCTGCTGGTGATTGCCCACCACCACCCCCAGGGTGCTGCCGCGCAGCATGTCCTCATCGTTGCCCGAATCACCGGCCACCAGCACCCGCTCCAGGGGGATGCCCCATTTGTCGGCGAAATAACGCACCGCGAAACCCTTGGAAGCACGCACCGGCAGCAGGTCCAGGTAATGGTCGTGAGAGTAGATGATATTGGCGTGCAGATCCTTCTGGTGCAGCAGACGCTCGATTTCCTTCATGGAGGGGGACAAGCTCGGATCCACGAAGAAACTGATCTTGTGGCGGCGCTGATCCACCTTGGGCTGTAACTGGATGCCCGGCAGTTCCAGCAGGGCCTCGCGCAGTGCCTCCGGTTGCCAGCGGTAATCAATGTGCCGGGCCCAGCCTTCATCCTTGGTCATCTCCGGGCCGTAGTGGATCTCCGAGCCCACCGAGGTGATCATCACGTCCGGCGTGGGTACGCCCCATTCCTTGAGGATGTCGATGGCGGAATCCAGGCGTCGACCGGTGGCGATGCCGAAGGCCACCTCGCGCCCCTCTTCCTTCAGGCGTTGCAGCATGGATCGCAGGCCACCCTTGTCTCCCAGCAGGGTGTTGTCGATATCGGAAATCAGGGCCCGATCAGCCTTGGCCAGCTTGCCGGAGAGGCGCTGCTGACCCCGACGACTGCGGCTGGCCTCGCGGCGCAGGCTCTTGATGCGCTTGACGTAGTTTTGCGCATGCCCCTCCCAGGCATAGTGCTTGCGCACCCCCTTGAGGCCCCGGTCCGATAGCTTTTTCCAGCGATCCGAATCGCCCAGGATGTCGAAGATGGCCTGGCCCATGCCTTCCGAGTCCAGGGGGTCCACCAGCACCCCGTTCTGGCAGTAGCGCAGGATGTCCCTGGGCCCGCCATCATCGGTGGCCACGAAGGGCGCGCCGCTGGCGGAGGCCTCGATCAGGGTGAGCCCGAAGGGCTCGGTCAACGCCGGATTGACGAAGACTCCCCGGGTGCGGGTGACCAGGCGGTACAGGTCCGGCACGTCATCGGCACTGTGGTGCTTGGGATAGGCCACCGAGCCGTACAGGTCGTAGTCATCGATGAGCATCAGCACCTCGGTGAGCACGTCCCGTGCGCCCTTGTCCAGTTCACGAATGGCATCCCGGTTGCCGGCGACGATCACCAGGTTGGCCATCTCCCTGAGTTCGGCATGCTCGGCAAAGGCCTTCACCAATGTGGGAATGTTCTTGCGCTCGTCGGGGCGCGACAGGGCCAGGACCATGGGCTTGTCCGGTTTTTTCAGGAACCGGGCCAGGGTCTTGTAGATGGGCGGTCGTGGCGAGCGTGCCTTGGGGGGATGAAAACGGCGCAGATCGGTGCCCGGCGGGATCACCACCATGCGCTCGGGCTGATAGTGATCGTAGGAGGCGTACTGCTCCTCCACCTCCTGCTGGGTGCTGGCGATCACCATGTAGGCGTTGCCCAGCGCCTCTTCCTCGGCGTCGATGCGCCGGCTGATGCTGTAGCGGGATTCAATCTCCTTCTCGGAGGCCCCCTTGGCCAGCAGTCGCTCGCGCTTGACCCGGCCCAGGGAGTGCCCGGTCTGCACCAGAGGCACGCCCATCAGGTTGGCCACCCGCACCGCCACATGGCCGGCATCGGCATAGTGCCCATGCACCACATCCGGCATCAGACCCACGCCGCGGATGTACTTGATGGCGTTGTCGGCAAAGCAGTCCAGATAGGGCCAGAGTTTTTCCTTGCGCAGGTAGCGCCGCGGGCCGCAATCCAGGCGGACGATGCGCACGCCTTCGCCCAGATCCTCCTCCGGTTGGGCGTAATCATCCGACACCCGGCTGTCCTCCACCCGGCGGGTGAGCAGGTCCACCCGCCCCACCTCCGGGTGGCCGCCCAGGGCCCGGGCCAGTTCCACCACGTACTTGATCTGGCCGCCGGTATCCGCGTCCCGGCCCAGTTCCAGATTCTCCCCGCGCACCAGGCCATGGATGCTCACCAGAACGATGTACAACCCCTCACCGCGGGTTGCCTTGCTTTGGGTTTTTTTCATGCCTTATCAGATCCCTTCAGACTCAAAACGTCCAGGGTGGACGGATCTTCGATGAACTTGTGGGTGAGGATCAGGGCGGTGGCGGACCAGGTCTGGTTGTAATTGGCACGACGACCAATCAGGCGCCCATTGCGACCATCGTAATATTCAGGCCAGCCGTTGGCCGCCAGGCGCTCGGTGGCCACCTCCCGGGCCCGCAGGGCCAGATCGCCGCGCCCGGCATGCAGCGCCGCCGCCGTGAAGGCCCAGAGCAGGGCCGGCCAGTTGCCGCCGTTGTGGTATGACCAGGGGATGTTCTTGGGGTCCGAGCCGGTCTTCAGGCGCCATTCCTCGCCTTGCATGGCGGGAAAGCACAGCTTCACCGGCATCATGCCCATGAGGTCGTCCCAGCGTTGGTCATACAGGTGCATCAACCGCTTCGACTGCGATTCGTCGGCCAGCCCGAACAGCACCGCCAGCAGGTTGCCCAGGGCAAAGAAGCGAAAATCCATGCGCCCCGGGCCCAGGTTGCCCACCAGGTAGCCCGCGTCCAGGGGCAGCCAGTCGCTCACCCAGTCGGGGATGCTCTCCGGATGGATGTTCAGGGCGTTTTCCGAGTCGTAGCCGAATATCTCGGTCCGAAAGCGGTGGATGCGGTTGAGCCGATCATCATCCAGCCAGTAATAATGACGCACATAATCCACCAATTGTTCCAGGCGCTTGGCGGATTGTTCGCGCACGCCCTGGTTGTCCGGATCGGCGTCATCCAGCATGGCCAGCGCGGCCTTGAGGGCGCCGAAGAACAGCGACTGGATCTCCAGGGGATGGCCATACACCCCCATGCGCCGATCCACCATGAACGAGCCATCGGGCACCAGCAGGGTGGGGAAGATCTCGAAGCGGTCCTGCAGGCAGATGTTGAGGATCATGCGGATGCCCCGCTGGCACTCCCGGGAGCGGGTGAAGTCGGTATCCCCGGAGATGCGCTCGTAGGCCACCAGCAGGATCAGCCACCACATCATGGAGTCCACCGGGGCCACCCGGCCAATGGCTCGGTCGCCGAAGTCGGTGTGGATCTCCTCTTCTCCCTCCTCGTTGCACAGCACCCGGAAGCTGGCGGGCATCACCTTGGCCACAGCCCGATGACCCTCCACCTCTTCCTGCTGGTCCCTGAGCTTGAGCACCAGGGAGAGAAAGTTGCGCACGACGTCGCTGCGGCCATCCAGCAGAAACACGAGCCCGGAGGGGACGAAGTCGCGCACGAAGCAGTCGGAGTAATTGTCTGCCGGGGCGTGGGAGTCGAGACTGGCGATGGTGCCCACGACATCACCCCGGTGATACACCAGGGAGGCCTCGAGCAGCCGGTAGGCGGAGCTGATGGGGTCGGTCAAGCGCGATGATCCTCGGTGGTGTGGGGCATGGAGTGAGGTTTACGTGGGCACCACCGGTCGGGGCGGAGGGGAGCCCGGCCGGGCAAACAGATACCCCTGAACATAGTCCACGGCATGGGCCTTGAGCCACTGCCACTCGGCCTTTTCCTCCACGCCCTCGGCAATGGTCAGGATGCCCAGATCGTGGGCCATTTCGATGAGCTTGGCGAGCACCTTCTGCTTGAAGACGTCCTGATCCACGTGGCTCACCAGGGCCCGGTCGAACTTCACGAAATCCGGCCGCAGTTCCGAGAGCAGGTTCAGCGAGGCATAGCCTGCCCCCAGATCGTCCAGGGCCACCTGGAAACCGGCGTTCCGATAGAAATCCACGATACGCCGCAGATGCCCCGAGTCGGAAACCTCTTCGGATTCCACCACCTCGAACACCAGCCGATGGGCGTCGGCGCCCAGACGCTCCACCTCGTCCAGGGTGGTCTTCAGGCAATAAGTGGGATCGTAGATGGTGGTGGGATTGAAGTTGATGAACACCCGCCCATCAAAACCGTGCCCCACGGCCTGGCGGATGGCGTTGATGCGAGCCGCCCGATCCAGTTGAAACATCATTTGCGAAGCTCGGGCCTGGCCAAAGAGTCGGTCCGGGAAGACCAGCGTCCGATCCTCGTCCGACAGATAGCCGCGCACCAGGGATTCGTGGGCGAAGATCTGTCCTGGATTCTGGCAGTGGACGATGGGCTGGAAGTGAAAGATGAAACGCTCGGCCTCGATCATGTCGGCCAGCCAGCCGCTGCCGGCCCGGGCCAGCAGGGTCATCAGACTTTGCGTGTGGGGCAGGGTGGCCAGGGTGAAGGCCTCGCCCTCGGGCAGGAACACGGCGCGGCAGTCGGTGATCTCCGCCTCGCTCAGGTGTTTGCGCAGGGTGGCGTCCACGGCGCCGGGGCCGCCCGTGGGCACGGGCACTTGCAGCACCCCGGCATCCACCTCCTGGGCCTGGATGCCCTGGTTGCTCAGCTGCTGCTTGAGGGCCTTGAGGGTGTGGGAAAGGAAAGGTGCCAGGAACAGGCTGCCCGGTCCTTGGGGACTGCGTTCAATCACCTGGCAATCTTTGCATGTCATGCTCTTCCCCTCCCCATTATCCCCTTGGGCGGTGTTCTCCCGGAGCCTTTGTCAGCCAGAATGGTCCAAGGGACCATCGGCGTGCGCAGCGGTGCCGCAAGCCGCTGCCACTCCGGGGGGATCATACCCGATCCATTGTCAGCGTTGAAAACATGAGGTGATTCATGACGCAAAAGACCAGCAAAACCGATGCCCAGTGGCGGGAGCAACTCAGCCCGGAGGCCTACCGGGTGACCCGCGAGGCGGGCACCGAGCCGCCCTTCACCGGGGAGTATTACGACCACAAGGCGTCAGGCCTGTACCGCTGCATTTGCTGCGGTGCGCCGCTGTTCTCCAGTGATCATAAATACGATTCCGGCAGCGGTTGGCCCAGTTACTGGCAACCGGTGGATGAGCAGGCCGTGACCGAGCATACCGACCGCAGTTTGTGGATGAAGCGGGTGGAAGTACGCTGCGCATCCTGCGACGCCCACCTGGGGCATGTGTTCAATGACGGCCCCCATCCCACCGGGCTGCGCTATTGCATCAACTCCGCTGCCCTGGATTTCGAGCCGTCGGGCGCGAAAAGTCCAGATCCGGACCACGGGGGATGATGCCGCTGGGGTTCAGGTGCTCGTGACTGCCGTAGTAGTGGGTCTTGATGTGGTCCATGTTCACCGTCTGGGCCACCCCTGGCACCTGGTAGAGCTCGCGGGTGTATTCCCACAGATTGGGGTAGTCGATAATGCGGCGGCGGTTGCACTTGAAGTGGCTGTAATAAACGGCATCGAACCGCACCAGAGTGGTGAACAGCCGCCAGTCTGCCTCGGTGATCCGATCCCCGGCCAGATAGGGCTGGCGTGACAGGTGCTCCTCCACCCAGTCCAGGGTGTCGAACAGTCTGTCGTAGTTCCGCTCGTAGGCCGCCTGCTCGGTGGCAAAGCCGCAGCGGTAAACGCCGTTGTTCAGGTTCTCGTAGATGCGCTCGTTGACCTGGTCGATTTCCCCGCGCAGGTCCTTGGGGTAATAATCCGTGCGCCGGTCGATGAAGGCGTCGAAGGCGCTGTTGAACATGCGGATGATCTCCGCCGATTCGTTGTTGACGATGGTGCGGCGCTTCTTGTCCCAGAGGGTGGGCACGGTGATGATGCCGGTGTATTCCGGCTCGGCCAGGGTGTAGGCCTGATGGAGGAATTCGAAGCCGTTCACATGGTCCGGGGTGCTGCCCGGATAGGGGTGAAAGTTCCACCCCTCATCCAGCATGTAAGGGTTCACCACGGACACGCTGATCAGGTTCTCCAGCCCCTTCAGGGCCCGGAAGATCAGGGTGCGATGGGCCCAGGGGCAGGCCAGGCAGACATACAGATGATAGCGGTCCGGTTCGGCGGCAAAGCCCCCCTCGCCGCTGGGGCCAGGGGTCCCATCCGGAGTGATCCAGTGGCGGAACTGGGAGTCCTGGCGGATGAACTCGCCATCCTCGGTCTCCGCGGCCAGCCAGTCGCTGCGCAACTGGCCCTTGATGAGCAGACTCATGATGCCTCCCTGAGGAATGTCGGGCCATTGTGGGCCCTTGGTCATTATTCCATGGGACCGGGATGCAGGAACAATCGTTCACCGTTCGTCACTGCTTGGCGGGCGGGCTTTGCCGCTGATTTTCTGGTAAAACGTGAGCGACTGCACAGGAGACCCGGTATTGTCACTTCCGACGCTGCGCAAGGCGGTTCTTGGCCCCGCTGGCCTGATTGGCCTGGTGCTGCTGGTCGTGCTGGCGGGCAGCTTCAGCGACGCCCTGCGCCCTCTGGATGAAGGCCTGCGCAGCCTGGCCACCCGGCTGGTGCCGGACATGCGCCCCGGTGTGCCGGTCACCCTGATCGAGATTCACGACTCCGCTCAGGCCCTGGATCGGGCCCGGCTGGCCCGTGCCGTGGAACGTCTGGATGCCATGGGCGCGGCGGCCATCGGACTGCATCTGCCCCTGGACCACCCCCATACGCCGCCCCGCCTGGAGCCCTGGCTGGGGCAGGCCCGGAATGCTCTGGGGCCTGAGATGGCCGAGTCCTGGCGCCATGAACTGGATACCGATGATCGCCTTGCCCAAGCACTGACCGGCCACGGCCGGAGCGTGCTGGCGGCGCCGCTGGCCATGGGGGCCGGGACAGCGTCGGTGCCTCACCCCGATGCCTTGTTGAATGTGGATCGCTCGGCGAGAGCCTGGTACGACTGGGGCGTGTTTCGCCCCCTGTTTCGGCCCGCCGAGCCACCCGGTCGCGATCTGGCCGTGCACTGGCCCACCCGGGCGCTGGCCACTGCCGGCCTGCCTGCCGCCACCGCCACGCCGGATCGTCCCCGTCCCCTGGCCCCTGGGATCGTGCCGGTGGAGGAGGGCTATCTGGCGGGTTTTGCGGTGCCGCTGGCCGCTGCTGTCCGGGGTGTTGCTGTTGATGACATCATCGTGGAACCGGGCCGCGGCCTGCGCCTGGGAGAGACCCGGATCACCCTGGGGCCGGATCGCTCACTGGGGGTGATTCCGCCCCGACACGATCCGCGTGGTCGTCAGGTGGAGGTTCATCGCCTGGACACTCTCATGGCCGGGGATCTGGGCAACAGCCAGATCCAGGGGCGCGCGGTGATTCTTGGCATGGCGGAGGGCGCCGGTCAGCCGCTCATGTCCCACGCGGGCCTGACACTGCCCCAGGCCACCTGGAGTGCCTGGGCCACGGCCGCCCTGGTGGAGGGGCACCGGGTGGCTACGGGTGGTTGGTTCCATGGGGCCGAGCGGTTGCTGATCCTCCTGGCGGCCTTGTACCTGCTGTGGCTGCCCGCGCGGCTGCACCTGTCCACCACGGGACTATTGATCAGCGGCGTGACGGTCTTCGTGCTGCTCAACCTGTCCATCGGGCTGGTGCTGCTTCTGCAATGGTGGCTGCCCGTGGTGCTGCCGGCCCTGGTGATTGCCCTGGGGCATCCTTTGCTGGCGTTGCGCTGCTGGCTGCTGGATCGTCTGGAGGGGGATCGACGCGAGGCCTCCGAGGCCTGGTTGCAACTGGGTATCGGCCAGCAGGGGCAGGGGCATCTGGAGCCGGCCTTCGACGCCTATCGTCACTGCCGTCTGGACAGCGACACCCTGTTCGCCCAGCTCTACCAGCTGGGGCGCGACTTCGAGCGTCGGCGCCAGTACGGGCGCGCCGTGGAGGTGTTCCGGTTCCTGCAATCCCGGCATTCGGATTTTCGCGACACCACCCAGCGCCTGGAGCGGCTCAAGCCCTTCGTAGGCAGCCGCCAGCCCCGGCTGGGGGAGATGCAGCGCATGGGCGGCGGCCGGGAACTGGCCGTGGACGATGACAGCCTGGAAAAGCCCATGATCGGGCGTTACAACGTGGAGCGTCAGCTGGGCCGGGGCTCCATGGGCATTGTCTACCTGGGGGTGGACCCGCATATCCAGCGCAAGGTGGCCATCAAGACCCTGGCCCTGAACCGGGAGTTCGAGCCGGAACTGCTGGAGCAGGCCAAATGGCGGTTCTTCCGGGAAGCCGAGGCCTCCGGGCGGCTGAATCACCGCAATATCGTCACTGTCTATGATGTGGGTGAGGAGCATGATCTGGCGTTCATCGCCATGGACTACCTGCAGGGGGTGCCCCTGGATCAGTTCACCCAGCCCCTGACCTTGCTGCCCATCACCGAGGTCCTGGAGGTCTGCGCCCAGGTGGCCGATGCCCTGGACTATGCCCATCAGCAGGAGGTGATTCACCGGGACATCAAGCCGGCCAACGTCATCTACGATCAGGGCAAGGGCCTGGTGAAGATCACGGACTTTGGCATCGCCAGCGTGACCGATCACAACAAGACCCGCACCGGCACCATCCTGGGCACACCGGCGTTCATGTCGCCGGAGCAGGTGGCCGGCAAGCCGGTGGACAGTCGTACCGACCTGTTTTCCCTGGGGGTGATGCTCTACCAGATGCTCAGCGGTCAGTTACCCTTCACCGCCGACACCATGGCCGGTCTGGTCTACCAGATCACCCAGACCCATCCGGCGGAGATCACCGACCTGCGTCCGGAACTGGGCCCGCTGGTGGGAGTGATCGTCACCAAGAGCCTGCAGAAGGACCCGGCCAAGCGCTATCAGACCGGCGGCGAGATGGCCCGCGCCCTGCGTGGCTGCATCGAAGCCTTCCGGCGCATGCCCCGGCCGGGGCAGTTCAGTGGGTCGGCATCGGATTATTATCATGATCATTAACCTCACTCTGTCACCTTCACACCATCCTGCACCCGTTCACCCGGATGGGTGATGACCCGCTCCCCCGGCTCCAGCCCCGACTCGACCTGCGTGCGCAGGCCACTGCGGCGGCCCGTTTCCACCGAACGCAAACGGGCCCGGCCATCCTCCGCCACAAACACCGCCCAACGGTCCTGATCCCGGAACAGGGCACTGGTGGGAATGTGCACCACATCTTCCCCCTCCCAGATCACGAACCGGGCCTCCACCCGGTAACCATCCCCCAGGTGTGCCCACGCCTCCCGGGGTGAGATGATCCGCGACCAGACCCAGACGCGCTGCTCCTCCACCCCCAATGCCGAGATCTTCTCGAATCCCGCCGGCTCCACGCGTCGCACCCGGGCCTCCAGTGGGTCGCCGCCACCCCAGCGCTCCAGGATCACCCGCATCCCGGGACGCACCCGCACGGCCTCCAGGGAGAGCAGGTCCACCTGCACCTCCAGATCATCCAGGTTGCCCAGCTCCAGGATCGCCTCGCCGGCCTGAACCGGCCCCTCGTCGCGCCGATGCCGCCGGGTGATGACACCGTCGATGGGGGCCTCCAGGGCAAGGGCCGGGATTGTCTCGTCGGCCCGCTGGCCATCGGCGATCTCCAGTTGCAGCCGGGCCGATGCCAGGTCGAAGCGGGCCACATCCACCGCATGTCGGGCGGCCTGTTCCGCGGCCCGGGTGGCGTCCCGCTGGGCGCGGCGGCGGTCCCGTTCCTCGGAGGAGATCAGAGCCCGCTGGTGCAGGCGTTCGGCCCGTTCGTATTCCACCTGTGCCAACTCATGCTCAGTGGCGCGGGCCTCCCGGTTGGCCTGGGCAGCCTCCAGGCGCGCCCGGGCCGCCGCCATGGCTTCCTGGGCCTGCTCCCGGGCGCGGGGGTCCAGGGCCGGGGCCGGGGCGGGTTCGATCCGGAACAGGGGCATGCCCGCCTGCACGGCATCGCCTGGTTCCAGGGTGACGCGGCGCAAATAGCCGTGGATGGGGGCGGTCACGGTAAAGGGTTCGCGCAGGCGGGTGCGGCCCTCGTCCTCGATCACCTCGGCAAAATGGCCTTGCTGAACCTGGCTGGTGCTGACCGGGATCGGCGATGGCATCAGGGCCAGGGTCAGCAGGAGCAGGAGGGTGGCGGCTGCGAGGATGGTGAGGAGCTTTTTCTTCCAGGTCATGCTGGCTTACCTCTGTTCATCTAACCCCTCACTCCGCCGTCTTCAACGCCGACACCATGTCCAGCCGCCTCAACCGCCGCGCGATCATCAATAGCGACAGCGCCGAGGCCAGCAGCACGCCGCCGGCGGAGAAGGCATAGCTGCGGGGCGTGATGATCATCGGCACCCGATACATGTCCATGGTCATGGCCTCGTTGAGCAGAAAGGCGAAGCCCGTGCCCACCAGCCAGCCCAGGGGGATGGCGGCCAGGGTGATGACGCTGATCTCGCCGATCAGGATCCAGCTCACCTCGCCCCGACTGAAACCCAGCACCCTCAGGGTGGCCAGTTCACGGGCCCGCTCGGCAAAGGCGATGCGTGCATTGTTGTAGACCACCGCAAAGGTGATGGATCCGGCCATGAGCAGCAGGATGCCCATCATCACCAGTACCGTATCACCGATGTACTCCCGGAACTGACGCTCCACGTCATCGATCTGGCCGATGCCGGCGACCCTGGGGGCCTCCCACAGCCGATCGAACAGGTCGGTCTCATGGGCCGTGTCCGTGAGCAGCCACACGCCGCTGATGGCCGGGCCCTCGCCCATGAGCCGGTTCAGGGCCCGGCGCTCCATGTAGGCGCTCACGCCGATGGGTTCGTCCACGGTGCCGGCCACCTCCACGCGCAGGGTGCGCCGGTGGCCTTCCAGGATCTCCACCTCCAGGGTATCCCCCGGGCGCACGCCCAGGTGATCGGCCAGATAATGGGTGAGCAGCAGGCCCTCAGGCGGCAGGCGGGTGGGGCGATGGTCCCGGTCCAGCAGGCCCCGCAGGGCGGGCTCTGCCTCCATGCCCATGATGCTGGTGCGATAGTCACGTCGACCATGGGTGAGGTGCACGGGCACGCCGCGATAGCCCTCGGCGAAGCTCACCCCGGGCATCGCCCGCAGTTCCGCCAGGGCCCGCTCCGGGGTGGGGTCGGTGAAGGTGACATGCACATCCATCTTCATCACCAGCCGGTACTGCAGGTCCAGCAGATGATCCACGGCATTGAACTGATAGCTGCCCAACAGCAGCAGGCTGCCGGACAGGCCGATGCCCACCATGGACATCAGCCCCTTGAGCCGGTGGCGGGACAGGTTGCGGACGATGATGCGCGTGGGCTGATCCAGACGCTGCCCCAGGGCGGAGCGCTCCAGCCAGGAGGCCCGGAAGCGTTCCGGGGCCGGTGGCTGCATGGCCTGGGCCGGGGGCAATCGCACCGCCGCGCTCACCGCATGCCAGGTGCCCAGCAGCGCCGCACCGGCCGAGATCACGAAGGCCAGGGCCAGGATGCGCGGCTGCAGCCGGAAACTCAGCTCGGGAAAGCGGAAATACTCCGCGTAGATCTCCGCCATGGCCTCGGCGGCCCAGGCCCCCAGGGCCACCCCCAGCGCCCCGCCTGCGGCCACGATGACCCCGGTGAACAGGCCGTAATGCAGGGCCAGATCCCGGTTGTCGTAGCCAAAGGCCTTGAGCAGGGCCACCTGCTGGCGCTGGGTGCGGATGATGCGGCCCATCAGCACGTTGAGCAGGAAGGCGGCCACCCCCAGGAAGATGGTGGGCAGCACCCAGGCCATCACCCGCAGCTGGTTCAGTTCTTCCGACAGGAAGCGGTGCGAGATCTGATCATCACGCCCCGTGGCGCCGATGCCCCCGTACAGGGCCAGGATGCGGTCCACGGCGTCGATCACCTCCGCTTCCCGGGCCCCGGCCTGCAGGCTCAGCACCACGTTGTTGAAAGCCCCGTCCATGTCCATGGCGTGGCCCAGGGCACGACGGTTCATCCACAGCACGCCGAAGCGGGCATAGTCGGGCAGCAGGTCCGCCGGCCCCAGTTGATAGATGAATTCGGGGGAGAGGCCCACGCCGCTGATGGTCAGCCGCTGCAGGCGGCCATCAATGATCGCGGTGATGTGATCGCCGGGCGCCAGGTCTTGAGCCTGGGCAAAGGGCTCGCTGATCACCACCTGATCGTTGCGACCGGATTCGGGCAGTGTGCCCTGACGCAGATACAGCCGGTTGAGCCGCGGCTGTTCGCCATCGGGCACCGACACCAGCAGACCGCGCACCGGGTCGTCGAAGCCGGGCACCTCCAGGCGCACCGGTGCCTTCACCCGGGTCTGCACCTGGTTCACGCCCGGGATGTCGGCAAGGCGTCCGGCCACGCCTTCGGGGGCCCGTTTCAGGTCGGCGAACACCTGGGCAAAGTGATGGCTGTCGTAAAAGCGGGCCTTGGACAGGGAGATGGCATCCAGGGTGGTGACTGCCAGGATGAGTACCATCACCCCGGCGGCAATGACCACGCCGATGGCCGCCGCCTGGCCCTTGAGGCGGGCCAGGTCCCGGATCAGCTTGCGGTGCAGGGGAGCCATCACCAGGAGAGCTGGGCGGGGGGCTTGCGTTGCGGGTTATCGGTGACCTCCTGCACCCGTCCATCGGCCAGACGAATCACCCGGTCGGCCATCTCGCCAATGACGGCATTATGGGTGATCACGGCCGTGGTGGTGCCCAGCTCATCATTGATATCCTGCAATACCTGCAGCACGCGGATGCCGGTGGTGGAATCCAGGGCGCCGGTGGGCTCGTCACAGAGCAGCACGTCGGGGCGCTTGGCCACCGCCCGGGCAATGGCAACGCGCTGCTGTTCGCCGCCGGAGAGTTGTGACGGGAAGTGATCCAGTCGCGACGACAGCCCCACCAGTTCCAGGGCCGCCTCGGGTGTCATGGGGTTGCGGGCGATCTCGGTGACGATGGCCACGTTCTCACGGGCGGTGAGGCTGGAGATCAGGTTGTAGAACTGGAACACGAAGCCCACGTGATGGCGGCGAAACCGGGTGAGGTCCCTCTCGGTGGCGTTCACCAGATCCTGGTCCCGGTAGCGGACTTCACCAGCGGAGGCAGTGTCCAGACCGCCCAGGATGTTCAGCAGGGTGGACTTGCCAGAGCCGGAGGCCCCGAGCATCACCACCAGCTCGCCTGCGTACAGGGACAGGTCCACCCCGCGCAGGGCGTGGATCTCCACCTCTCCCATCACGTAGGTCTTGGTCAGGTGCCGGGTGAAAAAGACCGTTTCTTTGTTATGGGCATGATCGGGCACACGCTATTCCCTTGAAAACAAAGGGCCATGGACGCAGTATGCGATGCACGCATCAGGCCTACAAGCAATCGGCCAGTGTCCCGGACCCCTGGCAGCAGCTTCCGGCGGCGCTAGCCCATTCTCAATCGGAGATCACCTTGAATCCATCAAAACCGGAAACCGTCGATACCGGCATCCAGGGACTGGACTTCGTGTTGCAGGGCGGCTTGCCGCGCGGTCGCCCCTCCCTGATCCGCGGTGGTCCGGGCACCGGCAAGACGGTGATCTCCCTGACGTACCTCTGCCATGGCATCACTCAGGGCGAGCCCGGCGTGCTGGTCACCTTCGATGAGGACCCCGATGCCCTGCTTCACCATGCCCGGGGATTCGGCTTCCCCGCTGACACCTACTTGAAGGAAGGCAGCCTGCGCATCCTCGACATGCGCCCCGATCAGAGCGAGACGGCCGGGGAGGGGATCGAGCTCACCGCCGTCCTCACCCGCATCGAATATGCCCTGAAGCAGACCGGCGCCCACCGCCTGGTGCTGGACGCCATCGACGGCATGGAGGGAGCCTTCCCGGGGCAGTCCGGTCTGCGCAAGGAACTCAATCGTGTCTTTGACTGGGTGCGCGATCAGCGAGTCACCACCCTGATCACCACCGGAGAGGTGGAGAATTTCAGCACCCGCTTTGGCCTGGAGGACTACATTGCCGACTGCGTGATTGCCCTCAAGCAGGAGGTGCAGCACCGGGTGATGACCCGCCTGTTGCGGGTGGTGAAGCGCCGCGGTGGCCCCCATGGCGCCGGCGAGTTTCCCTTCCTGCTGGACTCCCAGGGCATATTCATGGTGCCGGTGAGCGGCGCCGCCCTGGATGCCCGGGTTTCCAGCGAACGTATCTCCAGCGGTGTGCCCGGTCTGGATCAGATGCTCGGCGGGAAGGGGCCCTACAAGGGGTCCACCATCCTGCTGTCCGGGCAGGCCGGTACCGGCAAGACCAGCCTGGCCTCGGCCTTTGCCCAGGCGGCGTGCCGGCGCGGCGAGAAGGTGCTGTATATCAGTTTCGAGGAGAGCATCGACGAACTGGTGCGCAACCAGAGCAGCATCGGCGGCGATCTGGCCCATCATGCCGGCCCGGAGGGCGGGCACCGCCTGATCATGGAGCCGGTGCGGGCCATCGAGATGGGACTTGAAGAGCACCTGATGCGGATCATGCGCTCCGTGAGTCGTCACCAGCCTGATCTGGTGGTGCTTGACCCCATCAGCAGCTTCACCAACCGGCATGAAGGCGACTGCGCCAAGGAGATGCTGCTCAGGCTCATGTATCTGATCAAGGAGCAGGGTATCACCACGGTGGCCACGGAACTGCTGAGCGATTCCAGCGGCGGTGTGAGTCATCTGGACGTGTCGTCCATGATCGATGTCTGGATCAAGCTGCGCCGCCACGAAGGCAATGGCGAGTTGAACCGACTGATCACGGTGATCAAGGCCCGTGGTCTGGCCATCTCCAATCAGGTCAAGGAATTCCGCATGACTGATTCGGGGATGACCATCGAGGATCCGTATGTGGGCGAGAGCGGCATCGTCTACGGCACGGCCCGGCATGCGCGTCAGGCGGAGGATGAGCAGGTCATTGCGCAGTTGCATCGGGAACTGGAGCAGGCCCGGCGTTTGCGTGAGGAGACGGAAGAGATCAATGCGGCCCGTGAACGCCTGGCTCGGGCAGAGCGCGAGGCCCGTGCGGTGGACCTGGATCGCCAGGTGATGGAACTGGAGCGGCGTCTGGCGTCCATCGAGGGTGCCCGCTCGGCCATCCGCAGGAGCCGCCAATGACGCAGTACCTGCTCAGACTCTATATCGCCGGCATGACCCCTGCCGCCCGCCGTGCCATCAAGAATCTTGAGGCCCTGACGGCAGATATGGCGGGGCAGGAAATGGACATGCAGGTGGAAGTGGTGGATATCCTGGAGCGTCCGCAGTTGGCGGAGGATGAGCGCATCCTGGCCACTCCGGTGGTGGTGCGCAGGCTCCCACCCCCGGTGCGGCGGGTGGTGGGGGATCTGTCCGAGCGTGAGCGGGTGCTGGTGGGGTTGGATATTCTGGAGCGGTAAAGGGCCGCCCCCTCACCCCAACCCCTCTCCCCAAAGGGGAGAGGGGCTCTTTTTTTTACTGGGCAAAATATCGCCGCAGATATTCCCCGAACTCCAGCTCGTCCTCCGCCTCCATGGCCCGCTGTTGACGCAGCGATGAACGGGCCTGTTCCTCCAGTTCCGCCTCCCTCGCGCCGTCCAGCCGCGCATCCCGGAAGCAGGCCGCGTGTTCCCGGGAAACCCGCTTGGCGAAATGATGAAAGCCTTCCTCGTTGGCCGCCATGCTGGCCAGCATCTGAGCCGATGGTGTCAGCTCCGCGTTGTCCACCTTGGCCTTCTGCTGTGCCAGGGAGGCTGTATAGGGTTTGAGCGGATCCCTGCCATCCAGGATCCTGCACAGCGGCTCCATGGCCTGCAGGACCTCCTCGGCCCAGTAACGCAGCGAAATCTGCTCACCACCACGCATCAGCTTGAGGGAAGGGTCCCGGCCCCGGTGGGCAGTGGCGCCCTGATTGTGGTCGATGGCAAACCGCTCCAGTTCACTGATGGGCGGGCTGTCGTTGAGCAGGGCAAAGATCATCAGGGCTTCCAGGAAATACAGCTGGGACTCACCCACCCCCAGAGGTTCGAAGGCGTTGATGTCCACCGAGCGCAGTTCCACATAGGCCACCCCGCCCCGGCGCAGGGCCGCGGTGGGCTTCTCATTGCCCTGGGGGCTGGGCTTGGGACGCACGGTACTGTAGTACTCGTTCTCGATCTGCAGGATGTTGGCGTTGAGCTGGCGATACTCCCCGTCCACCACCACGCCCAGGCGCTCGTACTCGGGCGAGGGTGTGGCAATGGCTCGGCTCAGGCTCTGCACATAGCCTTCCAGATTGTCGTAGTTGGCCTTGATGCCGCTCTCTTCCTCCTTGCGGTTCTGATAGCCGATGTCCCCCAGGCGCAGGCTGGTGGCATAGGGCTCGTAGTAGGTGCCCTCATCAAAATCGGCCAGGGTGGTGGGCTTGCCCGCCAGGAAGGACTTGCATACCGCCGGCGAGGCCCCGAACAGGTAGGGCACCAGCCAGCCCAGGCGCTGCAGGTTACGCAGCATGCCGAAATAGATATCGTCCCTGAACGTGCGCTCATCGCCGCCGGCCCCCAGGATCTCCTGATACGCCGGCCAGAAAGCCTCCCCCATGGAGAAATTGAAGTGCACCCCGGCGATCACCTGCATCAGTCGCCCGTAGCGCAGCCCCAGTCCCAGGCGGTAGACGGTTTTCATGCGCCCGGCGTTGGAGTGTCCGTAACGGGCCACCGGGATGCCCCGCTCGCCCTCCAGCACGCAAGGCATGCTGGTGGCCCAGAGCAGTTCCTCGCCGATGCGCGGATAGGTGAACCGATGCAGATCCCGCATGAAGTCAAGGGCCTGCCGGGCGCTGGCGCAGGGCGGGGTGATGAACTCCAGCAGGGCCTCGGAATAATCCGTGGTGATCCAGGGGTGGGTGAGGGCAGAACCCAGGGCCGCCGGATGCGGCGTCTGGGCGATGCCGCCGTCCGTGCGCACGCGCAGGCTCTCCTTCTCCAGACCAATCAGGCCGCTGCGCAGTGTGTGGGCCTGTTCGCGGGACAGCAGACGCTCCAGGCGGGCTTGGTAGGATGCGTACAACGTGGCGGATCCTTCGTCTTTTGAATGGCTTCTGTGGATGGTTGCATTCCCAAGAATACTGCATGGCGGCGCGCCTGTGGGCCGTGCCCCATGACATGCCGCCGCATCTGACTGATAATGCGGGCAGACCCAAGCCCGCGCCGACCCATCCATGGCCTCCCTGCTTCGCGCCTGGCAACGCCGCCGAGCGCTCTCCCGTGATCCGATTCCGCCCGCCCTGTGGCAGCAGGGGGTGGACTCCCTGGTGCTGCTGGATGGCATGGACGACGCCTCCCTGGAGCGGTTGCGGCGCCTGGTGGTGCCCTTTCTGGCAGAAAAACGTCTCTACGGGGCCCACGGCCTGGAGGTGGGGCCGGACATGGCGCTGAACATCGCCCTGCAGGCATGCCTGCCCATCCTTGAGCTTGGCCTGGACTGGTATGACGAGTGGGCCACGATCATCGTCTACGAAGATGATTTTCTCCCCCGTCACGAAGTGATGGACGAGACGGGCGTCCTGCATGTGGAAGACATGCCCTACAGCGGCGAGGCCTGGGAACGTGGCCCGGTGCTGTTATCCTGGGGGGCCATGGCCCGGGGCGAGACCCTGGCCATTCATGAGTTCACCCACACCCTGGACATGCGCAATGGCGCCGCCAACGGCATGCCCCCCCTGCACCGGGAGATGCGGGTGTCGGACTGGACCCGCATCATGACCGCGGCCTACGATGACCTGAACCGGCGCCTGGATCTGGAACAACCCAGCGACTTTGATCCCTATGCCGCCACCGATCCCGGAGAGTTCTTTGCCGTGATGAGTGAGTATTTCTTCGCCCGGCCCCGGTTGCTTCAGCGGGAGTATCCGGATGTCCATGCACAGTTCCGCCAGTTCTACCGCCAGGATCCGGCAGAGCGTCGGATGTTGAGGGCGTCCATGCCCATCAGGAGTGACAGATGAGCCAGCTTCGCGACCAACTCCTCAAGGCCGGCCTGGTCACCGAGGAACAGGCCCAGAAGGCCGAGGAGGTTCAGAGTCGTCCGCCCCGCGCCCGGGATGGGCGCCCGGCGCGGGGCGGCGGCGGGCAGGGCCGGTCGGACAACCGCAAGGGCGGGGCGGCTCGCACCAAGAAGGCCCGACCTCCGGGCCGTCCGGACAAGCCCCGGCGGGCGCCGGAGCGCGAGGCGCGCGCGCCTGCATCGGCACCCGACAGGCCTGCCAGGTCCTCCAGGGGCCATCAGGGCCAGCCCAGTCCCCAGGCCCGCGCCCTCAAGCAGGAGCTCAGGGAATTGATTGCCGCGCATCGGGTCAATCAGGAGCAGGCCGAGCAGCCCTATCACTTTCAGGTGGGGCAGACCATCAAGCATCTGTATGTGACCGAGCAACAGCAGACGCAGCTGGCCGAAGGGCAGCTATGCATCGCCTTTCTGGACGGACGCCGGCATCTGCTGCCTGCAGTCATCGGTCGTCAGATCCTGGAGCGGGACCCGAATCGAACCGTGGTCTTCCCCGGAGAGCCTGATGAAGAGGCCGATCCCTTGCCCACCTCGGGATGAGACCATGGTGCATACCCAACCCCAAGAGGAAAAACATCGCCCATGAAGACACGGACCTACATCCTGCCGCCCCTGCTGGCCATGTTGCTGCTCTTCGTCACTGCCCAGTTTGCATCGGCCGGCGACGGCGACTACCCCGGCTACATCGCTCTGGAACCCGCCCTGGTGGTGAACCTGGATAACCCGCGCCGTGCCCAGTTCCTGCAGATCCAGGCCCAGTTCTATGTGGAGACCGCAGCCGACGCCGAACGGGTGCAGCAGCACATGCCCGTGATTCGCGATCGCATGATCACCTACTTTGGGGGGCGCGACCCGGACAAGGTGCGCGGCGCTCAGGAACGCGAACGGATGCGGGCCGAGGTACTGGATCACTTGCGCGAGGCCATGGAGGAGACGTCTGGTGCTCCATCCATCAGCAACCTCTATTTCACCGGCTTCATCGTCCAGTGAACCCGCCCCAAACCGGGCTGTGACGGGTTCCGCGGAGTTGAGCCCGGTCAGTGGTAATGGGTGCCGATTCCCCCTATCCTCCCCTAAAAACCACAGCTGCAGGGAGTCCATACCGTGATGAGAAGCAATCCACGTTCCTCCAGTATTGTCGGCTCGGTGCTCATGCCCGGCATCCTGGCCCTGGCCTGCGCCTCGGGCACGGCCCTGGCTCACAACCACACCGGACACGAGCAAACCGCCAGCGCCAATGGTGCGGCACCCGAGACGGACGCGGCCCGTAATTTCGAAGAGCCCTCCGAGACCATGCCGCGGGAAGCGCCTGCCATGGGTGAGCCGCCCGTCAGCCCTGCGGAGGCCGACGCCCCCGAGATGCCACCCGTGCAGGATGGCGGCGCCGACATGAATGAGCCGCCCCTGGACGAGGCCCCCGAGGCTGCGCCTTCTGTTGATGCCCCGGAGGTTGATCCGGCCGGTGCCCCGGCAGTGGACGAGCCCCACGATGCCATGCCTGAAGACGCCCCGGCCATGGACGCCGAGCCGGACGTGACCGAACCCGACATGACCGCGCCGGACACCACCGACGAACCCATGGACGCGCCTGCCGAAGAACCAACGGAGCCCGCCCAGCCGGAGTCCACCGCCGAGGAGCCGGAGATGGCCCCTGAACCGGGCCCGCGTGGCCAGGTGTCCCGCGGCCAGTTCACCTCGGGTATCGATAACCGCGAACCGGTGGATAATCTGACCCGGGTGGATGCCGATACGGAGCAGGTGTATTTCTTCAGCGAGATCATGGACCACGAAGGCGGTGAGATCATCCATCGCTGGCGTTACCGGGATGATCAGGAGATGGGCGACATCCACTTCGACGTGGGCGGCCCCCGTTGGCGCATCTGGTCCATCAAGACCCTGGATCCGGCCTGGACCGGCCCCTGGCACGTGGAAGTGGTCACCCAGGACGGCGAGGTGCTGGACACCTATCGGTTCGAGTTGCGGTGAGTGGAGCCGTTCTCAACCTGATCACCGGCTTTCTGGGAGCAGGCAAGACCACCGCCATCCTGCACCTGCTGGCCCACCGCCCGGCCCATGAGCGCTGGGCGGTGCTGGTCAATGAGTTCGGCGAGGTGGGCATCGACGGGGAAATCCTCGCCGATGCCGCTGGTGACGAGATCCGCGTGCGGGAGGTGGCCGGTGGCTGTATCTGCTGCACCGGGGCCATGAACCTGCGGGTGGCTCTCACCAAAATATTGCGGGAGATCCGTCCGGATCGCCTGCTGGTGGAGCCCACCGGGCTGGGGCATCCCACCGGCATCGTGGATACCCTGCGCGACCCCTGGCTGGCCTCTGCTGCCCGGCTGGGCAACATCACCTGCATCGTGGATCCGGCCGGTTTCAGTGAGGAGCGTCTGGAGAAGTCCCTGATCTACAAGGATCAGCTCACCCTGGCCGATGTGGTGGTCATCAACAAGACGGATGTGGCCCCGGTGGGCCAGTTGGAAGCCCTCGAGGCCTTCGTGGCAGGGCTGTATCCACCGAAGCAGGCCGTGGTGCGCACCACCCACGGGCAGATCGATCCGGCCTTGCTGGATCTGGAGGCTTCGGAGGTGGGCGGCATGAGTGGCGCCGGGGAGCAGGGTGTCTTCACGCGGGTGACGCCAGCAGTCACCCCTCAGTCCGGTCTATCCACCGGATACAGTGCCTCCAATGCATCCGTCGTATCACCTGTATCCCTTGGTCCCGCGGATCCGGCCACCCAGGCCCCTGCCGCCGATACCGCCCGCGGCTGGCGATTTGCGCCGGAGGATCGTTTTGATCTGAAGGTGCTGGAGGGGTTGTTCAGCAAGCCACCGTTCAGTGAGCTGGTGCGTGCCAAGGGTGTGGTGCGTACCGGTCGGGAGTGGTATCGCGTCGACTGGGCCGAGGGCCGATTCTCCACCGCCCCCATCGCCTGGCGGCGGGACAGTCGGTTGGAGTTGATTGCCGATAAGGTGCTGGATTGGGCGGCGGTGGAGTCGTTGTTGCTGCAGGCCCTCACCCCAACCCCTCTCCCGCAAGCGGGAGAGGGGCTTTGACTTCACCCCATACAAGGTGGTGATTCCTTCACCCGGCCACCCCGCGCCGACCACTCCGCAGGCGTGAAGGTATGCAGCGCCAGCGCATGTACCGTGCTTTGCAACTCATCCATCAACAGGGCATTCACCTTGCGGTGCCTGGCCAGCAGTCGCTGACCCTCGAACGCATCCGCGGCCACCGTGACCTTGAAATGAGACTCTGAGCCCGCCGGCACATTGTGCCCATCGCTCTCGTTCTCCACCTCAAGATAGGCCGGGCTGAGCCCCTGGGACAGCTTGCGTTCGATCTCGGACTGCACACTCATAATTCCGACCGTTTTGCTATGGATTGGTGACCGCATCATCCAATATCCGCACCAAGCAGGCAAGTCTCTGTCGTGCCTCCGGGTTTCCGATCACGCCTGACCCCGAGGCGGCTCATTCACCTGCGCCCCCTTGGCCGCCTCCTATCCCAAACGTTATAGTAAGGAATAGCCTGCCACCCCGCCTGAACGCCCGGCCAGAATGGACATCGCCCCATGAAAGAATCCACCCCCGCTGCCATCCACCTCACGGACTATGCACCGCCCCAGTGGCGCATTGAGCACGTGGACCTGTGCTTCCAGTTGGACCCGACCGATACCCGTGTGCGATCCCGGCTGCAACTGCGCCGTGCGGTGAGCCAGGAGGCGCCGCTGGTGCTCCAGGGGGAGGAACTCAAGCTGATCAACCTCACCGTGGACGGCGAGCCCGTGGCACCGGGCAATCTCCAGCAGGATGAGGGCAGCCTCACCCTCCACGAACTCCCCGCCCAGTGCACCCTGGAGATGGAAACGGCCATCAGCCCCGAGGCCAACACGGCCCTGTCGGGGCTGTACGTTTCTGGCGGCAACTTCTGCACCCAGTGCGAGGCGGAAGGGTTTCGGCGCATCACCTGGTTCCTGGATCGGCCCGATGTCATGACCCTGTTCACCGTGCGCCTGGAGGCGGACAAGGACCGCTTCCCGGTGCTGTTGTCCAACGGCAATCTCGCCGACGCCGGCGACCTGCCCGAGGGGCGCCATTATGCGGTGTGGCACGACCCCTTCCCCAAGCCCAGCTACCTGTTCGCCTTGGTGGCCGGGGATCTGGTCTGCCAGCAGGACAGCTTCACTACCTGTTCCGGCCGGGAGGTGGACCTGCGCATCTATGTGCAGCGCCACAACCTGGACAAGTGCGATCACGCCATGCGTTCGCTGAAAAAATCCATGCGCTGGGACGAGGACACCTACGGGCGTGAATACGATCTGGACATCTACATGATCGTGGCCGTGGACGACTTCAACATGGGGGCCATGGAGAACAAGGGCCTGAACGTCTTCAACTCCAAATACGTGCTGGCCCGGCCCGACACGGCCACCGACGATGACTTCGTGGCCATCGAGAGCGTGATCGCCCACGAGTATTTCCACAACTGGTCGGGCAATCGGGTCACCTGCCGCGACTGGTTCCAGCTCTCCCTCAAGGAAGGGCTCACCGTCTTCCGCGACCAGGAGTTCACCGCCGACCAGAGCCTGCGGGCGGTCAAGCGCATCGGCGATGTGCAGCGCCTGCGCTCGCTGCAGTTCCCCGAGGATGCCGGCCCCATGGCCCATCCGGTGCGGCCCCAGTCCTATATCGAGATCAACAACTTCTACACCATGACGGTGTACGAGAAGGGCGCCGAGGTGGTGCGCATGATCCAGACCCTGGTGGGCCGCGAGGGCTTTCGCCGTGGGCTGGACCTGTATTTCGAGCGCCATGACGGCCAGGCGGTCACCACCGATGATTTCGTCAAGGCCATGGAAGACGCCAATGCCCGGGACCTGCGTCGCTTCCGCCGCTGGTATGACCAGGCCGGTACCCCGGTGCTGGACGTGGCCGGTGAATACGACGAGACCAACCAAAGCTATCGCCTGACCGTGCGCCAGTCCTGCCCGCCCAGTCAGGGGCAGTCGGAAAAGCTGCCATTCCATATCCCCCTCACCCTGGCCCTGCTGGACGGCCAGGGCCGGGAGATCCCCCTGCGCCTGGAAGGCGAGAGCCAGGCCACCCCGGGCGAACGGGTGATCGAACTCACCGCCCCGGATCACGTGCTGGTGTTCCGCGACGTGCCCGAGGCCCCGGTGCCCTCCTTGCTGCGCGGGTTCTCGGCGCCGGTGAAGCTGAAATTCCCCTACACCTCCGAGGAACTGGCCTTCCTCATGGGCCACGACACCGACGACTTCAACCGCTGGGAGGCGGGCCAGCAGTTCGCCGTGCAAATGCTGCAGGGGCAGATTGCCCACATTCAGGCCGGTCGTGAACCCACGCTGGACCCGCTGTTCCAGGAGGCCTTCGCCCGGGTGCTGGACAACGACACCCTGGATCCCGCTCTGGTGGCCGAGGCCCTCACCCTGCCCGGCGAGACCTACCTGGCCGAGCAGATGGAGGTGGTGGATGTGGATGCCATCCATCAGGCGCGCCAGTTCACCCGCCGCGCATTGGGGCAGGCCCTGGCCGCGCGCTTCCGGGCCGTGTATGACGCGCTGCAGGACACCCAGGGGATGGATGCCGCGGCCATGGGCCGTCGGCGCCTGCGCAACCTGTGCCTCGCTTATCTGTGCGCCGCCGAGGATGCCAACGCCCAGGCCCTGGCCGAGGCCCAGTATCAGTCCGCCGACAACATGACCGATGCCATGGGTGCCCTGCGTGCCCTGATGGACTGCCCCGGGGAGATCCAGGAGCGCAGTCTGGCCCACTTCGAGGCCCGCTGGCGGGAAGAGCCGCTGGTGCTGGACAAGTGGTTCGGCCTGCAGGCCACCGCCAGTGCGCCCGGGGCCCTGGATCGGATCCGGCGACTCATGCAGCACCCGGGCTTTTCCATCCGCAATCCCAACCGGGTGCGTGCCGTATTGGGGGCCTTCGCCATGGCCAACCCGGTGCATTTCCATGCCGCCGATGGCAGCGGCTACGAACTGATCACCGATCAGGTGCTGGAACTGGATGCCCTGAACCCCCAGATCGCCGCCCGGCTGGTCACCAGTCTGAGCCGCTGGAAGCGATTCGATGAACAGCGCCAGGGGATGATGCGGGCGTGCCTGGAGCGCATCGTCGCCCACCCGGGGCTGTCCCGGGATGTGTACGAGATTGCCTCGCGGAGTCTGGGGTGAAAAGATAGGCGGCATGCACACACACAGCGCGACGATCATGGACGATCAACCCCTGGATATCCTCCGATCCACCTTCGGCTACGAGCAGTTCCGCCCGCCCCAGGACCAGGTGATCGACACCCTCATGCAGGGCGGCGATGCCCTGGTGCTGATGCCCACGGGGGGCGGCAAGTCCCTGTGTTATCAGATCCCCGCCATGGCCCTGCCGGGCACGGGGGTCGTCGTCTCCCCCCTGATTGCCCTCATGCAGGATCAGGTGGCTGCCCTGCGCCAGGCGGGGGTGCGCGCGGCCTATTTGAACTCCACCCTGCATTGGGAAGAAGTCCAGGAAGTGGAACGGGATCTGCTGCGTGGCGAGCTGGATCTGCTCTACGTGGCCCCCGAACGCCTGCTCAATGAGCGCACCCTGGCCCTGCTCAAGCGGGCGCGCATCAGCCTGTTCGCCATCGACGAGGCCCATTGCGTGTCCCAGTGGGGCCATGACTTCCGGCCCGAATACATCAAGCTCTCCCTGCTGGCCGAGCACTGGCCCGACATCCCCCGCATCGCCCTCACTGCCACTGCCGACGAGCGCACCCGTCAGGAGATCCGTCAGCGCCTGGGGCTGGATCAGGCCCGGGTGTTCATCAGCGGCTTCGACCGCCCCAACATCCGTTACCGCATCACCCAGAGCAGCAGCAATGCCCGCCGGGACCTGCTGCGCTTCATCGAACAGACTCACCCGGACGAGGCGGGCATCGTCTATTGCCTGTCCCGCAAGCGGGTGGAGGAGATCGCCGACTGGCTCTGTGACCAGGGGCTGACCGCGCTGCCCTACCACGCGGGTCTGAGCGCCCAGGTGCGCGAGGCCCATCAACGGCGCTTTCTCAACGAGGAAGGGGTGATCGTGGTGGCCACCATCGCCTTCGGCATGGGCATCGACAAGCCCAATGTGCGCTTCGTGGCCCACCTGAACCTGCCCAAGAGCATCGAGGCCTATTACCAGGAGACGGGGCGCGCGGGCCGCGATGGCCTGCCGGCGGATGCCTGGATGAGTTACGGCCTGCAGGATGTGATCACCCTGCGGCAGATGGTGGACAGCTCCGAGGCGGACGAGAGCCACAAGCGGGTGGAGCGCCACAAGCTGGACGCCATGCTGGGCCTGTGCGAGATGACCACCTGCCGGCGCCAGGCCCTGTTGTCCTATTTTGGCGAAACGGAATCCGAGCCCTGCGGCAACTGCGACACCTGCCTGGAACCCCCCGAGACCTGGGATGCCACCGTGCCCGCCCAGAAGGCGCTCTCATGCGTGCATCGCACCGGGCAGCGTTTCGGGGTGAACTACCTGGTGGATGTGCTGCGCGGCAAGGACGATGCCCGTATCAAGCAGTTCGGCCATGATCGCGTGAGCGTGTTCGGCATCGGCAGCGACCTGGGTGTGAACGAGTGGAAGGGGATTTTTCGGCAGATGATCGCCCGGGGCCTGCTCACGGTGGACCTGGAAGGCCACGGCGGCCTGCATCTCAACGAGGCCTGCCGGCCGGTGCTGCGGGGGGAGATGCAGCTGATGTTGCGCAAGGAGGTACGCCCTTCTCGTGCACCCAGGGAGCCCCGACGCACGGCGGCGGCCGGTCTGGACAGCCCCGAGGACCAGCGCCTATTCGAGGCCCTGCGCACCTGCCGTCGTCGGCTGGCGGACGATCAGGGGGTGCCACCGTATGTTGTGTTTCATGATGCCACGTTGATGGAGATGGCGGAGATGCGACCGGAGAGCCTCAGGGCCATGGCGGCCATCTCCGGCGTGGGGGAGAGGAAGCTGGAGGCTTATGGAGAGGAATTCCTGGAGGTGATCTTGAGGTTTGAGTAACCTGATCACCGTGCATTGAATACGACTACTGTCTTCCCCTTGGCCGTGATCAGCTCCCGCTCTTCCAGGTCCTTGAGTACCCGTCCGGCCATCTCCCGGGAGCAGCCCACGATCTTGGCCAGTTCCTGGCGGGTGATGCGGATCTGCATGCCCTTGGGATGGGTCATGGCGTCCGGTTGCTGGGCCAGTTCCATCAGGGTGCGGGCGATGCGCCCGGTCACGTCCAGGAAGGCCAGGTCGATCACCTTGCGGCTGGTCTCGCGCAGGCGCACGGCCATCTGGGTGGCCAGGAGAAACAGGATGGTCGGGTCCTGCATGGCCAGTTCGATGAACTTGGGGTAGTGGATCTCCGCCGTCTCGGTGGGGGTGCGGGTCACGATGCCGGCACTGCGCGCCTGGGAGGAGAACACCCCCATCTCCCCGAAGAACTGCCCCGGGTTCAGGTAAGCCAGCACCATCTCGTGCCCCAGCTCATCCTCGATCATCACGCTGACCGAACCCTGGATGATATAGTAGAGCGTGTCCGGGCGATCCCCCGCGTGGATGATGGTGGCGCGGGCGGGATATTGGCGACGATGGCAATGGGCAAGCAATTTATCCAGTGCCTCTTCAGGCGCCTGTTGTTGCTTGAGTAGACTACTCATTGTCCACCTCGTAGGGGCAGGACGACAAACCGCCAACGCGAACAAGGGGGAAGGCGGGGCCTGTAGCCGCTGATGCGTCGGATGAGCTGAGGGCGCTTATCTTATTATTTTCCCTGAGCCGAGTTTATGGTAGCCCGGGTGGATTGTCGAATATTTGCATCGGCCGAGCGTGCCGAGAGGAAGAAAGGGCCGTGAAAACCCGGATCAAGTGGCTGGATAACGCAACCTTTGTGGGCGAGTCGGGCAGCGGACATGCCGTGGTGATGGACGGCCCGCCGGAGCACGGTGGGCGCAACCTGGGCCCGCGCCCCATGGAAATGCTGCTGCTGGGCATGGGCGGCTGCACGGCCTTCGATGTGATGCAGATCCTCAGGAAATCCCGGCAGTCGGTGACCGACTGCGAGCTGGAAGTGTCCGCCGAGCGCGCGGAGACCGACCCCAAGGTGTTCACCCGTATCCATGTGCACTACATCGTCACCGGTCACGAGTTGTCGGAAAAGCACGTGGCCAGGGCCGTCAGCCTGTCGGCAGAAAAGTACTGCTCGGCCTCCATCATGCTGGGCAAGGTGGCCGAGATCACCCATGATTTCGAGATCCGGTCGCCCTGAGCAGGGCGGTGCAGCGGTGTGATCTGTCGTTGCCGCGAAGACGGGTGATACACTCAATCGCCCTGAGGAAATCCGCCAATCACCGATTTCTTCGGTGCGGTATTGAAATGTGAACTGGTTCACATTAATCTCTCAAGCAGTGACCGTCGCCCTTCGGCTTCGGGTCCCGCCTGCGTTTCAGGCGTCAGCCCGTTGGGATGAGGGGTTTCACGCGAATATTCCGTCCACCCGGGCATTCGGGTCCGCGGAGCAGGGTAGGCGCCAGAAAAGGAGAAGCACGTGAGCAAGCCAAGTGTCCAGGGGTTCATCCGATACCTTCTCGTCCTCCTCGCGGCATTGGCGCTGGGCGCCTGTGCCACCAAGCACCCCCCGCTGGAAGATGTCTCGCTGGACGGCAGTCCCGACTACATCATCGGCCCCGGCGATAACGTGAACATCTTCGTCTGGCGCCAACCCGAGCTCTCCATGTCGGTGCCGGTGCGCCCCGATGGCAAGATCACCACCCCGTTGATCGAAGACGTACCCGCCGCCAACAAGACCCCCACCGAACTGGCCCGGGACATGGAAGAGGTCCTGTCCGTGTATGTGCGGGACCCGGTGGTCACGGTCATCGTCACCGGTTTCCGCGGCCCTTATGATCAGCAGATTCGTGTGGTGGGCCAGGCCGCCAATCCTCAGGCCATTCCCTTTAATGAAAACATGACCGTCCTGGATGTGATGATCGCCGTTGGCGGGCTCACCGAGTTCGCGGCGGGCAATCGGGCCTCCATCGTGCGCCATGCCAACGGCGAGACCCGTCAGTTCAACGTGCGGCTGAACGATCTGCTCAACCGGGGTGACATCGAGGCCAATGCCCATGTGCTCCCCGGGGACATCCTGATCATTCCGGAATCCTGGTTCTAATGCCCGTGTCGGGTGGCCAGGGATGGCTCCCCCTTAGTTGATGTGCAGTAAGCAGCAGTTCGCGTAGGCGAGGAGGTCGCCGCCATGCAGGAAATCCTCAATCAGGTCCTGGGTTACGTCAGGTCCACCTGGCGCTACCGGTGGATCGTGCTCATTGTGGCCTGGATCATCAGTCTGGCCGGGTGGGCTCACGTCACCCAGTTGCCTGACCAATACCGCGCCTCCGCCCAGGTCCACGTGGATACGCAATCCATGTTGAGGCCTCTGTTGCGGGGCTTGGCTGTGGATACCAATATCTCCCAGCGAGTGGAATTCATGACCCGCACCATGCTCACCGGCCCCAACCTGGAAGAGGTGGCCCGGGAAGTGGATCTGCATCTGCAGGCGCGTGATGACAGCGACATGCAGCGGATCGTGAATCGGCTGCGCAGTGGGATCAATATCTCCTCCACTCGCCAGAATGATGTGTACACCATCTCCTACACCCACGGGAATCCACAGCATTCCTACGATGTGGTGCAGGCGCTCATCAACCGATTTGTGGAAGGGGCCCTGGGCGACACCCGCGCCGGGACGGATCATGCTCAACGTTTCCTGCAACAGCAGATCGAAGAGTACGAACAGCGCCTCACGGCTGCTGAGCGTCGGCTGGCAGATTTTCGTAGGGACAATGCGGGCTTGCTGCCGGGCGAAGGGGGGACCTATTACTCCCGGCTCCAGCAGGCCAGAAACCAGATGGAAGAGACCCAGCAGCGCCTGCGGGAGGCAGAAAATCGCCGTAACGAGATTCGCCGGCAGATTGCGGGCGAGGAACCCACCTTCGGCATCATGGGGGGCACTCGGACCTCGCAGGCCACGGCCGCCATCGACAGTCGTATCCAGAATCTGCAAAGCCGCCTCGATGAATTGCTGCTGACCTACACCGAACGGCACCCGGATGTACAAAGCATCCGCCGCACCATTGAGGATCTGGAGGAACAGCGGGAAGAGGAGATCATGCTGGCCCGCCAGAGTGGCCCCACGCCCGAGCAGTTGGATACCAACCCCGTGTATCAGCAGATGCGCATGAGCCTGTCCAATGTGGAGGTGGAGATCGCCAGTCTCAGCTCCCGGCTGCAGCGTCAGCAGGAAACGGTGGAAAACCTCCAGGGGATGGTGAATGTCATTCCTGACATCGAGGCCGAACTCAAGCGCCTGGACCGGGACTACAACATCAATCAGCAACAGTACAACCAGTTGCTTCAGCGCCGTGAATCGGCCGCCATCAGTCGTAGGGTGGAAGAGGGTGGCGATCAGGTGCAGTTCCGGGTGATCGAGCCGGCACGCGTGCCGTCCTCGCCGTCTGCCCCGAACCGACCGGCCATGTTCAGTGCCTCCCTGGTGGGTGGGTTGGCCGTGGGTGCTGGCCTGGCCTTCCTGATCGGTCTGCTGCGCCCCGTGTTCGACAACCGTCGCACGCTCAACTCGGTCACCGGCTTCCCGGTGCTGGGTGTGGTCTCCCAGGTGAGCAATGCCCGCATCAAGCGGCGTGAGCGAATCGAACTGGCCGCGTTTGCGTCCTTCGGTGGCCTGCTGATCCTCACCTACTTCGTGGTGGTGGCAGCGGGCGGAATTCATCTACCCATCGTGGAGCGGCTGCTGGGATGAGCGATAACGATCGAGAACTGAGCCTGATCGAAAAGGCAGAGCGCCGCCTGCGAGAGCAGGAGAGCGGCAAGGCAAGCGCCCCGTCGGCCTCGTCTGGTTTTGAGCGGACACAGGTCGATGCCCGGGTGGCCGACCAGCCCGAGTCAGCTCCGAAACCGGATTCGGAAGCAATACAAGTGGCTGCCCACGACGCGAAAGGCGTTGAGGCCGACCCGTCAGAGCAGGCCCCCCTGCATCCGCTGCCGGATGTGCCACCGCCCCCGCCGGATCTGAAGCCGGACAGTGATCGTTATGTGGAACTCAATCTGGCCCATTTGCGCGAGCAGGGCTTTGTCACCGCCGGCTCTGAGCGCACCCAGGTGGCCGAAGAGTTCCGCATGATCAAGCGCCCGCTGCTGGCCAATGCCTTCGGTCGCGGGGCCGACCTGGTGGATCAGGGCAATCTGGTGATGGTGACCAGCGCCAAATCCGGCGAGGGCAAGACCTTCACGGCGGTCAACCTGGCCATCAGCATCGCCATGGAAATGGACAAGACGGTGCTGCTGGTGGATGCGGACGTGGGCCGCTCGCGGGTACACGAGATTCTGGGCACCCCCCTGGGGCCGGGGCTCATCGACCTGCTGCTGGACGACAAGCTGGACGTGGGCGATGTGATGATCAAGACCAACATCCCCAAGCTGCGGGTCGTGCCCATGGGCAAGTATCATCCTCATGCCAACGAGTTGCTGGCCAGTGAAGACATGCTGCGCCTCACCAAGGAACTGGCGGAACGCTACCCGGACCGTATGGTGATCTTCGACTCCCCACCGCTGTTGCTCACCAGCGAGGCCTCGGTGCTGGGCGGCTTGCTCGGCCAGGTCGTCTTCGTGGTGGAGTCGGAAAAGACCCTCCATGGGGCGGTGAACGATGCTCTGGCCCTGCTGGATCATTCCAAACCCATCGGGCTGGTGCTCAACAAGATGCGCTCGTCCCTGATCAGTCGCTACGCCGGCTATGGATATGGTTACGGCTATGGCTACAGCTACGCGAAACAGGGCAACGATCAACCCGCACAGGGATCCGCCGCATGAACCCTCCATGGAGTGGAGCACTGCTGGGAGGCGCGGCCGTTCTGTTCCTGAGCGCCGACGCCTCGGCCAACCGGTGGGACTTTACGCCGCGGGTGAGTGTCTCGCAGACCTACACGGATAACGTGAATCTGGCCTCATCCTCCGATGACAAGGAATCGGAATCGGTCAGTCAACTCAATACCGGCTTTTCCCTGAGTCGGGATGGTGGACGTACCGACCTGAGTCTGGGGTACAACCTGCAAAGCCTGGCCTATTGGGGAGATGACAGCCGTAACACGGTGAACCACACCTTCTCGGGCAACAGCACCACGGAGCTCCTGCGGGAGACCTTTTTCGTGGATGCTTCCGCTAGCTACCGGGAGCGATTGGTGGATGGTCGCGATGGTTTTGCGGATGACACTCTCACCGATGGCAACCGGACGGGGGTCGCTAACTACCGGATCAGCCCCTTTTGGCGCCAGCAGTTCGGGCGGTTTGCCGGTGGCGAAGTGCGCTACACATGGGACAAGACGGATTATCAGGATGCCAGCATTGGGGGTTCCGGGAGTGAGTCCAATCGGGTGCAGGCCAGCCTGAACAGTGGTCCCCAGTTCACCACCATTGGTTGGGGCCTGACCTACAGCTGGGACCAGGTCGACTTCGAGGACGGTTCCCAGACCACCTTCGAATCCATCGAGGGGCTGGTGCGGTTGAATCTCACGCCGCAGTTCAGCGTGTTTGCTGCCGGCGGGGAGGAGCGCAACGACTTCCAGCGCGATGCCGGGACCGATGACCCCGATGACAGTTTCTGGCGCGCAGGTGCCACCTGGCTGCCCACTCCCCGAACATCACTTGATGCGTTCTATGGCGAGCGTTTTTTTGGGGACACCTATGGTTTGACTTTAAATCATCGATTTCGCCATGCGACGTGGTCTGTTGCTTACTCCGAGACCGTAGACACCCAACGAGGTGAGTTGGACGATGTTTTTGACCCATCCACAGACACATTCATCTCCCGACAACTCAGCGTCAGTGCTTCCGGTCAGCGATCTAGAGTGTCGTGGACGGTAAGCGGCTCCCGCGTGGAGCGCGAATACCAGACGGACCGAGGTGACGAAGAGGTCAACACCCTCACCACCTCCGCCAGCTACCAACTGGCCCCCCGCACCAGCGCCCAGGCCAGCCTGCAATGGCAGGGCACCGATTACGACGTGGACAACCGCAAGGACGACCTCTACGCCCTCAGCCTTGGCCTGAGCCGTACCCTGGGCCCTCGCACCTCCGCCTCACTGACCTACCGCCATCAGCAGCGCGACTCGGACCTGCCGGGTGGCGATTACGAAGAAAACCGGGTGACCGCCACACTCAGCGCCACGTTCTAGGGAGCGTCATGTACGAAGCCTACTTCAAGCTGGATCGCAAACCCTTCCAGCTCAGCCCTGACCCGCGCTACTTCTTTGGCAGCCGCATCCACCGGCGGGCGCTGGCCTATCTTCGTTATGGACTGAGCCAGGGTGAAGGCTTCATTGCCATCACGGGGGATGTGGGCACAGGCAAGACCACCCTGGTGCGCATGCTCTTCAACGAGCTCAATGATGACAACCTCATCGCCGCCCAGATCGTCACCACCCAACTCCAGGCCGACGACCTGCTGCGCATGGTGGCCATGGCCTTCGGACTAGAAGTGGAGAAGGACAGCAAGGCGACCATCCTATCCCGCCTGGAACGTTTCCTCACCGAGAGGGCCCGGGAAGGCAAGCGCATGCTGCTGGTGGTGGACGAGGCCCAGAACCTGCCCCCCCATGCCCTGGAAGAGCTGCGCATGCTCTCCAACTTTCAGGTGTCCGGTCGTCCCCTTTTGCAAAGCTTCCTGCTCGGTCAGAACCAGTTCCGCCGCACCCTGCAGATGGCCGAACTGGAACAGTTCCGCCAGCGCTTCCTGGCCGCCTGTCACCTCACGCCCCTGTCGGAAGACGAAACCCGGGAATACATCGAGTATCGCCTGGAGAACTCCGGCTGGCAGCGAGACCCGGACTTCACCCCTGAATCCTTCGCCGAGATCCACCGCCAGACCGAGGGCATCCCGCGACGCATCAACAGCCTGGCCGACCGCCTGCTGCTGTTCGCCTTCCTGGAGGAGCGGCACGAGATCGACGATGCCGTGGTGCGTGCCGTGGCCCAGGAACTGGGCGAGGAGATGAACGCCCTCGCGGAAGAAACCGGTTCCGGGCCACTGGAAGGGAGCCTGGATCGCGGCGGTGTGTACGACGCCGAGGGCCTGCCGGCCCACTACTCCTGGAGCAACCTGGAACTGCGGGTCTCGGCACTGGAAAGCCGCATCCAGACCATGGAAAAGACCTTCTACCGGGAAATCTCCCAGGTCCGCCGCTTCATCAAGCATTTCCTGAAGGAGAAGCCCCAGTGACCCAGGTTCCCAACGCCCCCCAGGGCATCCGCAATGCCATGACCGTGGATGTGGAAGACTACTTCCAGGTCTCCGCCTTTGAGGAACACATCTCCCGGGGGAGTTGGGATGATCTGCCCTGCCGGGTGGAACAGAACGTGGATCGCATCCTGGCGCTGTTCGCGGAGCAGGGCGTGAAGGCCACGTTTTTCTATCTGGGGTGGGTGGCTCGCCGCTATCCGGAACTGGTGCGGCGCACCCGTGACGAGGGCCACGAGATCGCCAGTCACGGCTGGTCCCATATTCGTGCCACGGAACAGACCCAGGAGGCCTTCCGTCAGGATGTCTCCCGCACCAAGGCGCTGCTGGAAGACGTGACCGGCGACCCGGTGCAGGGCTATCGGGCCGCCAGTTACTCCATTGGCCGCAACAACCTCTGGGCCCTGGATGTCCTTCAGGAAACGGGGTATCGCTACAGTTCCAGCATCTACCCCATCCGCCACGACCTCTACGGCATGCCCGAGGCCCCCCGGTTCGCCTTTTACCCGGTGGAAGGCGACCTGCTGGAGGTGCCGGTGACCACCCTGGAACTGGCGGGCCAGAAGTTCCCCTGCGGCGGTGGCGGCTATTTCCGCCTGTTCCCCTATCACCTGTCCCGCTGGGCCATACAGCGTATCAATCAGGCCGAGGGGCAGTCGGCGGTGTTCTATTTCCACCCCTGGGAGATCGACCCGGACCAGCCCCGCCAGCAGAACATCGGCCTCAAGACCCGGGTTCGCCATTACCTCAACCTGAAGCGCACGGAATCGCGCCTCAAGCTACTGCTCAAGGACTTTCACTGGGACCGCATGGACCGCGTGTTCCTGGAGCCTGCCCCCAGCCCATGACCGCACAGCCACAGACCTCAAACCCGCCCACGAACCTGACCGTCCAGCGCCTGGAGCCGGCGATGGAGCCTGGTTGGGAAGCCTTCGTGGATGCCTGCCCCGACGCCACCTTTTTCCACCGTGCCGGGTGGAAACGGGTGCTGGAGCAGGCCCTGGGGCATAAGGGATATTACCTTTACGCCGAATCCGGGGGCCGCATCCGCGGTGTGCTGCCCCTGGGGCATGTGAAGACCCTGCTGTTTGGCAATGCCCTGATCTCCGTGCCCTTCTGCGTGTACGGTGGCGTGGCCGCCGAGGATGCCGAGGCCGAGCAGGCGCTGATCCAGGCCGCCCAGGACCTGGCCGAGGAACTCCAGGTGGATTATCTGGAACTGCGCCACCGGGAGCGGCGCCTGCCCGAATGGCCCTGCAAGGACGACCTGTACGTGACCTTCCGCAAGCCCATCGATCCCGACCCGGACGTGAACATGAAGGCCATCCCCCGCAAGCAGCGGGCCATGGTGCGCAAAGGCATCAAGCGGGAACTGGCCTCGGAGCGGGATACGGGCATCGACCGATTCTTCCCCATTTATGCCGACAGCGTGCGCCGCCATGGCACGCCGGTGTTCGCCCGTCGGTTCTTTCAGGCCCTGATGGATGAGTTTGGCGAGGCGGCCCAGGTGACCACGGTCAGCCATGACGGGCAGCCCGTGAGCAGCGTGCTGAGTTTCCTGTTCCGGGATGAGGTGCTGCCTTACTACGGAGGGGGCACCCCCGAGGCCCGTGACCTGGCCGCTTTTGATTTTCTTTACTGGGAGGTGATGCGCTGGGCCAGCCAGGAGGGCTACCGCCTGTTCGATTATGGTCGCAGCAAACGGGGCACAGGCTCCTTCAGCTTCAAGAAGAACTGGGGTTTCGAGCCGGAGCCGCTGTATTACGAATACCACCTGGTGCGGGCGAAGGATGTTCCGGACATCAATCCGCTCAACCCCAAGTATCGGTTGTTCATTGCTGGCTGGAAGCGGTTGCCGTTGCCGGTGGCCAATCGATTGGGACCGGTGATCTCAAGGGGGTTGGGCTGATGGTGTGGAGTCCGTGTCTTCGACTTTCGCGACCAAGGGTCGCTCCCACAGGGAGCGGGGCCAGCACCACTCTATGTAGCACCACCCCGTGGGAGCGGCCCTCGGCCGCGAAGGCCGGAGCCCGGTAATGACAAAACCCCACCTTCTGTTCCTGGCCCACCGGATCCCCTATCCTCCCAACAAGGGGGACAAGATCCGCTCCTTCAACCTGCTCAAGCACCTGGCGGCCCACTACCGGATCCACCTGGGCTGCTTCGTGGACGACCCGGCAGATTGGCGCTACCAGGACGACATCACCGCCTATTGCGAAGAAGCCCACCTTCAGGCCCTGCGCCCCCGCCTGGCCAAGCTCAAGAGCCTGCGTGGCCTGCTGACCGGCCAGGCCCTCACAGTGCCCTATTATGCCGACGGCCGGATGCATGAGTGGGTGCACAAAAAGCTGGATGCCGGCATCGACCGGGTGTTGGTGTTTTCCTCGGCCATGGCTCAGTACCTGCGGCCCGAGGACCATGCAAAGTGTCATGTGGTGGTGGACTTCGTGGATGTGGATTCCGATAAATGGCGTCAGTACGCCCCATCGCATCGGTTTCCCATGAAGCAGCTCTACCTGCGCGAGTCACGCGAACTGCTGGCCTTCGAACGCCAGACTTCTGCGCGGGCCACGGCCGGGGTCTTCGTCAGCCACGAAGAGGCGGAACTGTTCCGCCAGTTGTCCCCCGAGACCGCCCGGGTCACCCATGCCATCGACAACGGCGTGGATGTGGACTACTTCTCACCGGAGCACGCCTATCCCTCGCCCTTCCATATGGGGGAGCATCATCTGGTCTTCACGGGCGCCATGGACTACTGGGCCAATGTGGATGCGGTGCGTTGGTTTGCCGAGTCGATCTTTCCGGGGATCCACAAACAATGCCCCAAGGCCCGTTTCACCATCGTGGGCGCCCGCCCCAGTCCGGAGGTGAAACGATTGGAAGAGATCGAGGGCGTGCAGGTGACCGGGGCGGTCAAGGACGTGCGCCCGTACCTGGCTTATGCCGCAGCCGCCGTCGCCCCCTTGCGCATTGCGCGCGGGGTGCAAAACAAGGTGCTGGAGGCCATGGCCATGGCCCGCCCGGTGATCGCCACCTCCCAGGCCATGGATGGCCTGCGGGTATGTGAGGATGTGGATCCCATGGTGGGTGACACGCCCGAGACCCTGAAGGCACTGGCGGTCGCGGTATTGACGGGGGAGATCCCGGCTGACACCGGGGCCCGGAATCGAGCGTGCGTGTGCAGGCATTACAGTTGGGCGGAGCACATGGGGCGATTTGTGGATCTGCTGGAGAGTGATCGGGGGCAGGAAAGTCGATGAACACCAGTCCATCCAGCACACAAGCTCAACCCGCTGCCCCGGCCCCCATCAAGGCCAGCAAGAGCGGCCTCCCATGGTCTCTGGCCCTGGGCCTGCTCACCGCCGCCTTCCTGGCCATGCTGGCCCTCTATTGGCCCAGCGTGGAACAACTCATCTACATCTGGACTACCTCCGATACCTATGCCCACGGCATGGTCATCCTCCCACTGAGCCTCTTCCTGGCCTGGACACAGCGCCATCGCCTGGCACAGGTCAGCCCCACGCCCAGCCTCTTCGGCGCCCTGGTGATCCTGGCCCTCGGCGTTGGCTGGTTCCTGGCTCGAGCCGCCGATGTCACCGTGGTGCAGACTTTCGTGGTGGTGGCCATGGTGCCCGCGCTGGTGCTGGCCATCATGGGCTGGCAGGTATCCCGGGTGATTTTATTCCCGCTGGCCTACCTGTTCTTCGCCTGGCCTGTGGGCAGTTTCCTGGTGCCCATCCTGCAGGACTACACCGCCTGGTTCACGGTATGGATGCTGCGCTTCAGTGGCATTCCCACCTTCGCTGAGGGTTACTACATCAGCATTCCGGCCGGTGACTTCGTGGTGGCCGAGGTGTGCAGCGGCATCCGCTACCTGATCGCCTCCGTGGCCCTGGGGCTGGTGTATGCCTATCTGGTCTATCGCAGCATCTGGCGACGTCTGGCCTTCGTGGCCCTGTCCATCCTCGTACCCATCGTTGCCAATGGCCTGCGCGCCTACGGCATCATCATGATCGCCCACTGGACCAATATGGAACACGCCGTGGGGGTGGATCACCTGATCTATGGTTGGTTGTTCTTTGGCCTGGTGATGTTCCTGTTGTTCTGGATCGGCACCTTCTTTCGGGACGACCATGAGCCGCTCAGTGCCAAGGTGGCTGGGGAGAAGACCGCTGCGTCCACCGGCACAGTGGTGCCTGCTACCCGCCGCCTGGCCTCTCATGCCACCCCCATCGTGGCCGTGATCCTGGCCCTCGCCCTGGCGCCGGCCAGCGAGCTCGGGCTGGACCAGCGCATGGCCAGGCTGGCCGGTGATCTGCAGCCCCTGGCCCCTGCAGTGACCCAATGGCGGGGTCCCGAGCACCTGAGGGAGCCCGCCTGGAGCCCTCGCTGGGCAGAGCCCGACGCGCTGTCCCAAGTGGTGTACACGGGTTCCACGAAAGAAGTGGAACTGCACCTTTTCCACTACCACCACAACCAGCCGGGTACTGACCTGATTCGCTACGACAACCGCATCTTCGATGGCGATCAATGGCGAAGGATCGCTCAGGGCAGCGCAACCGTCACCTTGCCCGATGGAGGGCAGCGCCCGGTGCGGGAGACCATCCTGCGTGGCAGAGGTGGGCAGGACCGTGTGGTGTGGCACTGGTATCAGGTGGCGGGCCACACGACGGTGCGCCCCATCGAGGTGAAACTTCTGGAGGCCTGGGCTCGTCTTTCCGGCCATCGGGAGGGCTCAATGCTCGTGGCCGTGAGTGCCGAGTTCCAGGTCTCACCCGACGAGGCCCGTAATGTGCTGGCCAATTTCCTGGAACAGGCGCCTCGTCATGTAGACGTGGGCGAAACGCCGTCGGACGCCGCCCATGAATGATCAGCCTCCCAGGGTATACCGACCCCCGCTTGTCGCCCACATCATCCACCGACTGGATGTGGGCGGCATGGAAAACGGCCTGGTGAACCTGATCAACCACATGCCGCCTCAGCGTTATCGGCATGCCATCATCTGCATGACCGATTACACCGACTTCGCCGAGCGCATCCAGCGTGACGACGTCAGCCTGCACGCCCTGAACAAGCGCGAGGGCAAGGACCTGGCCGTACATGGCCGGCTCTGGCGCCTGCTGCGGGAACTGCGGCCCGATATCGTTCACACCCGCAACATGGCCACCCTGGAATCCCAGGTGACGGCGGCCCTGGCCGGCGTGCGACATCGGGTGCACGGTGAGCATGGTTGGGACATGGGGGATCTGGATGGCTCGCGTATCAAGACCCAGCGACTGCGCCGCCTGGTGAGGCCGCTGGTGGGGCAGTACATTGCACTGTCGCGGCACCAGTTGGGGTATCTGCAGGACGCAATCGGGGTGCCGGCCTCCCGGTTGAATCATGTGTGCAATGGGGTGAACACGGGGCGGTTTCGGCCAGTGGCTTTACCGTATGATTCCGGGGTCAGGGAGGCTGATGGAGGCTTCGATATTCGCGGCCGAGGGCCGCTCCCACGGGGGGGCAGGGACGCAGCATTGCCAGAGGGATTTGCCCCGGAGGGGGCCACCGTGATCGGTGCAGTGATGCGCATGCAGGCGGTGAAGGCGCCCGAGGTGCTGGTGGAGGCCTTCATCCAGTTGTGTCAGCGCCCGGGGCACGAGGGCGCCCGCCTGGTCATGATCGGTGATGGCCCGAAATTGGCCGGTTTACGTGAGCGCCTGGAGCAGGCTGGCTTGACCGATCGCGCCTGGCTGCCCGGCGCCCGGGATGACGTGCCCGATTTGATGCGGGCCATGGATCTGTTCGTCGTGCCCTCGCTGGCCGAAGGCATCTGCAACACCATCCTGGAGGCCATGGCCACGGGGCTGCCGGTCACTGCCACCCATGTGGGGGGCAACCCGGACCTGGTGGAGGAGGGCCACACCGGCCGGTTGATCCCCGCCGGGGACGTGGGCGCCCTGACGGACGCTCTGGCCGGGTATCTGGCCTCGCCGGAGACTGCGGCAGCCCATGGGACCAATGCACGCGCCCGTGCCGAGGCATCGTTCAGCATGGATGCCATGGTTCGGGGGTATCTGGATATTTACGATGGGCTGGTTGGGTCCGCCCGATAATCAGAGAACAAGGCTTATGTGCGGCATCACAGGGATCTTCGACACCCGCGAACAGCGCCCCATCGACAGGGCACTGCTGGAACGCATGAACCAGACCCAGTTCCACCGGGGCCCGGACGAGGGCGGCATCCACGTGGAACCGGGGCTGGGCTTCGCCCACCGGCGCCTGTCCATCATCGACCTGTCCAGCGGCCAGCAACCCCTGTTCAACGAGAACGGGTCCGTGGTCGTCACCTACAACGGCGAGATCTACAACTTCCCCGAACTCACCGAAGAGCTCAAGGCCGCCGGCCACCAGTTCCGCACCCACTGCGACACCGAGGTGATCGTCCACGCCTGGGAACAATGGGGCGAGGCCTGCGTGAAACGCTTCCGGGGCATGTTTGCCTTTGCCGTATGGGACCGGAACGTGGACACCCTGTTCATCGCCCGGGATCGCCTGGGCATCAAGCCTGTCTACTACGCCATCAGGCCTGACGGCATGCTCACCTTCGCCTCCGAGCTCAAGGCCCTGATGGCCGACCCGGACCTGCCCCGGGCCCTGGACCCGCAGGCGGTGGACGACTACTTCGCCTATGGCTACGTCCCCGAGCCGCGCACCATCTACGATGCCGTTCACAAGCTCCCCCCGGGGCACACCCTGTCCATCCACCGCGGCCTGCGAGTGCCCGAACCCCGCATCTACTGGGACGTGCCATTCCGGGATACGGGCCCCATGAGCGAGGCGGACGCCATGGAGGGGCTGGAGGAACGCCTGCGCGAGGCCGTGCGTGTGCGATTGGTGGCCGAGGTGCCGCTCGGCGCCTTCCTCTCCGGTGGTGTGGACTCCAGTGCCGTGGTGGCCATGATGGCCGGTCTGTCATCCGATCCGGTCAAGACCTGCTCCATCGCCTTCAGCGACCCGGCCTTTGATGAATCCGCCCACGCCGCCCAGGTGGCGCAGCGTTTTGGCACCAGTCACCAGGTGCGCCAGGTGGACCCGGACGACTTCGGGCTGCTCGACCGACTGGCCGAGTTATACGACGAACCCTATGCCGACAGCTCAGCCCTGCCCACCTACCGGGTGTGCGAGCTGGCGCGGGAGCAGGTGACGGTCGCCCTGTCTGGCGATGGGGGGGATGAAAACCTGGCTGGTTACCGGCGCTATCGCTTCCATGTGCAGGAAGAGCGCTTGCGCTCCATCATGCCGCTGGGCCTGCGCCGCCCCCTGTTTGGCGCCATGGCGCACCTCTACCCCAAGGCCGATTGGGCACCTCGCATGTTCCGGGCCAAGGCCACCTTCCAGGCCCTGGCCCGGGATGCCGTGGAGGGGTATTTCAACAACAACGCCATCATCCGCGACGAACAGCGCCAGCGCCTTTACAGCGAATCCTTCCGCCGCAGCCTGCAGGGTTATCATCCCGTGGAGGTCCTGCGCTACCACGCCCAGCGCTCCCCGACGGATCATCCCCTGTCGTTGGTGCAGTACCTGGACATGAAGACCTACCTCCCCGGCGATATCCTCACCAAGGTGGACCGCGCCAGCATGGCCCACGCCCTGGAAGTACGCGTGCCCATCCTGGATCACCCGTTGGTGGAATGGATCTCCGGCCTCTCACCGGACATGAAGCTCAAGGGCGGCGAGGGCAAGTACATCTTCAAGAAGGCCATGGAGCCGCACCTGCCCCACGACATCCTCTACCGCCGCAAACAGGGCTTCGCCGTCCCCCTGGCCCAGTGGTTCCGCGGGCCATTGAAACAACGCCTGCAGGAAACCATCCTGGGCGACCGCCTCAGGGACTCCGGCATCTTCGACATGAACACCCTCCAGCACCTGGTGGATGCCCACGTGAGCGGCCAGCGGGACTACAGCGCCCCACTGTGGAGTCTGTTCATGTTTGAGGCGTTTTTGCGGAGGAATGAAGGTTTGGGGTGAGGATCGCGCTGACTCGCATTACGTGGCGGCATTGTTGCGCGGTGCGCAATGCGCTACACTGGTCTGTCATGATCAAATCAATCAGGCACAAGGGACTGAAGCGATACTACGAGACAGGGAGTACTCGGGGTATCCAGGCAAAGCATGCCAAGCGCCTGCGAATGCAACTCGCCGCTCTGGATTCCGCTCTGGAAATTGCAGATCTCGAAATACCTGGGTATGGGCTCCACCAACTGAAGGGGGATAGAAGAGATACATGGGCCATTTCCGTCAGTGGGAATTGGCGGCTGACCTTCGAGTTTTACGATGGCAATGTGTATCTGCTCGATTACGAGGATTATCACTGATGGCTATGCACAATCCCCCTCATCCTGGCGAGTTCATCCTTGCAACCTATATGGAGCCCTATGGGCTCAGTTGCCGTTACCTGGCAGAGCAGTTGGATGTCTCTCCCTCCACTCTGAGCCGGATCCTTAAGCAGCAAAGCGGCGTCAGCCCTGAAATGGCATTGCGTTTATCGAAAGCACTTGGCCGCACACCGCAAAGCTGGCTTGCGATGCAAGATTCCTATGATCTTTGGCACGCAGGTAAAAGCATTAGGCTCGACAGGGTTCACAAAGTCCAGTTGAACCCCGCATAACCATGAGCCGGTAAGAATTCACTCTGGGTCATAGCCGTATGCCTGTTTTCAGAGCCCGATCATGGATCGGTTGGCGGGGTGTATTCGGGTCCAGTACCAGCACATCGATGGGTTGGTCGCCCAGTGCCATCTGAAGCCGCGCCACCATCCGCAGGGATTGGCGCTTTCGCTCCTCCAGGGGCTGGGGGCACTGGATCAACAGGTCAATGTCCCCACCCCGCAGGGAATCATCCACCCTCGAGCCAAACAGCCACACCTGCACCTCGGGGCCAAACAGATCCCGTGCGGTTTGTTTGATTACCCTGGTCTGATCGGCTGACAGTCGCATCGGCTCACTCGAACACTGAAAGCAGACCCCTCAGGCCTGCTTGCGGACCTGCCGCAGCACCCGGGCCCCCTCCCGGATCATCTCCTCCGTCGTGGCCCAGTTCACGCAGGCGTCGGTGATGGAGCAGCCATAGCGCAGCTTGGAGCGATCCTCCGCCATGGGCTGGTTCCCTTCCTCCAGGAAACTCTCCACCATCAGGCCCACAATGGAGAAAAGGGTCGAGAGTGCCTGTCCATTCCTCCTGCGCCCACCCACGAGTAAAAGACAGCACTCACGGACTCACCGATGAAAGTGCCGACACCAGACCTGCCACCCGACCAAGAACACTCAACTCAAAGCTCATGACTGTCAGACATCTTTACAAAAAGCCAAAAACGCAAGGTCAAGCCACCCCGTCCTCTACCACTCTCCGCAAATGAAGCAAAAATAAATAATTTGCCAATTCCCAGAAAGTTAGCCATGACATCAATATGATACACGCAAAAAACTCAAGCCCAGGAAAGCATCAGGCTCGTTTTTTGCCTAACTTTAACGGGTTCAACCAACCCTAAGTCCTATCACCATGATTATGTGACAGGATTCACAAAATCACGACGCCCGCCCATCACAGGCAGAGCAAAGGCAAAAACGAATTAAATACATAGTCAGAGGCAAATGATCATGCGAAGTTTCAGACCTGCCGTACTATTACTATCGATCATCCTTATCACATACACAGGCAGCGCTTCCGCAAACATCATCAAGGATACCGAAGGTGGCGGCTTTTTCGACATCAGGCCCTTTGTCACCTTTGGAGACATGGAGGGCATCTTGAATGTCACGGCCACCTTTGCAGACGGCGCTACATCCACCTTAACCTGGACCGATCTGGGAGGCGGCCTGAGTGGCGTCAGAGAAGATGATCAACAAGGCCCCTGGACACTGTTCGGCATTAGCCAGGAAGATACTTTCCCAACATTCGACTCAGTTACCGAAACATACACGAGCGGCATCTGGACACTTACCAACGAAGACACTAGCGAAGCAATCACCGAACTGACATTGTGGAGCGAAGGGAAATACCGGATCGTTTTTGATGCGACGCTTGCCGATCCCGGCACAGAGGGTACTCTTGCGGGCATGGATTTCACCCCCGTTTCAGCTGCCGGTGAAATACTGGGTCTGGAGGATTTTACAGCAACATACTCCATTCCTGTCCTGCCGCTTATCACTGATCCTGAACACGACGCCTTTCTTCAGCTGAGCATCCTGCTGCCCGAGGGCGGAATCGCCGCCGGACAGAGCTTCTATTTCGTCCAGGACACGGATATCGCGATCCCTCTTCCCTCCACCATGGCCCTTCTGGCCCTTGGGTTGGGCTTGCTGCCTTGGATACGCAGACGCTCAAGACATCTTTAAATCAGCGCATAACCGGCAATACCGGTGGAGCCGACACCGTCTCCTTGACGCGGCCGGCTCCACCGGGAAGGTGATAGTCTGAGTCTTGGAGCAGCGGGCTGTGAAGACCTTTTATGACCAGCATCCGGCCCAACGATGGATGGGCTATCGGCTCGTTGCCGTGGACGGCACCAAGGCGCGACTACCCCTCAGCGATGAGTTGGCCGAGGAGTTTGGTACCCAGGGGAACCAGACCAAAACCCAGCGGCCGATGGCGCTGCTGGTCAGCCAGCAGGATGTTCTGACGCGAGTGCCCCTGAGTTGCGAGCTGGCTCCATGCGAATGGGTGAGCGCTTCCTCGCAGAACGCCTGCTCAGAGGCCTCAACACCGAAAATCTGGCCCTGTATGACCGAGGGTTCCCTTCCTTTGCCCTGTTCGTAGCCCATCGCCACGCCTCAGAATGAGCGTACATTGGGGAGAGGGGCTCGTAATGTATCTTTCATCACCGGGGGTGCCTCACCACCGTGATGTATGACAGTTAACACGGGCGCTTGATCTGTCCGGGCAGCCGAGTGTCCGGCAGATTCAGGCGCGTCTGAGCATCCTCGCGCAGACTCTCATAGGTGTCCATCAGCATTAGAGCATGATCCCTGGCCAGCAGCAGGCTCGCGGCAAACTCTGCGGGGCAGGTCATGTATTCGTGAACCAGTTCGTTGCGAAGCTTTCGTGCTTCCAACCACTCCGACGTGCTGTTCAGCACCCCAAGCCGCTCGGCCCGGTTCAGCACCTCAATCTGGCTGCCTGGGGTTTCCGCCAGTGCCTTCAGCCAACGAGGCAGCAGCTTGTCGGCGATGGTGTCCTGCATCCTGGAGAATCTCGATACAAAGGCCTCCAGTCTCTCAGCCATTTCCGGCCGATCTTCCAGTTGGCGAACCCATTCCTCGGAGATGTTTTCGGTGTAAAGGCGTCGCCAACTGTAGGCCAGGTGATGCCCCTCTCGAGATACAATCTCCAGGGTGTGGAGAAAACGATCAACCGGTAAAAATTCCTCCCGACTCATAAAGGTATACCTGTTTTCAGCGCCCGATCATGGATCGGTTGGCGGGGTGTATTCGGGTCCAGTACCAGCACATCGATGGGTTGGTCGCCCAGTGCCATCTGAAGCCGCGCCACCATCCGCAGGGATTGGCGCTTTCGCTCCTCCAGGGGCTGGGGGCACTGGATCAACAGGTCAATGTCCCCACCCCGTAAGGAATCATCCACCCTCGAGCCAAACAGCCACACCTGCGCCTCGGGGCCAAACAGATCCCGTGCGGTTTGCTTGATGACCCTGGTCTGATCGGCTGACAGTCGCATCGGCTCACTCGAACCCTGAAAGCAGGCCCCTCAGGCCTGCTTGCGCACCTGCCGCAGCACCTCGGCCCCTTCACGGATCATCTCCTCCGTGGTGGCCCAGTTCACGCAGGCGTCGGTGATGGAGCAGCCATAGCGCAGCTTGGAGCGATCCTCCGCCATGGGCTGGTTCCCTTCCTCCAGGAAACTCTCCACCATCAGACCAACAATGGACTGATTCCCCTCGCGGATCTGATGCATCACATCCTTCATCACCAGCGGCTGCAATTCTGGCTTCTTGGAGGAATTGGCGTGAGAGCAGTCCACCACGATGTTCTTGGGGATGCCCGCCTTCTCCAGGGCCTGCTCGGCCAAGGCTACGGAGACCGTGTCGTAATTGGGCTGGCCATTGCCACCGCGCAGCACCAGGTGCCCGTAGCGGTTGCCCCGGGTGCGCAGGATCACCGACTGCCCGTCGCTGCCGATGCCCAGGAAACTATGCGGGTTGGATGCCGACAGGATGGCGTTCACCGCCACCCCCAGATCCCCATCCGTGCCGTTCTTGAAGCCCACCGGCGTGGACAGCCCCGAGGACATCTCCCGGTGGGTCTGCGACTCCGCCGTGCGGGCGCCGATGGCCGTCCAGGCGATCAGATCCCCGTAATACTGGGGCGCGATGGGATCCAGGGCCTCGGTGGCCGCCGGCAGGCCCAGTTCGTTGATGTCCATGAGAAAACGCCGTGCCTTGGCCATGCCCTCGTCGATCCGGAAGCTGTCATCCAGATACGGGTCATTGATGAAGCCCTTCCAGCCCACGGCGGTGCGGGGTTTCTCGAAATACACCCGCATCACCAGCAGCATGGTGTCGGCCACCTCGTCCGCCAGCAGCTTCAGCCGCCGGGCATAATCCAGCCCCGCCTCCGGGTCATGGATGGAGCAGGGCCCCAGCACCACGAATAACCGCGGATCCTTGCGATCCAGGATGTCGCACAAGGCCTGGCGCCCCTGCAGCACCGTGTGCTCCGCCGCCTCGGACATGGGCAACTGGGCCTTGATCTCCCGAGGCGAGGGCATGTAGTCCACGGAGGCGATGTTGAGGTTGTCGGTCTGTGCAGTGCTCATGCGGCTGTCCGGGTGATGTGAATGGCAATCTCGTCAGTTTAACGCGAAAAACGGGGGCTGTGCGTTGCGGGGGAATGACCCAGGCGGATGGGATCCGTTACACTTCTCGGCAAACAACCAACACAAGCTCCCATGACCCGCCCAGGATTCGAAGAACAATGGCGACGCCGCTTTGTGGAACGTGGCCAGCGGTTTCAGGATGACGCCGGAATTGCGGGGTGGAGCACCTCAGGGCTGGAAACCCGTTTGCGGAACTTTCAGCGCGTATGGCAGGGGGATGTGCCCGATGCGCTGTGGGTTGATGCCGGTTGTGGTGCCGGCAGCTACACCCGTTACCTGGCTGAGCGCGGGGTGTGTGCCATCGGCCTGGATTACTCCCTCCCCTCGGTTCAAAAGGCCAGAGCACGCAGTCATGCCTCCATTCCCTGGGCCGTGGGCGATGCCACGCAATTGCCCATTCAGCCTGGAAGTCTGGATGGGGTGATGTGTTTTGGAGTGCTTCAGGCACTGTCCCGACCGGAAGACGCTGTTCGGGAACTCACCGCCACTGTCCGCCCCGGTGGGCAGATATGGGTGGACGCCCTCAACCGAGACTGCCTGTCCACCCGCGCCAGGCGATTCGTTTCCCGCCTTCTCCGAAGACCACTGAATCTACGCTACGACCGCCATCGTCAGCTCGTTGACTGGTTGCACCAGCATGGGGGTGTCGATGTGAAGGTGCACTGGGTACCGATCCTGCCGGGGCGTCTGCAGCGCTTCCAGCCCTGGGTGGAGCACGACTACCTAAGGCGGCTGCTGGCCCGAGTACCCGCAATGGGAGCCCTGCTGAGCCATGCCATCCTGTTGTCGGCCAGAAAGGCCTGAGCTTCTCGAATACTACCGGCGCTGCTGGCCCTCCAGCCACAGATCCAGCACCATCAGAATCCAGACCAGCTCCCCGTAGTAGGCGGCGTGCTTGTTTCGATGCAGGGAGATCAGTTCATCGATAAAGGCCGGTCGAATGTAACCCCTGGTTTTCATGCGCGACAACGAATCGTAGGCCATTTCCCGCAAGGGCGCGTAGTCACGAAGCCAGATGCCGAATGGCAACCCAAAGCCATGCTTTTTCTTGGCGAGGATGGCCTCCGGCAAAAATCCACGAACCCCTTGTTTGTAAAACCAACGCAGTTGCGAGCCCCGCAACTTGTCCCGCGAGGGTATGCGTGTGGAGAGCAAAACCAGATCATCGGCGACCATGGGATACGCCACCTCAACCCCGGCAAGATGGCAGGCGGTATTCACCTTCACAAGATCGTTGTCATGCAACGTGAAGTGCCAGTCCAGATACAGCATGCGATTGAGCTTGCTGGCGTTCCTGGGCTCGGCAAACAGTGATCGCTTGATCTGGCGAGGCTCGCCGGGATCTACCCGCCCCAAAAAATCCTCCTCGAACACATCCATGGGGTCGTGTCTTTCCAGAAAGGCGTAGGTATCCATGCGGTCGGGCAAGGGTACGCGAGCCTGCGCGATGTAGCTGTGAACCTTGCGAGCCAGCGGGACGCGGGCCAAGGGAACACTGCCCTTCACGGCCAGAGCCTGAAGCCATGCCGGTAAACGATTGAAGTGCTCAAAGACACCCTGCTTGGCATAGCGTTCGTTGCCGGCAAACAGCTCATCGCCGCCATCGCCCGCCAGGAGAAGTTCCACGCCATCCTCGTGGGCCTTTTGGGCGCAGAGAAAGGCTGGCAGCACGGACGAGTTGCCAAAGGGCTCGTCGCAGGCCATGGCCACTTGCGGCAGCCAGCGGGTGACATCTTCCGGCGTAACGTAATATTCGTGCCCATGGGCACCGAAATGGTCTCGAGCCACACGGGCGAAGGCCATCTCATCATATCCGGGCACATCAAACCCGATTGAATAGGCGTGCGCTTCCTTGCTCGCACGGGCCAGCATCCCCGTCACTGTGGAGCTGTCCAGTCCGCCACTCAAAAATGCCGCCGACTTGTCGGCACCCGCTTGAGCGACGTCCGCGCGCACGCTGGATTCGATGATGGACAGCATCTCCCGGCCAGCCATCTGCACATCCACGGGTGATTCCTGGAAATCGGGCAACCAGTAAGGCGCAATCCGTGTCTCGCCCTTGCGCCACTCAAGCACATGCCCTGCCGGCAGTTTTTGAATGCCCTCGTAAATGCTGCGAGGGCTGGGCACAAAATGGCAATACAGGTAGTCATAGAGCGCCTGATCGTCCAGAGCGGGAGGCGCAGAGGAAAGCGCTGCCAGGGGCGACAATGCAGAGCAAAAGCTCAATCCGTCTCCATCGGCGCGACAGTAGAGTTGTTGAATCCCCACCTTGTCCACGGCCAGCAGCGCATGATGGTTTTGTGGGTCCAGTATGGCCAGAGCAAAAGGCCCCGCCAGCCTCTCCAGCACCTTGATGCCAAGACGTCGGTAATCCTTGGCCAGTGCTTGCAGGACGGCATCGACGCTGGTAGCGTCCCCGTAGCGCACACGCCCCACGATGCCAATAATCAAACCCTCATCAATGAGCGTGTTCCCGCCAGTAGCCGCGCACAAGGCGTTGTCCGCACGACTCACCGACGGTGCGCCCTTCAGCCTTTTGGTGAGAACATCCTGCTTCTCGCCGGACACGGCGCCACCTCGCAAGAGGATCCCGCCAAGGCCGGTTGAAAGGGGTTTGTCGCGTAGGTCAACGTTGTCAGACATGGTGATGTGCGCACATGGATGCCCAAATGGGGCATGGTAATCTGAACCACCGGGATGGACCAGCATGAGAATAGCAATCTTTGGCATGGGCTACGTGGGTGCCGTATCGGCCGCCTGTCTGGCCCGGGATGGCCACAGCGTGATCGGCGTCGACATCGATCCACATAAACTGGATCTGCTGCGGCGCGGTCATTCGCCCATTGTGGAAGAGGGCATACAGGAACTCACGCGGGAAGTGGTGGATGCCGGCCGCCTCACGGTTACCGATGACGTGGCGCAAGCCATCTCTCAAACGGACATCTCGTTCATCTGCGTTGGCACGCCTTCCCGAAAGAATGGTAGCCAGGACCTCGTCGCCGTCGACAAGGTGGCCGAGCAGATTGGTCAGGCGCTGGCAGGTGTGGATCATTATCACACCGTGGTGCTGCGCTCCACGGTGAAGCCCGGCACCACCCTTGAGCGCATGAAGCCGCTACTGGAGAGCCATTCCGGTAAAACACTGGGGCAGGAATTCGGGCTCGCCTTCCAGCCCGAATTCCTCCGTGAGGGGTCGTCCATCAAGGACTATGACAACCCTCCGTTTACCGTGGTCGGGGGTGACTCGGCGCGCACACTGGATCAGGTTCGCCCGATTTTCGAACACTTGCCCTGCGATTTTGTGGGCACGGAAATCGGCACCGCCGAAATGGTCAAGTACGCCTGCAACGCCTTCCACGCCCTGAAGATCGTGTTTGCCAACGAGATCGGTCGCCTCTCTCAATCGCTGGGTTTGGACTCGCGGGACGTGATGCACCTGGTCACACTGGACCGACAACTCAACATCTCCCCCGCCTATCTGCGCCCGGGGTTTGCCTTCGGCGGTTCCTGTCTGCCCAAGGACCTGCGCGCCCTGCTGCATATGAGCAAGGAGTTGGATACGGATGTGCCCACCTTGGGCAGCCTGATCCCAAGCAATCATCTGCAGGTGGACCACGCCGCCAATTTTGTTCTGGAGACTGGCAAGCGCCGCATTGGGCTTGTTGGGCTGAGCTTCAAGAGCGGCACCGACGACATGCGCGAAAGCCCACTGGTGGAACTGGCCGAACGACTGATAGGTAAGGGCCTGGAGTTGAAGATTCACGACCCCAACGTGCAGTTGTCGCGCGTGATCGGTGCCAACCGCCGCTACATCGAAGAGACCCTGCCGCATCTTGCATCTCAACTCATGGAGGACTGTCGCGCCATGATTGAGGCATCTGAGGTGATTGTGGTGGGCTTGAGTGATGCGGCACTGGTGGAGCAGGTGATCTCCCATGCCAGAGAGGATCAGCTCGTGATTGACCTGGTGGGACTGAAAGATCGGACGGCCCTCAAGGCGCGGTATCAGGGGCTTTGCTGGTGAGTGATCGCCCCCGCCTGTTATTCGTATCGCCACGTTTCCTGCTGCCACCGGACGAAGGAGGCAAGATCAGAACCACCCAGATCCTGCGGGGCATGAAGGGCGGTCGGTTCGAGATCATCCTGGCCTCGCCGGAATCTCCTGGGCAATCCGAGGCCCATCAAGAGGCGCTTGGCGCCATCTGTGATCGGTTTGTAAGCTGGCCGGCCGTGCCTCGTTCGGGCCTTCAAAAAGCCATGCGACTCCGCCATCTGGTGGCCGATGTGCCGGTGTCCGTGGCGGCAGGGCGCAACCAGCCCGCCATGGACCTCGTGCGGCAACAGTTGGCGCAGGGTATCGATATCGCCGTCTTCGACTTTGTGCATGCCGCCACGTTGATGCCAGAGCAGAGTGATTGCCCCACGCTCATGTTCACGCACAATGTGGAAGCGGAGATCTTCCGGCGCCATGCAATGGTGTCGCCCAACCCTCTCAAACGCCGCGTCTGGTCGTCCCAGTACCGCAAGATGGCAGCATTCGAAGCGCAGCAGTTGCCGCGTTTCGACGCCGTGGTGGCCGTCTCTGAGCGGGATGCCGACAGCTTCTCGAAGCTTGAGGGCGTGCAACGGGTGGAAACCATCCCCACGGGAGTGGATCTCGAATTCTTTTCCTATCATGAGCCGGGAGATGAAGACCATATCGTGTTCACCGGGGCCATGGATTGGCAGGCCAACATCGACGGCATCGGCTTTTTCATGGATGAGGTCTGGCCTTTGCTCACCCGGCAACGCCCCAACGCACGTGTGACCATCGTCGGTCGAAATCCGGCGCCCGCACTGGTGGAAGCGGCGCAAAAACGCCGGTTGCCCTGGACCTTCACCGGTTTTGTGGACGACATCAGGCCACATGTACAGGGCGCGGCGGTCTACGTGATCCCCCTGCGCGTGGGGGGAGGCACACGCATCAAGGCTTACGAGGCAATGGCCATGGGCCTGCCCGTGGTCTCCACCACTCTGGGTGTGGAAGGCCTGCCCCTCACCCCTGATGAGCACTACAGGCTGGCCGATTCGCCCGAGGAGATGGCGCGGGCCATCGATCAGGTTCTGTCCGACGCAGCACTCAAACAGCGTCTATCCCGCTCGGCCCGGCAGCACGTGGAAGATCATTGCTCATCACTGGCCGTGGCACGGTGCTTCGAGGCCATCTGCTGGGATACACTGAACCGCGAATAACAAACCTGCGCTCACACGAATCAAGCGCACGACCCATCAGGGATACAAGCGGCCATGCAGGAATGGTTGATCGGCAAAGGGGTGTTTCCACTTCACGAACGCTTGCGTGGTCGGAGTACTGCCGCCTGTTATCACTCCCTGCGAAACACTGAACGCCTCCCCCTCGAAGACCTCCAGGCCTTGCAGAAACGCAAACTGCAATCCCTCCTGAAGCACTGCTGGGCGCACGTACCCTTCTACCGCCGGCGCTTTGAGGCACTGGGGATCAAGCATACGGAAGAGCTGAGCATTGAGGTATTGGACCAACTGCCAGTGGTGGAACGCGATGACGTACGCGAACACCTGTCCCACATGGTGGCCGATACCCACACGAACCGGCTGATCCGGCACTCCACCGGTGGCTCCACGGGGCAGCCGTTGGTGTTCTTCACCGACAGGCAAAAGGAGTCCTGGCACAATGCGGCCAAGCTGCGTGGGCGAGCATGGTTCGGCATCCAGCCGGGCAGCCGTCAGGTGGATGTGTGGGGCTCTCCGGTCGAACTGAACAAACAGGATGCTATCCGTCGCTTCAAGGATCGCTGGTTTCTCAACCAGATCGTGATATCAGCGCTGGATCTCAGTGATACCGCGCAGGCCCGAAATGCGGCAATACTCAAACGCTTTCGCCCCCGCCTGGTGTATGGTTACCCGACAGTGCTATTCCACATGGCACTCTACATGGAGCGCCACCCCGATGCGTTCGGCGGGTGGCGTCCTGAACTCACCACCTGCACCTCGGAAGTCCTGTACCCCCACCAGCGTGAGAAGATGAGGGAGGTGTTCCAGTGCCCCATCGGCAACGAGTACGGTTCCCGTGATGGCGGTCACCTGGCCCACGAATGCCCCGCTGGCAACATGCATATTGCTGCCGAGCACGTCATGCTCCAGGTAGACAAGCCCGACCCCCAAGGCGCAGGAGACCTGATCGTCACCAACCTGGATGGCTATGGCATGCCCCTGCTTCGGTATCGCCTGGGGGATCGCGTTCAATTGAGCCATGCCCCTTGTGCCTGCGGGCTCACTCTCCCGGTGCTGGCGCAGGTGGAAGGGCGCATGACAGATTTCCTTGTGGGACCCGATGGCAATCTCATTCACAGCGCTGCTCTGGTGGGTATTCTGCGCGACCTGCCAGATCTCAAGCAGTTTCGCATCGTCCAGAAAAAGGACCTCTCCATCGAAGTACGATTGGTGCGCGACGCGCCGGTACCAGAGGCCGAGCTAGCAAGCATGCGCCAGCGAATGCACGCCATGATGCACTCGGATCTGCCCATTTCCTTTTCCTTCCACGACCACATCCCTCCGGCCAAATCGGGCAAGTATGTCACCCTGGAGTCGGAGGCCTACGCGGCCCGAACATGAGTCAGTCGTCTCCATCCTTGCGAATCGGGCTTGTTGGGCCTTTGCCGCCCCCACCGGGGGGGATTGCCAATCAAACCCGACAACTGGCGCGGCTCCTGGAAGAGGACGGCCAGTCAGTGCATCTGGTACCGACCAACGCCCCTTACCGGCCGGACTGGGTAGGCCGCATCCGGGGGCTGCGCGCTCTGTTCCGGCTTGTGCCTTACCTGGTGCAATTGTGGCGGATGTCCGGTCGCGTGGATGTGGTGCATGTGATGGCCAACTCCGGCTGGGCCTGGCATCTTTTCGCGGCACCAGCCATCTGGGTGGCCAGTTTTCGGCGGGTGCCCGTCGTGGTCAACTACCGTGGTGGTGGAGCGCTCAAATTTTTTCAAAGGGCATGGCGTTGGGTGGAGCCATCCATGAGGCGCAGCACTCGAGTCATTGTGCCTTCGGGTTTTTTGCAGGACATCTTCCAACACTTTGGTAAGCGGGTATCCATTGTCCCCAACGTTGTGGATCTGTCTCGATTCAATCCTCAAGTTACCTCTGCGGCAGGTGCACGAGCCGGGGAGGGTGCGGTGGAGGCCCGCCCGCACCTGATAGTGACGCGCAACCTCGAAGACATTTACGACAACGCCACGGCAATTCGGGCCCTGGTGTTCATACGAGCGCGCTATCCAATGGCTCATCTGACGATTGCTGGCGATGGCCCGGAAAGGCCTGCCCTGGAGGCCCTGGTGCAAGAACTCGGACTCATTCCATGGGTGAGATTCACCGGGCGCCTGGATGGCGCAGAACTTCCCGGGCTCTACGAGCAGGCCGACATCATGCTCAACCCCAGCCTCACGGACAACACCCCCAATTCCGTGCTTGAGGCCCTGGCCAGTGGCGTTCCCGTGGTGAGCACCGATGTGGGAGGCGTACCCTATCTGGTAGAGCACGGTCGCACGGCGTGGCTGGTGCCGCCCGGTTCGCCCGAGGCCATGGCTAAGGGCGTGTTGCAGGTGCTGGATGATGGCGGACTGCGGGATGAACTGACTCGAGCCGGTCTTGAAGAGGTCAAGCGATTTCAGTGGGAGCACGTCAGGCCCCTCTTGTATACCACCTATGAGGAGTTGATGATGCCATGAGCCACCCTCCGGCACAGACCATTATGGCGAGGGGCTGGACCCCGCCGCGCGCTGGCGGGTGGGCCGATCAGGGCCTGGTCAACCTCTCCCGGATGTTGTTGCCCCTGTTCAGCCCGGGAAACCAGCGCGGGCGTCTGTCCATCCTGATTTTTCATCAGGTGCTGTCCGAGCCGGACCCCTTTCGTCCGGAAGCTCTGGATGCCGTCACCTTTGACTGGCAGATTGCCCTTCTGGCCCAGCACTTCAACCTGCTGCCACTGCCTGAGGCCATCGACCGGTTGCGCGACGGCACGTTGCCCTCTCGCGCCGCTTGCGTCACGTTCGACGATGGCTATGCAGACAATGCCACCGTTGCCCTGCCCATCCTCGACAAGTACAGGGTGCCGGCGACCTTTTTCATCTCCACCGGGTATCTGGATGGAGGGCGCATGTGGCATGACACGGTGATCGAGGCCGTGCGCCTGATGGAAACGGATCTGCTGGACCTGAGCGATAGCCTGGGGCAACGCTTCCTCACAGGATCGATCCATGAAAAACGCCGCTCCACCCGCCGCTTGATTGCACTGCTGAAGAATCTTGACCCCATGGACCGTGACGCCCTCATTCAGCAAATCATCAGGCCGGTGTCGAGCCGATTGCCGACTGACCTCATGATGACCTCGGACCAAGTGCGCATGATGCAAAAATCCGGCATGGTCCTGGGTTGCCATACAGTGACACACCCTATCTTCACCACGGTGAGCACCGATACGGTACGCCAAGAGATCCAGCAAGGACGCGCCGACCTTCAGTCGCTGCTGGATGATTCAGTCACGCTGTTTGCCTATCCCAATGGCCGCCCGTTCGATGATTACCTGGCCGAGCATGTGGCGCTGGTGCGAGAGCTTGGCTTTGATGCAGCCTTTAGCACCGCCAGCGGTGTGGCCACCCTGGCTTCAGACAACTGGCAATTACCTCGCTTTTCGCCCTGGGACCGCATCCCGGCACGGTTCATGGCGCGGCTTTTACAGAATGCGGCCGATACCCGCTCAATACGTGTGCCTGCCAATCCGTGAAACACGGCGCAAGATGGGCTTGACCAAGGGGCATAACTTGTCCAGTACATATCGCTCCGCACCCGGCGGGCCACCCGACACCCACCAGAGCAACGCTACGGCGAATATATAGCTCAGTACACCGATGGCAACCCTGCATACCAACAGCCACCAATCAGGCCCGGATAGGAGACCACCAAGTCCCAGAACGCACACGCTCATCATAAGAGCAGCAAGGATGGGGCGGTAAACCGCCTTGATGATATCGAGTACGGCGAGTCCTTCCAGTGTGCGGGTAAGAATCCACGCAAAAACGCCCACGCTCAATAAAGCCGTGAGCAAGCGAATGGCGGCGATCTGCTCGGCATCTGCCTGCGTAAAAACTACCGTGGCCAATAGTGCAAACAGGGCTACTTGAAACCAGGCATAAAAGGCCATCAATGCCACGCGGCCCAGAGTGATGCAGACAAAAACCCCGCTGGACATCAAGGCTGTCACCACTGTGACCAAGGCAATGATCTCCACAAAGGGAACGATAAAGCCCCACTGCTCGCCTAGAAGGAGCATGACTGCCCCCTCTGCCACCAGCGCAAGCCCGACACCGGCAGGGATCACGATCAGCGCCTGCACGCCCTGTGCCAGCAAAAACAGCCGTTTAAGCTCGGACAAATCATGTTTAACCTGAACAAAGGCCGGGAACAGCACGCGATTGATGGGGGCCAGCAACTCCGTGGTGGGCATGCTGGAAACCTCATTGGCCATGGAATAACCCCCCGTTACCCCGGTGGTATCGCGGCGTCCCACCAGCATCAGATGAAGGGACTGATCCAGATACACCCCCACGTTACGAGCCAGAACCCATTGCGATACCCCAAAGATCTCCCCAAACCGCGCCAGGCTGGCGCGAGGGCGCATGGGGTGCATGGCGTAACTCAGGGCAAGTCCAACCAACCGCGCCACCAGCGTACCCGCGACCAGGGCCCAGAAGGATTGCAACAGCAGCGCCAGGCTAATCGTGGCGATAAATCCCGCCATGCGCTTGGCGAACAGGAATTGGAATTCCTTGCCAAAGCGCATCTCCTTCTGAAAGTTCACCACCCCGATATTTTCAAGGCCACTCAAAAGAAACGAGATAGCCAATACCTGGATGACCAGCGTAACCTGAGGTTCATTGAAGAAGCCCGCTGCCCACGGAGCGGCGAGCCAGACCAAGCCGGCAGCAAGCGTCGCCTGCAGCAGTCGCAGCGTCCAGGCGGTATCATAATGGGATTGCGTGGCAGAGCGGTTCTGAATGAGGGGGATATGAACGCCTAGATCAAGCAGGGCATCCACCAGACCAATGACCAACGAGGCCATCACGATGATGCCGAAATCCTCGGGCGCCAGCAGGCGCGCAAGGATGATGACGCTGACAAGGCCGATCAGGCGGTCGGCCCAGCGCATGGAGATCGTCAGCGCGGCACCCTTGGTGACGCTCGTGGGGGCATTGGCCAAAAAAGAACGCTCTGACTATCTGTTCAGTTCCAGTGGCCCGCACGCTGGAGCTTGTTTCTCAGGCCCGGTAATGGATGGCCGAGGGAATAGGCTTTCTCAGCTTGTTCTCTGGCCCCCGAGTAGTCTCTTAGATCAAAAAGTAGAAGCCCGAAATTGTAGTGAAATTCGGGAGAGTCCTCACCTAATTCTCTGGCTTCTTCAAATTGGGCGAGCGCGCGCTGAGGTTGTCTTGATAAATGAAGATGCATGCCGTACAACATTCTCACTGTGCCATCATCGGGCGTGAAGCGCATCGCCCGATCAAAGTAGCAATCGGCGCTTCGCCTCCACCCGCTCAACCTTTCAGCACCAGGAAGCGCGCCTCTATTCATTCGCTCCAGACGCGAGATTGCCCATAGGGCACGATGATGGTTTGGCCATTCCCGAAGTGTATAATCAATGTCATCTAGGAGGAAGCTTGTTCTCCCTCGCTGAAGACTTTCGATTTCCGGCGTGAAATGGTTCGTTGACTGGGGTATCCCTCTGCTGAAGTCCGCTTTTCGGTAATCAAAAGGACCATCTGGATTTCTTAGGCTTCCGCATTCTATTTCTCCCCCGGAAAATTCTGCATTTACCTGGGGCACAGAAATAAGCGTCAACAGTATCACGAAGGTGGGTATCGATTTGTGCACGGTTAGATTCCAAAAAAATAATTCAGTACCATGACGTGTATACCGTAACGTCCGCCTTAGGTCAATGTTCTTATTCCGCAGCAGGGTTAGAAATGAATATAGTAGCCGTGATTAACACATTTAATCGAGTGAGCGAGTTGCGGGCGGCGCTCGACTCCATCGAGAGCCAGCTTCGGAAGCCGGATTCAGTGATTGTGGTCGACGACGGTAGCACGGATGGCACCCAGGTATTCATGGAGGGCTTCACTAAGCGTTGTTCATTGCCCTTGCGGTACATCAGAAAGGAAAATTCCGGACTATATCCATCCCGCAATGTTGGGCTCATCGCCGCGGAAGGTGACTATATAGCGTTCCTTGATGATGATGACAGTTGGCGCAAGGATCATCTACATAGGTGCGAACAACTGGCATCAAAGAACTCTCAAGCTACCGTGGTGGGCGGCTTTATCTCTTCTGATGACGGTGACACGCTTGTCATTCCCGGAGAAAAGTATCTGAACGATTTCGATCGGATCCGGGAAGCGAATGTGTCTCTCTTGTGTCGAAAAGCAAAGGTTCCGGATAAACCATTCTTCGCCCCTCACCTGTCAGCTTGTATGCTAAAGCTGAGCTCAGCAAAGTCCGTAATGTTCGATGAGTCATTTCGGTTGCGAGGCGATATCCTGATGGTCTGGAAACTGGGCGCCCTGGGCGACGTCGTCCTAGAGGAAAAAGTGCATGCCGACACAAAAATTCTGCCCGAAAGTCTCTCTTCAGGTATTGATCAAGACGCATGTCCGAAAAAGTTCTCGAAACAACGTGCTGTGGCGAGTCACTGTCAGTTTAGGGTTATTGAACAGACAATCGCTGGTCGCCCATCAAGTCTGGTTCCCGATCTTGCCAGTGAAGCGACCTCCGAGCTTTGTTCGGCGTCCACTCATTACGCCAAGTCGGGAGAGTTTGTCAATGGATTAACGCTCGCCTTCAAGGTGCTCGCATTTGGTCCGTTATCTCGGTCGCTCCCCCTTTGCGCTAAACTCATGACGGCGGCTGTGTTTTACGCGGTGCGAGCACGTTTTCAGAACTGTTGATGCAGCGAAAGACAGGGCTCTGCATTCTTTGGCGTTATTTGTAATGGCAGGGACGACAAAGGATTTAAAAAGACTTCTTTGCGTCTTACTCTTAATTGCTTTTGCTTAGCGCAGTTTTCTGAGGTACTGTCGTATTTTCCTGGCTTCTTGCACTCTTCCCGTTTTGCAAGCGATGAGCTTGTGAAGTCGTTTGTAATTGCGAAGAGTTACGGCTGCGCGATAAGCCTTTTCTGCCTCTCCATGCTTGTCTGAGTGCCAAAGTTCATCACCAAGGAAGTTATACAGTCCAGATAGGATTGCGTCGCTGGAGCCCTCTTTCTCAAGGTGTCTTAAAATCGAGTCGTGATTCTTGCGCATGGTATAGAGAAGGGAGGGTGCCCATTTGTCCATATTGACGGACGATAGGCTGCCAACCTGGCGGGAAAGATAAGTGACAAGGCTCTCGTTTATGATGCCGAAAGGCGCTTGAAATGCAAGCCTGAGCCACATATCGCGATCTTCAACGATGGTGAGAGTTTCATCAAAACATCCGGTTCTTTCTAGAGTCTCCCTGCGGACCATTACGCCAGAGGTTGGAACGAGCGATGCAGTAACGAGGCAGGTAACTATTTTTTCAAGAAGGTCGCCGGTTCCCGTTATTTCTGAATAGAGCGGGTGAGTCTTGAAGAACGACTCATGTAATATTTCCCTATCTTCGCTAATATGGGTTTCGTCGCATATTACAGTGCCTAGCTGAGGCTTGGCGTCGAATAATGCGAGCTGTTTCTTGAGTTTGGCAGGCTGCCAGGTGTCATCCGCGTCAAGAAAGCATATGAATCGACCCTGGGCGAGTTGAATGCCAAGGTTTCTTGCTGCGGAAACCCCCCGGTTTGGCGTCGTGTACACTTTAACCTTGGGGTAATAGGATCGGGCGACTATGTCAGTGCCGTCAGTCGAGCCGTCGTTGATGACAATGACTTCGTGGCTGATAGCGGCGTCTTGGTTTAGCGCGCTCTCGATAGTAGGCTGTAGATGAGTTTCGGCATTGTAGGCTGGTATGATGGTGCTTACTATAGGCATGAGTTCAAGCTCCAAACAAAGACTACTCCAATGTGGTTTTTCGGTTAGGTACGATGGCAATGGATAATGTATTTTTTTTCATGAAAGACAGGGCCCTCTTGGACGACCTGAGCGCGATTGATGTTGAGAGAGACTGGGGTTATTTTAGCACTGGTGTGAAATGTTGGAGCAGTCAGACCTTCTTGAGATTGAGGGCTCAAGGTTACGACGTTAAAGCGGGTAACCACCCACCGCAGGCAGGTGTGGTCTGCTGTCATGCAGATGACCTACATGCATTGATAAACCACCCAAGCTGTAGTGACCATCTGTTGATTGCATGTGCTCGAGCAGACAGGGAGCCACAGCTTTACGCGGATTATGAAATTGTTCAAAATCAATGGAGTAGCAACGACGTGCGTTGTCGGTTTATCCCGCATTGGCCCCAGCCAGGCCTGCGAAGACGTTCTCCAGAGAGGAGGGCCTTGAGGTGCGTGGGCTATAAGGGCGAAGAAGGTAATTTACATCCCTGGTTTCTTGCCGATGAGTGGGGGGGGTTCCTCAAGGAAAACGGCCTCTCCTGGGATTTGGATACTACTGCATGGTCTGGCAGCGAAGCTAGTCATCATTCACGCTGGAATGACTACTCGTCGATTGATGTCTTCCTATCGATACGCAAGGATTTCCAGGGGGGATACTATCATAAGCCCGCAAGTAAACTGGTGAATTCTTGGCAGGCCGGAGTGCCAGCCATTTTGGGCTCAGAAGTCGCTTACCTGGAGCTGAGGAAATCTCCATTGGACTATATTCATGCTCAGAGCCCGGAGCACGTGAAAGAAGCATTGCTTTCTCTCATGCGCAATCCCCAGCTCTATAGCAATATGGTGGAAAATGGGCTGAAAAGAGCCGAGGAATTCACCGCTGAAAAAGTGACCAATCGTTGGGTTCAGGTGTTTTCAGAGCTTGCAATAATCCAAAGGTCCCGATTGTGGCAAGTGTACGCCCGTATGCCAAGGGGGGTGCGGATGAGGATCAGGCGAAGGTTCGCGCGTGGCATCGTAAAGAATAATCGCGAACGATTAGTCACCGATGTAACGCGATGATTGGTCTCGTTTGTCAGTGGTATGGTGGGTCAATCTCCATTGGCTATTTGTGATTCGGTGCTTAATGGTCGAGGCACTGAGAGGTTTTGCGTCTTGATCTGGGGTCGAGGTGTGGTTGTGATAAATCACTTCTTTGCGATGCGGATCCCCCCGCAACCTCGGCGTGTAGCTGGGCTACCTCTCACGGGAGTGTGGGGTTGTTTTTTTTTGCCGCGTGAACAATACATCCACTTGGTGGTTTGGCGTTGTGACAATTTCCTCTAACCGGGGGAAACGGGGTCTGGTTAGATAGTGTGCAATGTTGTAGGGATTGGGGAGCTGGTAGGCCCTGTATCCTGAGCTGAAGAACGATTGAAATATCTGTATCGCATCTTCGTGACCTCTAGGATACAGTTCGGGTGTTACTTCTAATATCCATTCGGTTCCTTCGGAAAATTCCTGAAGTCGAGGGAGTAATGGAGCTAATACTTCGAGTTCCGCGCCTTCAACATCGATCTTGATCAGCCTTGCGTTCGTGATGGTCTTGAAATCAATGACATCTTCGAGGCGGTATGATTGGACTTTGCCTTCCAGGATAAACCCTTCCTGTTGTGCCGCCTTTGCCACGCAAGTAGATTGGCCTAGATTTCGCGCGCCACCCGACCAAAAGTCACGTTCGCCGTGCTCAGAGCCAATTAAAGCCTTTATAGAAGTAATATTGCTTATGCGGTTTCGCTTGATGTTTGCAGTAAGTTCATGATAAATGTTTGGGCTTGCCTCTAGGGCAAAGACCTTTCCGTGCTTCCCGACTATTTCAGAGCCAAGCAACGAGTAATATCCCACGTTTGCTCCAATGTCGATAAAGGTGTCTCCAGTCCTAAGGGTTGCTGAAACATAGGCTGTGATACTTGGTTCCCACACACCCGTCATGTAGATCGAGGTCTGTACTGCGTCGGGTGGCGCGACATTGATTAGATGCCCGGTTTGTGTTTTCGCTTTTCTTGGTGTAAGTGTGGTTCGCCAAAGGCAGTATTTGTATGCCTGCTTCCAAGCGGCTATTTTCTTGAAATTAAAGGGGCTGTACCTGATGTAAGTCCTTAAGATGCTAAGGTACATGTCTGCAAAGGCGGTCTTGATCTTTCGTTCCTTCATTAGGGATGGTTCTCGCAGAGGCCTAGGAAGTATCTACTGTAAGTTGTGGTTGTTCATGATGCTATGAATAAAGGCAGTTCGTGGAGTTCTTGCATACCCATCAACATCATTACCCCAAAGGGCCTGAATGAAGCTCAGCGGAGTTGGCGTCCGCTGCAGTTGCAGTTGGCCGGCGCAGATTATTTTCGGTGTTTTCCCAAAAGACCCTTCATGACGACAGACGGTTTCTTCAGTATCTTACAGATCGATCTGACGCTGCTATGCAGGTAAATTGTCAAATTAAGTAGGATGCACGTAGTATTGACTTGGCTGTCAATCGCTAAGGTGTCTCTGCCTAACTTGTGGGCTTTGTAACGCCGCTCAGTTAGATAGTGTATTAGCGCTTTATAGTCTTCTTCTGGAAGGTTATGGCTCTCAAAGTATATTAACTTGGGCCTTGTGTCGCAGAGATTAGAGTTGAATATAACAACATCATCATATCCCTCGGCATCGATTTGAAGGACATCGATAGGTGTCGGCCAGTTCAGCTCCTGCAATAGCGTTTTGAGTTCTTTGGCGGGTATGTTGAGGACGTCAATCGCACTATCTGGGTCAATGTCTTGATCAGTGAGTGCTTTTTCAAGGTGGGATTTGATTGCTGAAGTGATTCCTGTTGCCGCCCTATATGATGGCCACCCTTTTGCGTAAAAGGGTTGAAAAAGGTCCCAAAACTCTCTTTTCACCGCGTAAAGGGTTAACGTTCCTTCTCTACCAATTGCGCAATTCGCTATCTGGTGTGAGGGGTGTGATGAGTAATTGCTTTTTAAATGTGGAATTAGCAGCTTGTTTGGTTCTATGAGAAGTATGTTAGTTGCGCTTGCTCTGCTCATTACAAAGTCATAAATGGGATCGTTTGTCTTGCCGTCATTGGCCCCTACAGCAACAATATTAATTTTGCGCTTTATCGCTATGAGCGATCTTAGTGCTACTTCGTATGTGTTATAATTCCGCATGATTAAGAGTCTCTATGATGGCCGTTCATTATAGCATATAATCATGTCTTTTCCCCGCGTGCACATTGCCGAAAGATGTCTGCAGGGAGCGCATCGTTACTACTCGGTCGCGTCAAGCGACAATGTGGTATGGGGTGCCGGTATTCGCGAAGGCGCATAACTCCTCGAGTAACTGGTTGCACGATGGCGGTTGCGCATCAAAGTTACCTTAGAATCGCACTCAGCAGATCCATATTACCGGCATGCAGGCCGGTGGCCGACACACCGCCGGGCAACGAAACGGTCAGGCCTTCCGCGGATTCCAACCTAGCGGGGGCTGGAGCCGCCGGGGCAAATCCGGTGAGCACCGCTCTATCTGGTTAGGTAAACCGGACAGCTTCCTGCGCCAATAAACAAACCGACCACCATAGGCCAGCGACTCCTGTTTGCAATAGGCCGTCCCGGACAATCCGGATGATCGCCACCGCGTTATATTCTCCTGCCAAAGTTCATCGCCTTCGCGGGCCATGCCGATTCCGCCTGAGAATGTGGGGAATCAGTGTGGTGAACCTCAGGCCGGTAGGGTAGGTGATGATTCTCTGGCGTGCCTACGTTCTGTGGGGGCCGGGAGCGGGCGGCCGCACGCCCGCAGCTACACGGCCACAATTATTTTTTCGCCACGATCCAGGTGACAATCGGCCATAGTGGATCATTCCTTATCGCCAGCTTATGAAGCGGATGCCACTTTGCATTAGGGACTCCAGTAAACCTGAGGCCATCCTTTACTACCGACCACACGTCGCAGTTACCCCAGCCACCAACGTCAATGATTTGCTGCCAATTAGAGTGCAACAGCAATAGCGCGTCTGGCGAAAATCGCCAAAGATCTTTCGGCCCATAATGTATTGGATTTATGAAACAGGTCGTATGAATGGCTATTCCGCCCGGGCGGAGAACTCGATAACACTCATCGATAGCTTGCTGGGGGTTGCCCTCGACATGTTCGAGCACTTGATCTGTAAGAACAAAGTCGAACGAGCTCTCATCAAAGTCAAGAGAAAGGAGGTTATGCTCCGGGTAATCTGCCGTAACAATCTCGCTTGGCTGAAGGCCAGTCAAAACGGATAAGTCTTCAGAGCCGCTGATAGATAGCGCTCGACCCCCGCTGGTAGGCAATTTCGCCCTAATCGAATGAAGGTGGTTATACATATAGTAGCGCGTAATATGCGGCCCCCGGGGGAGGCCTCGCATTGATAAGCGCCATGCGAGGTTTCTGAGCTTTCGATATTTGTTCATTTTTTCCGCGTAAATGTTCTGTTGTCCATAGCGTGCCTTATCCAAGCCCCGACTCCGGCTACGACGCAGCCGCCTCGGCCTGTACATAGTGCGGCTGACAATCGCAGGCCTCATGCCCGCCGTAGCTATCACAGTATCACCGAAGCGCGTCACTGTCATAAACCTTGTCGGATACGATGTAATCACAGCGAATTACTGGGCGGCCTATCGATCCGGGCAAATGAGCACGCCCCACCACCGGCTTGAACCATCTGGAACCCGCATGCTGACACGGCGACAACTCAAATGCCAGCGGGTGTGTCCATGGCCGTCGCTAATCAAGTGGATCTTGGTGGTCAGGTCGTCGCGAGTGCGTCCTAGCGTGTGGTCTATGGGGTCTTCAGATCACCCTTTGTACCACCTCTAGGAGCAGTGCAAGTCGATGTCGAGTCAAGCATCCACGTCTCCAGTTCCTTCAGGTCTTCCTCGCGAAGCAGCAATCGCAGGCGCCCCAGTTCCGCGTCGTAATTACCGTCACTTGTCGCCAGTGCAGAGAATCCAGCGAATACCATTGTTCATCTCAGGATCTTCATGGCGGCGGGGCATAAGCTGTGGTGTCGATGCGATTTCCTTGACCCGCCTGCGTCGGAAAGCTCGTACTGCCCTACCGCGAGTGACCGAAGCCTGGCGCCCGCTCTTGTTCGCCGATACCGAACGGGAACATCGGGCGCAGGCCGACCCCGTCGCACCGGCCACACGCTCCGATGCAGCGCTGGAAAAGGTCGCCACCAAAACACTCGACGATGGCACGCCTGCCCACAGCTTCCGAACCCTGCTGAACGAACTGTCCACCATCGTCCGTAACACCTGCCGCCGCCGTCATCATGAGGCCGAGGAACCGACGTTCGAGCTCGATACCAAACCCAACGCCAAACAGCGTGCTGCACTGGATCGGATCAACGATATCCGGTTGTAGCCAGACGCCTGAACCTTGAATCGCTGATTAAATCAATCGATTCAACAGGTTAGATTGCTTGGCAGGCTGAAACTTCAGCTTAAGCGTTGCGAGCGAGCGCAAAGTAGGAGTATGTGGCAACTGTTGCCCCCCCCTACGCAGACTTGATGATGGACCTGAGGTAGCGTTCATACCGGTAGGCAATATTATTGGGGTCTAACTCGGATCGTAAACTGTATTTGTATGCTCTATCTGAAAGCTTTTGCCACTCTTGCTCGTCACACCAAACATGATTTAACGCTTGGTGCCAAGCTGGCATATTTTGCGGCTCCACCAAGAGGCCTCCAGGCCCAACGGACTCCGGGAGGCCCCCGATGTCACTCGCTAGTACCGGTATGCCAGAGATATGCGCCTCGGATGCTATGCGTCCCCAAGCTTCTTGCCACTGAGAAGGAGCAATCAATACCCGCGTTTGTGCGTAGACCTTTGCCATCTTTCGCGTGGAACGATGCCAACTAATGTTGCCAAGCTGCTTTGTCTTGGTTTTTAGGGCGGCTTCTTCGCTGGGAGGTATGTGCCAACTCTTCACGAAAAGGAATGGTATGTGTGGGTTTGCTTCAGCTAGCTGTAGCGTTACATTTAGGCCCTTTTTCACGATAGGGTTGATGAGGGTTACGTGCCGGCCAGGTCTTCGGCAAGAATAAAGTTCTTTGTGGAATATGTTATGAATTGTGACGGGCGTTATTCCGTAGCATTCTGCGAATTCCCTGGCTACGAAGTTGGAGCATGCGACGACTCCGGCCGGTGTTGACTGTTTCATATCTCCAAGGGAGTGAAACTCGACATCACGTTGATGTAGCACGGCGGGTATCCCAGAGTTATGAATGGTAGCAACTACGTTCATTGTGTCGCCGCCGCATGGTTGTACTACCGCAATGTCGGGTTTCCATCTTGTGAGTGCTTCGTGGAGGGCGCGATTGTAGTCCCAGCCTCGTGCAACTGGGTAGCCGCACGAATAGTCCACCGGTGCGGCTATGCCGGTAACCTTGCGTCGAATCCTGTTGGTGATGCCAAGCGGGCCGCTCGATATGAGCCCGGCCACGACGAAGCACTCATGGTTCCGTTTTCTTAGTTCCAAAATCAATGAGTGAGTAGAGGATTCGGCCCCACCAAATCTCTGCGGCGTGTAGGCCCTGTCCGTCGCGAATAATATCCTCATTGTGTCCTCGTTGGTGGAGCGAGCGAGCTTTATGGTGGTATATCCTACCATCAAAAGTTGCGTTCCAGTCTAGCCGGAGAGCGATTTTCGAGTAAAGCATACCCAGAGCCGGGAAATTGTCTTGGCTTTACTCTTCGGGGGATACACGCCGGCATCTCCGTTATACCCCTGAGAATCTGGCGCGTCAGACAAGGTGGTGCTTACAAGGGGTGCCTAAGTTACTAAAGCCGACTGAGCAAATATGAATCCCCATGTTCTTTTTTGACATATTGTCTTCGAAGGCGAGTGGCTCTTTAGGGGGGGGGCATCATGGGCACAGGTCTTACCGGTTACGCAAGTGCGGCGGGATGCGATGCGCTTATTTCATCCCAGGTACCCTTGGTCAAGATTTTGCCTTTGTCGATTACGATGATCTCATCGCATGATCTTACAGTCGATAAGCGATGCGCTATGAGTATTATTGTTTTAGTGCCAGAAAGTTTCTTTATGGAGCGCATGACTAGCTTTTCAGTTGCATTATCCAGCGCGCTTGTGGCTTCGTCGAAAAACAGAACATCAGGGTTATTGTAGAGCGCTCTGGCGATTCCGATGCGTTGTCGTTGTCCGCCGGACAGCCGGACGCCTCGTTCTCCAATGATCGTATTATAGCCGGACGGAAGTTCGGATGTGACGAAGTCATGCAATTCGGCTAGTTTGGAGGCGTGGATGACGCTGGCCATGTCGATTTCGTTTTCCGGAATGCCGAGCGCAATATTTTCTTTTATGCTCTGATCCGCAAGGAAGATGGTTTGAGGTACATAGCCTATTGATTTTTGCCATTGTCGGGAAGCAGCGTCGGTCAGTTTAGTGTCATCTATAAAAACGGATCCATTGCCTGGTGTCAGGAGCCCGAGCATGATGTCCGCGAGTGTGCTTTTTCCGGACCCGGAGTGTCCAATAATTCCAATGGTGGTATTGGCTTTGATCGAAAGGGATAACTGATCGAGGGCGAAGCCTTTGCTGTCGGGGTAGCGAAAGCTAATATCTGTTAGTCGAATCGTGTGTTTTGGGCGTAGTCTGGACTCGTTAGTATTCGAAAGAGGCAGTGTTTTGGGGGTGTCGGATTCGAGGTCTTCCAGAACGTTATCCACGGCAGGCAGGTTGAACCGCATTGCGGTAAAAGTGCTGAATATTTTGTGAAAGGCAGGTATTAGCTGCCTTGCTGCGAGGGCGTAAACGCCAATGATTGGTATTGCGTTTTCAATGCCCCCTTCTACTGTAATTAATAGTGTGACGAGGATTAGAACCCCCCCAAAAGTAAATGCCTCGATTGCATATTGGGGGGTGTCGTTTAGTAGCGATGAATTGGCTTCGTGTTTGGCTAGCCGTTTGGCGGGTTGGCGGTATCGCTCCAGGTAATTGTCTTCTCGTCCCAAGAGGCGAATCTCCTTTGCTCCCGTGAATGCTTCTGCGGTGGCAGTGTACCGTTCCTTGTTGGCATCGACTCGGTCTCTACCGATCTTGTTAAGCCACTTTCTTGCGGTCAGGTAAATGGTGAGATATATGACGCCTATGATGGAGGCAGCTAGAATAGAGATCCAAGGGTTAATGGCAATTATGAAAGCGAGAACAAATCCGGCGAGCATGATTTGGCTCAGTAGTCTCATCGCCGGGAGCAGGGCGCCACTAATGGCCTGGCCAGTTTCATGGAGTACAGTTTTGGCCAGATCGCTCGAGTTGCGGCTCAGGAAAAAGCTGTATGGGCGTCTGAGGTAGTCTTTCATCAACCTCCTTGACAGCTCGTATTGCTGCATATGTGTGAATCGGACAATGGCCCAAAAGGTTATCGCCTGTAATGCTGTTCCAGTGACAAAAATTATGAAGGCAATTATCCCTAAAGTGTAAAGAAAGGACTGTGGCGATGCGAATTGCAGCGTTTCGTAAACTGCAGATATCCAAGGGGTTTCTTCTATAGCGCCGGGATTTGAAAGTACGTTAAGGAATGGCATAATGGATGCGATTCCGATGGTCTGCACGATCGCGGTAACAATCATGAGTATCACGAGTGCGTAGACCTTTATCTGATCGTCTTTGTTGATCAAGGCGTGTAGTTTTCTAACAGTTTCTAACATGGTGTGGTTATCACTCGGGGGTACCTGATGTTTAGTTGGGATTTGTCGGGGGCGAAGTTTCGGGTGTCGCGCTGGGTATGCGGTTACGATAAGCGGCGGTTATCGAGCTCATTAATGAAGTGGGGCATAAGTTCAGGTGACGTGCTTATGGTTCATGCTGCTTGGCGCACTACTAATGGGTTTCGTGGGCGACCGGTTGAAATGATCGATACGCTAAAGGAAGTCGTTGGTCCAGATGGATTGCTTGTCATGCCTTCATTGACATACCAGAACGAAAGTTCTCGGGAGTTCTTGAGTAGAGAGATTCCGATGGATGTACGCCGCAGTGCCTCAAGGATGGGGTTATTGTCTGAGGTTTTCCGTAGAGGAAAGGGGGTGTGGAGGAGTTTAAGTCCGACTCACCCATTACTAGCGTGGGGTAGCCAAGCGAAGGCCTTCCTGGAAGACCACGATAAAGTATTGGTGCCCTTTGGCTCTGGCTCACCCTTTTCTCGCTTGCTCGACATGAACGGCAAGATATTGACCATTGACGCGCCCTTTTCGGCAGTGACTTTCACCCATTTCATTGAGGATCGTGTTGCTGAAACCATCCCCGTGCCATTGTACGAGCCTGAGCCGATGGAAGGAATGGTTGTGGACCATGAGGGGACTTCACGGAAGGTGCCTGTAAAAGTGATCAGTGGTGTCGCGAATCGGTCAAGGCGGGATCACGTGCTGGAAGCGGAGTTGCTTAAGCAGGGGGTGTTGAAGCGCCGACGTGTGGGCAATACCCGGTTTGGCCTGCTGGATTGCCAGGCCATGACGGAGGTCGTGGACCATATGGTGGCTTCCGGACGGCATTTTTTCGATTCACCGCAATGATTCCGCAGTTTTTTTTGCGCTGCTCCCCTCGGGGCAGCACAATAACCGATTTCCAGGGCGCCTCTTGAGCCCATGAACCGGTAACGCATCGGTGCCGCCGGTGCCCCAGACAAGCCAGGGTGTGGATATGGCGATTACGGATACATTGCGTCAATACGGCCGTGTGATGGGAGACAGGCTGGGCATGGGGCTGCATGCCCCGCGAGAGATTCGGGATCACCTGCGGGGGGCAATGGATTGGCTCAAGCGTGCCCAGGATGCAACACCCGATGCCGGTGTTGCCCAGACCTGGTTGGTGCGTTCCAGCCGCTGGGCACCGTCCTACCCTGAGACCACGGGCTACATTTTGCCCACATTCTACCGCTATGCCCACCTGACCGGGGATACGGATGCCCTTAGCCGTGCCCGGGCCATGGCCGACTGGGAATGCGAGATCCAGTTGCCGGAAGGCGGTGTGCTGGCCGGTGCGCTGGGCAGTTCGGATCAACCCACCATCTTCAACACCGGCCAGGTGCTGTTTGGCTGGGTGCGGGCATATGAGGAGGAAGGCGACGAACGCTATCGGGAGGCGGCCGTCAAGGCGGCTGCCTGGCTTTGCGATGTACAGGATGAGGACGGTTGTTGGCGGCGTTTCGGGTCGCCATTCACGAGCACCGCAGTCAATACCTACAACACTCGCTCGGCCTGGGGCCTGGCACGGGTCCATCACATCACTCAGGAACCGCGGTTTCTGGCGGCGGCGGTGCGCAACCTGGAATGGGCGCTGTCCCAGCGCCATGACAATGGCTGGTTGCCCCACAACTGCCTGCAGGATGACGCCCAACCCTTCCTGCATACCATTGCCTATGCGATGCGCGGATTCCTGGAAGTGGGAGCCTACGCACAGCGGGAGGATTTCATGCACCAGGCCGTTACCATGGGAGACGCGGTGCTGGCCTCTCTGCCGCCGGATGGCTATTTGCCGGGACGATACGATGCCCGCTGGCAACCGACGGTGAACTGGTCCTGCCTGACGGGCAATGCCCAGATCGCCATCAATTGGGGGCGCTTGCACCAGCTCACCGGCGAGGATCGTTTCCGGGAGGGGGTCAGCCGGGTGAATGGCTTCACCCGTCGGACCCAGCGCCTTCACGGCGGCATCCCGGATGAGCGCGGTGGGATCAAGGGCTCCCACCCCATCAATGGTGGCTACCATCCCTGGCAGTATCCTAACTGGGCCGCGAAGTTCTTTGCCGATGCCTTGATGATGGAAGAATCCATCCTGGCCGGTGCCGGGCGCCCCGCCACACTGTCCACCGACGCCGACTGGTCCTGAGCCCATGGAATCCGTGCACTGGGCCCGGGGTCGACCGGTCAACCTGATTCCCAAGCGCCCCGCGACGATCCTGTACCTGGAGACCGGCGTGGGGTTCGGCGGGGCGGTGATCAGCCTGCGTACCTGCCTGGAACACCTGGACGCGGCCTGTTTCCGTTCCGTGGTGGTGCACTCCCTGGATGATCCCAAGTTTGCCTCTTTCCCTCCGGCGGTGAAGACGATCCACCTACCGCGACGGCACCACGGGGGGAATGGTCGTGGTCGCCCCATCTGGCAACGGCTGGATGCAGAGATATTCCGCTATGCCCACCACCTGGCCCGTATTGCCCGCACCGAGCGGGCGGATCTCATTTATCTGAATAATGATTTCATCGCCAACATGGCCGGTGTGATGGCGGGCCGTTTGGCTGGCTGCCCGGTAGTGCTCCATGAACGCAACATTCCCAGCCCGGACTCCCGGCTGGCGGTGTTTCTCACCCGCTGGATCAGTCGTTTCCTGGCCATTTCCGGTCCCGTCCGTGAGGGGTTGCTGGACCTGGGCGTGGTGCCCGAACGAATCACCATGGTTCCTGAGGGATTGGATCTGGCCTCTTACATGCCGAGAGATAACGCTCAGGTGCAAGTGGTGCGTGAGCGTTTGGGTGCAGGTGCGGGAGATCCGTTGGTGGTGATGGCCGGCATGATCATGGACTGGAAGGGGCAGCACGTGCTCATTGAGGCGGCGCCCAAGGTGCTGGCCGATCATCCTCGAGCCCGCTTTATCTTGATTGGGGAACATCCGCCCGGCCGTGATGACTACCTGCGGTCGTTGCAGCAGCAGGTGAGCGCCCTGGGATTGAATGATGCGGTGCATTTTGCTGGTTATCAGGAGGATGTGCCCTTGTTCATGCAGGCGGCAGATGCCGTGGTTCATGGTTCGGTGTCACCGGAGCCGTTTGGTCGGGTGGTGATCGAGGCCATGGCCATGGGCACACCCATCCTGGCCACCAACATCGGTGCGCCGCCGGAGATCATTCGTGATGGCGAAACGGGTTTTTTGGTGGCCCCGGGGGATCCTGCAGCACTCGCCCATGCCCTCAACCGGGTGCTGGGAGACGCTTCCTTGAGAGAAGGCATGGGTCGGGCGGCGATGGCCGAGGTGGCCCAAAAGTATTCCGTGCAGCGCCATGCAGGCTTGATACAGGCTGTGTTCGATGAGTTGTTGACACCGGATTTTTCCTTGAATCTTTACCTGGGGTGAATATTTCGATGAGTGCTGTGCCGCGCCGTCGGGTGCTGATTGTGGCGGTGGAGTTTCCGCCGGCGAAAGGGATCGGTCGGTTGCGGCCGCTCAAGTTCTGCCAGCATCTTCAGGGGCTGGGCTGGGATGCCGCTGTGCTCACGCTGGCCGAAGGGGACATGCAGCCGGTGGACAGGGCCACCCTGGATGAAATCCCTACGGGCACCCCGGTGTATCGGGTGGCCTTGCCCAGGCCTCGGGACCGCGTGATTCGTGGTCTCAAACGTTTATTGGGACGTGCTCCAGCCGATGGCTGCGAGGATCCCGCTACTCGTGAGGAGCAAGGGGGCACCAAGCAACCCGCCTCGTTCCCTGCGCGGGAGGGCGGGCGTCTGGATTGGGCCAGGCGCATGGTGGCCTCGGTGGATCGTTTCGTTCATCGGCATTTGCAGATCCCGGATGACCTGGTGCTGTGGTGGCCTCCGGCTGTGCGCCAGGGAGCGAAGGTCGTGGAGGAGTTTCGCCCCGACGTGATTCTGGCTACGGCACCTCATTTTACGTCGCTGATCGTGGGGGCCCGTTTGTCTCGCAAGACCGGGGTGCCCTGGGTGGCGGATTACCGTGACCTGTGGACGGGGGATGTGTTGCGTGCCTGGGTGCCGGCCTGGCGGCAGCGGTTGGAGTTGGCCCTGGAGCGCCGCGTGGTGACCACCGCCGGTGCGGTGGTAACCGTCTCGGGGCCCAAGACCGAGGTGATGCGTAAGCGCTTGCCTGGGCTTGCGGATGAGGATCTGGTGACCATCACCAACGGCTACGATCCGGAAGAGTTCGAAGGCGTTGCAGCGGAGGGACGGGAGCCCGGCGTGCTGCGCATCGTATATGCGGGGCGGTTGTTCAAGAATCGGCGGGGGTATGAGCTGCTTGAGGCGGCGGGGGCTTTAATCAGGGAACGCCCCGAGCTGGCGGGGTGCTTCCGGTTTGAATATTACGGGGGGCGGGCCCCGGAGATCGTCGCACGCATGGATGAGTTATTGGCCTCACACGGCCTGGAGCAGACGTTTTGTTTCTTTCCGGATGTTGCCTACGCGCGCTCCAAGGCCTTGCAGAAGGGTGCGGATGTGCTGCTGCTGATCGTGGATGGTGGTGAGACCACGTCGGGGGTGATTCCTGGCAAGCTGTTCGAATACATTGCCGCCGGGCGACCCATTCTGTGTGTGGCTGAAGACGGAGCTACACCCGAGATTATCCGCCGAGGGCGCCTGGGTTGGGTGGAACGCCCCGGCGATGTGGAGGGCATCAAGGCGCGTTTGGCGCAGATTGTTGATGCGACGGATCCCTTCCCCACGCCAGATGCCGCCTACGTGCGGGGGTTTGAGCGGCGTCATCTTGTGAGCCGATTGGCGCAGGTGCTGGAACGCGTGGCCGGGAAACGGTCATCGTAATGGATGACTCCCTGGGGCGCGTCCAGGTGTTCGGCAGTCTGGCGGCGTTGCCCGAGGGGTGCCAGGCACTGTTCGACGAGGCTGCGCCCCATCATCCCTTTTGTACCTGGCCGTGGTTCGAATGCATGACGAACCATGCTCTGGCCCCCGGGGACGAGCCTCGTTTTCTGGTGGCTTGGGCGCCTGGCGGTCAGCCGGCCTGCGTGTTGCCCTGCTTGGTGGAGAAGAGCCGGCCGAGGCGGTGGCGAGCCTTGCAGAACTTTTACGCCCCTTTTTTCAGGCCGGTGATGGCGGGGGGCGGTTTGGGCGAACAGGGGTTACGGGCGATTGTAAGCCATCTGCGCGAAACCCCCGGGCTGTGTGACGCACTGGATTTGGGGCCCGTTTGTCCGGATGACCCATTGATGGGACAACTGGAGATGGCATTACGGGAGGCGGGTTTCCTCGTGAAGCCCTATTTCCGTTTTGGCAATTTGTATCTTCCCACCCAGGGTGTGGGTTGGAGCCGTTATCTGGCCAGCCGGCCTGGAGCTCTGCGGAGTACCCTGCGCCGTAAAGCGCAGCGGCTTGAACGCTTGCATGAGGTGAGGTTTCGTCTGTATGAACATACGAAAGACCTCACTGAGGCGGTTGCGGGCTATAAGGCCGTGTATGCCTCCAGTTGGAAGAAGCCGGAGCCTTTTCCCGGTTTCATGCCGGGGTTGATTGCCATGGCAGCGAAGGCAGGCATGTTGCGGTTGGGGGTGCTGGAAGTGGAGGGTACCCCGGTGGCGGCACAACTCTGGCTGACCCACTACGGGCGGGCCTATATCTACAAGCTCGCCCACGATCCTCATTTCGACAGCTTTTCCCCCGGCACTTTGTTAACGGCGTACATGATGGCGGTTGCGTTGGATCGCGACCGGGTGGTTGAGGTGGATTTTCTCACCGGCGATGACGCTTACAAGTGGGATTGGATGACCCACCGCCGGGAGCAGTGGGGCCTGCTTGCCATGAACCGGGGTACCTGGGTTGGCCGCGCGCTGATGGTCAGGGAGTTTGCCGCGGGCCGGATGGGGTGGTTGCGGCGCCAGTGGTCTGCACGTTTTCGCGGGTCCTGACAAAGTCGCGCGCGGGTGGTGTGTTGGCTGTTGAGTCCAGGTTGCGCACGTGAGCCGGCTGGGTGCTGGGCACCTCGGTTGTGTCCAGTTCCCGGCGCAGGATCACCGTGATGGCCAGCATGACGAACATGAGGTCAAAGTAGGCGCGATCCAGGAAGGCTCCGGCCACCAGGTAGCCAAACAGGCCCACCTGGATGGCCCAGGCGAATTGCCCCATCCATTCCTTGCCTGGAATACGCCGGGACTGCCTGCGTATTCGATTGAGGGTGAGCAGGGTGAACGCTATCATGATCATGAAGACTGCGAACCCGCCGATGCCGTGATGGCCAAGCAACTGGAAATACAGGCTGTGCGCCACGCGTGCGGTGTTGGGATCCCAGGGGCCTATGAAGTTGGCATAGCTTAGCCAGCGTTCGTTCCCCATGTACACACTGTTGAAACCGGCCCCCAGCAGGGGGTTTTCCTTCGCTATATTCCAGTTGACGCCCCAGGCCTGGACTCTTTGCATGGCGGAATGGTCTTCTTCGTAGGTTTCGATGGTTCTCCAGCGATCAAGCAATTGCTCCGGGAGGGTGACTCCGATCACTGTGATGGCCATCACCGCTGCCAGTACCAGGCTGCCCTTCCTGCGCATCTTCAAGAATATGAACGGTGCGACGGCCAGCAGGCCCAGCAGCGCTCCCCGGGAGTAGGTGAAGATGATGGCCAAGCCGGTCAGCCAGAATACGCTGTAAGCCGCATATCCGGTGACTTTGGGGTAGCGTGAGAGGATGCCCAGATCCACCCAGTTCTCCCGGAACATGCGGGCAACGATCAGCAGCATGGGCAGCACCATGATCATCGCCAGACCCAGGTCGGTGTTGCCACCAATGAAGCTGGGGCGTGGCCCCCACACCATGTAATTTCCACCGGTCAGGATTGAAAAAAGCCCCCCCTTGAAGCCGTAAAAGCCAATGGACGCAGCCACTACCAGGATCAACAGCAGGGTGCGGGTTTGGCCATGGATGAGCATGAGCGTGACGAAGGTCATGAGCAGGATCTTGATGACCGTGTCCCACTGGATCCAGGCCATATCAGTCCAGGCGAAGAAAGTGGTCATGGTGATGTAACCGGTGAAGATCACCAGCATGACCACTTCGCGGGTGAAGGGCAGAGGCTTGCGGTCGCGGGTGAGCACCAGCGCCACCAGGGTGACAGCCCCCACCATCATGGCCACCGGCATGTCGGTGATGAAGGACCACCCCAGTCGGTGCGGGTTCATGAGGCCGATCCAGTACCACATGAGTACCCCGATCCAGGGCATGAAGAGGATGAAGGGCAGGGACCCGCCGATGATGGTGATTAGCAGTATGTCGCGCATGGGCTATCGTCGGGTGGTGAGTGGGGGCGCGTCGCCGAGGCTATGTTAGCATTCCCGCTTCTTCATAAGCCTTGGATCATGGAGCATAAACCTTGGAAACGCAGAAAGAAGTCCTGGCAGTGATGGATGAGGCGCTCGGTCTTGGCGGCCGGGCCCTCACGTTCAACGCGGATACCCACCTGCTGGGCAGTGTGCCTGAGTTCGACTCGATGGCGGTGGTTACCCTCATCAACGCCCTGGAAGAGAGATTCGATTTTTTCATTACCGACGACGAAATTGAAGGGGAAACCTTCGCAACGGTCGGTTCTCTGGTGCAGTTTGTCCAGGGCAAGCTGGAATCGTCTTGAGGCGCCGGGCATTTTTTTTGGGTGAGGTGGGCCGTGAGCGCTTCTGCCTGGCTACCGGGCCCCAGGGGCCGCCCTTGGGCGGGGTGCTTTTTGTGCACCCCTTTGGCGAGGAGTTGAACAAGTCGCGCCGGATGGTGAGCCTGGCGGCGCGGGCCTTTGCCGACCGGGGTTGGCTGGTATTGCAGTTGGACAGGCAGGGGTGCGGAGACAGTGCCGGGGACTCCGGGGAGGCCTCGTGGGGCCGTTGGCGTGACGATGTGTCGATGGGGTTTGATTGGCTTTGCCGTCATTGTGAGGGCGTGCCCGTGGTCTGGTCCCTGAGGGCGGGTGCCTTGCTGGTGAGTGATTGGCTTGAGGGCATCGGGAAACCGGTGCCTTTGTTGTTTTGGCAGCCGGTGGATTGCGGTGCACGGCATTTGCGGAGCTTTTGGCGGCTGAAGGCGGCGGCGGACATGCTGGAGGGGCAGGCGGCCTCCCACTCGGTGACGCGCCTGCGGGATGCATTGGCGGCGGGCCGCTCCGTGGAGGTGGCCGGTTATCGCGTGGCGCCGGAGCTCGCCGCTGGAATGGAGGCCGCTCGACTGTCTTTGTCGACCGGTTATGCCGCGCAAGTGGGTGTTGCCGAGGTGAATCCGGGGGGGCGTGAAGGGCTTTCCACCCACATGGCGGAACGGGTGGCTACATGGCGTCAGGCGGGTACGACGGTGGTCTCTGCTTCATTGCGCGGCCCACGTTTCTGGGACGCCCAGGAGATCGAAGTGGCGCCGGAACTCATCGGTTGGTCGTTGGATTTTCTGGCGGGGTTGCGCTCATGAATTGCTCCGAAAGGCCTGTCCTGTTCGAGTGTTCGGGAGAGGAGTTGGTGGGGGTGATCGCGGTGCCCGATCACCTGGTCACTGATGTGGCCTTGCTCGTGGTGGTGGGTGGTCCGCAGTACCGGGTGGGCAGTCACCGGCAATTCCTGTTGCTGTCGCGTGATCTGGCTCGTTCGGGCGTGGCTTGCATGCGCTTTGATTTCCGGGGTTGTGGCGACTCGACCGGTGAAGCCAGGGATTTTCGGTGTGTGGAGGAGGATATTCACGCGGCGCTGACTTGCCTGCTGAGTCAGGTGCCAGGCGTCAGGCGGGTGGTGCTCTGGGGCTTGTGTGATGGTGCCAGCGCGGTATGTCTTTATGGCGCCAGGAGTGACGAACGTGTGGCAGGGGTGGTGTTGCTCAACCCCTGGCTGGAGTCCGATGAAGCTGAACACGCACAGGTGGTGCTGCGGCACTATTATCTGCGAAGGGTGATGGATGGTGATTTCTGGCGTCGCCTGATACGGGGAGGGATGGGGTGGCGATCCCTGAGAACGGCGCTGAGAGTGGTGCATCATGCCCTGGGGCAACGCCGGTCGTCGCGCTCCGTAGCCGATATGCGTTTGGATGAAGCGATGCTGGCGGGGCTTTGCAGTCTTTCGGTGCCCGTTCTACTGGTGTTGAGTGGCAGGGATCTGACGGCGCGCCGGTTTGAACATCATGCGATGAGCAATGCCCGTTGGCGTGCGCAGTTGGAGCGGTTTCGGGTGGAGCATTTGCGGGAAGCGGACCATACCTTTTCCCGGCGCGAATGGCGGGATCAGGTGGCCGCCTGGACATTGGACTGGCTATTGTTGTTGGCTAATGATGCCGACGGGATGCAACAGTCTGCCGGACCCATTGGGCGGCACTGAGCAGCCCATATAGCCAAGCCTGTGTCCGCAGGGGCTGGTAACGGAGGGCCTTGAAAAAGCAGCGAGTGGCGATGTGCGGCCTGCCCGACCAGTAGGCATCGTAGCCAAAATCGAAGCATAAGGCGCCCAGACGTGTCCGGATGGCTCTGGTGGGCGTGCGTTCGCCGCCTGGCCCTTCCGGCCCCCAGCGTTGCAGCGCGCTGTGAATGACCTCGAATTCGTAATCCCTGTCGGGCCATTTGATGGCGCACCCTTGGCCGTGCCGGCGATAGAGCACGTAGGGCTGGTCGATCTGGTCGATGGGGGTGAGCCTGGAGGCTCGCAGCCAGTAGTCGTAGTCCTGACCTCTTTTGAGGTCGGCGGAGAACAGGCCAACGCGGTCAACCAAGGAGCGCCGCATGACTACGGTGCTGGTGAGCAGCAGCGAGGTGAACAGCAGGCGGTTGTAAAGCCAGCCGGAGTGTTCGGGGACGATGTCTGCACCGCTCGCTGCGCCGCTGGCTGGAGCAATCGCCGTCGTGGGTGCTGGGTGGGTGGGTGGTTCGGGGGGTGACCAGACCAACCAACGTGTGTACACCATGTCTACTTGCGGCATGGATTGCAGGTGCTGAACTTGATGGGAGAGCTTGCCCGGCAGCCAGATATCGTCGGCATCGATGAAGGCGATGTACTCCCCCTGGGATCGGGTGATACCCAGATTGCGTGCGGCGCCGGCCCCCTGGTTGGTTTGCGTGAGCAGAATGACGGCGGGTTGATGATCACTGACGATCTGCCGGGTGGCATCGGTGGAACCATCATCGATGATGATCAGTTCCTTGTTGGGGTAGTCCTGCTCCAGAACGCTGGCAATGGCCTCTTGGATGGTGTTTGCCGCATTGTGGGCTGGCATGATTACCGACACCTTGGGCACCGTCGGGCCCAGCGTGTCGGGTTGTTCAGGCATGGGGGGCGGTATTCTGGCCGGAGATGCCTGCGCTAAGCCACGGCTTGAGAATGGCCGCAATGCGTTCGGCGGCATTGCCATCCCAGTATTCGGGGATGCGCTCGGGCCGGCTTGTTGGCTTGAGGGCCGCTTTGAGGGCTGCGATGATCCGTTGCGGATCGTTCCCCACCAGGGTATTCGTGCCTTCAGTGACGGTGATGGGGCGCTCGGTATTGTGGCGCAGGGTGATGCAGGGTATGCCCAGGGCGGTGGTTTCTTCCTGAATGCCGCCGGAGTCTGTCAGGGCGATTCGGGCACTCTTCATCAACCCTAACAACTCCAGGTAGCCCAGGGGCGGCGTGCAGATAATGCGATGTGGATCAAGGCGTTCCAGCAGGCCAAAGGCTTCCAGGCGACTGCGGGTGCGGGGGTGCACCGGAAACACCAGGGGCAGATCGGCGGCGATCTGGTTGATGCAATCCACCAGGGGTGCAAGCACCGCGGGGTCGTCCACGTTGGAGGGGCGGTGCAGCGTCAGTAGGCCATAGGGCGTGTCGGAGCCGATAAGGGTTGTCTCCATGCCCAGTTCCGCAAGGGTTTGTGCGGTGGGCTTGGCCTGGCGCAGGTTGTAGTGCAGCGTGTCGATCATTACGTTGCCCACGAAATGGACGCGTGCGGGATCGATGCCCTCTTGCTTGAGGTTGTCCAGGGCTGTGCGTTCGGTAGTGAACAGCAGGTCGGATATCTGGTCGGTGAGCACCCGGTTGATTTCTTCTGGCATGGTGCGATCCCTGCTGCGCAGGCCGGCTTCCACGTGGATGACGGGAACACCCTTCTTGGAGGCAACCAGGGCGCAGGCGATGGTGGAATTGACATCGCCCACCACCAGGATGGCGGCTGGTGCCTGCTCATCCAGAATGGGCTCGACCTTGCGCATGATCTCGGCCGTTTGCTGTGCATGGCTCCCGGAGCCCACGCCCAGATTGATATCTGGCTGGGGAATGCCCAGATCCCGAAAAAAGGCATCGTTCATGTCGGCATCGTAGTGCTGGCCGGTGTGCAGCAGCGTGGCGGGTATTCCCTGGCTGCTGAACGCTCGCATGATCGGTGCGATTTTCATGAAGTTGGGGCGCGCGCCGACAACGCAGAGGATGGGGGCTTGGGGTGACATGCGGCTGGCCTTCCCTATGTTAGATCCGTTGCCGGGCGATGGTAGCATGCCTCCCGACCCGTCGCGTTACTTGCCATCGCGCCGGACGGGAGGGGTTGGGGTTGAGAGGGGCGTGATCGATGGAGTGGGGAAACGGCATGAGGGTGAATGGATGAGGCTACCGGGATCAGGGCAGTCCGCTTACGGGGTGATTTGGGGGCCGTTGGCGGCAGGGGCATTACTGCTTTGCGCGGCCATTTATCAGGCCGTGAACCATCCGATCAGTCCTTTGGGGGCGCTATTGGGTGTGGCGGCGGTGAGTGCGGTGCTGATGCGCTGGCCTCAGGCATGGCTGTTGTTGGTGCCTGCAAGCCTGCCGGTTCTGGATTTGACGCCCTGGACTGGGCGGCTGTTTCTGGATGAGTGGGATCTTCTTGTCCTGGCTACCCTGGTGGCTCTTTGGCTGCGCTGGGGGTTGGGCTTTGTCGGGTCGGCCCCCTCGTGGCCGAGGCTTGGTCGAGCAGGGCGGCTTTGTTTGATTCTCTTCCTTGGCTCTTACCTGGTGGCGGTAGGCATCGCTCTTTGGCCTCCGGCCTGGCCCAGGCCTCTCGAGTTTACCGATTTGCATACTCCCTACAACGCCCTGAGGCTGGCCAAGGGGGTATTCTGGGCGTTGTTGTTGTGGCCGTTTTTCGCCGTGGGGTCGCGTGATCGGGCCGCAGCTTTTGACCGCTTTGCGCTGGGGATGGTGCTTGGCCTCGCTGCGGCAATTTTGGCGGTGTTGTGGGAGCGGTTGATATTCCCGGGGTTGCACGACTATTCGACGGAGTACCGTGCGGTGGGGCTGTTTTCGGATGTGCACACTGGCGGGGCCTTCCTGGAGGGGTATCTGGTGGCTGCAGCGCCCTTTCTGCTGATCATGCTCTTCTGGCGCGCGAGATGGTTCTGGTGGCCCTTGGCCGGGGTGTTGTTTCTGCTGACTGCCTATGCAGTGGCCGTGACCTTTGCTCGGGCTGGGTACGCCGGGCTATTGGTGGTGGTGATGGTGGTGTTGGCCAGTGCGTTGTGGCGCTTGGGTGCGCAGCCCCGTGCGCTGGCCGGTGGTGCCCTGGCTGCGGTGATCGTGGGGGCGGGCGGGATCTACATGCTTACCCATGTGGCTCAGGATCGGTTCATGAGCGAGCGCACGGAGCGTGGGCAGGTGGAGAGTGACTGGCAGACCCGTATGGAGCACTGGGGGTATGCGGTGGATCCGGTGATGCAGGGGCTGCGGTCGGCAGTGTTCGGTTTGGGTGTGGGGCAGTTTCCCCGGGTGTATTTTTGGGACTCGATGACGGATGAACGCTCCACACCGGCCGTTCATTCCTTGACGGAGGGGGGTGGCAGTGCCCGCTTGAATCTATTTCCCGGAGGTGATCAGCGGTTCATGCAAGCGGTGAGCTTGTATCCGTCCACGGAATATGAAGTGCGGGTGGTGGGGGAGTCCCTGGGCGAGCACTGGAGGCTGCAGGTGGCTGTTTGCGAGTTGTGGGTGTTGTATCCATGGCGTTGTGTAACCCGAAATCTTCGCGCTGAGGCCGATGATGGGCGTCAGTTGCTCGAGGCCACGCTGGTGACGCGCGAGCCTTTGACGCGTTTCAGCTTTTCCGAGCGCCCCACAAAGCTCATTGTTCGCAACACCAGCAGCAGCCACGGGATGATTCTGGACGCGGTGAGCCTTCAGGATCCTTCCGGCCGCGAGTTGCTGGCCAATGGGGACTTTTCATCAGGCCTGGATCGGTGGTTCTTCACCTCGGACGATCACCTGGCCTGGCATATCAAGAATATGGGACTGCAGGTGCTCTTTGAGCAGGGTGTGATCGGGCTGCTGTTGTGGGCTGCTCTGGTTGCCTTGGCGCTTTGGGGGGCATTGCGTCAGGGCATCGATCCACGACCCCAGGGGTGGGCTGGGGTGATGGTGTTGGCTGCCTTGCTGAGTTTTCTGACTGTGGGCATGTTTGACAGTCTGCTGGATGCCCCGAGGATGGGCACCCTGTTTTTCCTGCTGATCTTTCTGGCGCTGCTCGCACCTGAACCACCGCAGTCGTCACCGCCACCACGCCCGCAGCGCTCGCCTCGGCCACGTCGTCGTCGGCGGGACCGCACCGCGGACGGATTTGTACGCGGTGGGGGCGAGTAGTGAATCATGTGCCTGGTGGATTAGGGCGGGTTGTGGGCTCCCAGTGTTGGCCGGGTGCGGGGTTGATGGTTGTGATCCTTGTCCAGGTGAGGGAGATCGAAGGATGAATGCGTGTGATGCTCCAGGCTGAGCGCGCCTTGGCGCGGTCGGGTGTCGATTTGAGGACGCTCGTGCGCCTGAGGCGCGATGAGGTATGTGCTGGCCTGGTCATGGCTTTTGCCGAGATTGTCCCGGTGTTGCACATGCCTGTGGAGGTCCAGAGGTGGATTGGCAAAGATGGCATTACCAGCGACCATCTGTTGCGCGCGCCTGTCTGGATTATCGAATTTGATTCCGAAGCCACGGGCGATCACGGTGTTCTGCAGTACCTGGATGTCCCGGGGCAGGTGATTGTGGGGCCTGAGGATGACGCCATCACCGGCGTGGTTGACGAAGACGTTGTTGTACAGCGCTACGTTGCCTTCCCCCTGGAATAATCTTTCATAGGGGTTTTGGTGAAACAGGTTGCCGTAGATGAGGTAGCGGTCGTTCTGCCCGGGGCCTTCGGGGGGGAAGTGGCCAACCAGCAGGTTGGGCCTTGCCTGGTTGCCGCTATTGCTGTTTTGCGCCTTGCTGAAGGTGTTGTAGCGGATGATGGTCTGGCTGGGCTCGATGGGCATGCCGGGCACGCGATCCCGTACCTTTTGGTGTTTGATCTGGGTGTTATAGCCCAGCGTGTTGATGATGGTGTTATGTTCGATGAGTCCCCCGATGAAGGGGGCGTGCCCATCCGATCCTCCCAGGTACATGCCTGTGCCAACGTCTTCAATGTGATTGTGGCGGATCACCCAGTTCCATGCGGTGGCCCGGGTGGTGATGCCGGTATGGGCCTGGCTGCCGTCGTAATTGCGGATGTCCAGGTGCTCCAGGGTGATGTGGTGTGCAAAGTGGCTGTCGCCTTCCAGGACGATGGCGCCGGCATTTTGCTGGCCTCCGTCCAGCTTGATGTGGCGTAGCACAACATGGGCGGTATTGGCGAGGCTGATGGTGTTTTCGCCGCTGCGGCCCACAAAAATGGCAGCCGGCCCCTCTTCGGGGCCTGAGATCACGATGGGATTGTCCGGGGTGCCCCTTAGCCGGTGCAGGCGGAGTTGGCGCGGGTATTCCCCTGGGGCGAGTTGTAGCCGGTCACCGGGCTGGAGCTGGCGTACCTTGTCGCGATAGTTGTCCGGGTTGGCTTCAACGATTCGAAGCGGCGGGGGGAGGGAGACCCCTTCGTCGGGCTCGGACACCCGGGATGGCGGACGCTGGGGCATGGGGGGCGGTTGTTGCAGCAGGCCGCTGACCATGGAGCCGTGGCGGCTTTGCAACTCGGCAAGAAGATCGCAGTTGCCGGACGCGTATTCGATGGCGCCGATGTCGGCGCGTGCATACCTGGGTTGGTTGCAAAAATCGTGACCCACTCGCGCGGGCTGTGAGCCCTGGGCAACGATCCGTCGGCCATCCTTGAGGAAGAAATTGCCGTTGGCCGGCTCCAGAAACCAGCGCTCGAAAAGCAGGTCACCTTTGCCCAGGGTGGTTCCGGCCAGGGCATCCAGGGTGCCGGCCCCCAAACCCTTGATCCATTGTTTGAGGGCGGCGGCACTCCCTCCCCCAGCGGATGAGGTGGGCTGGGTGTCCAGATTGAGGCGATGCTTGATCACGGGCAGGAAATTGGCCTGATCGAACCGTCCCGTTTGCAGGTTGTGGTTTTGTTCAGCTCGCCCCTGGTCACGCTCCCAGACGGTGCCGGACAGAATGTTGTCGGAGACGTCTGCCCATGTGCCCGGGTAGCGGGCCTGGATGCCAAAGGCGTTGTACAGGGTGTTGTGGGCGATGAGCGGGCGGCTGGCATGCCTCAGGTAGATGCCCGGCTCGTCGGGGCAATTAAGAATGATGTTGTTGGTGACGCGGGCCGTGTGCGTGCCGCGGTTGATGGCATCACGGGGCGAACCGTTGTCTTCCATGACCAGCCCCAGCCGGTGTCCGCCTGTATGGTTCCACTCGCAGATGATCAGGTTTCGATTGAAGTCGAGGCCTTCGGTGTCGCCTTTGACGGTGATCCCGGTACTGACTTTTCCGGGGTTGTCCGGGGACGGTGCAATATCTGCGATGAAGTTGTCCTGGATGGTCCAGTGTTGGCCGGATGCCAGGTGGATGGCCGCCAGGTGGGCGCGAGTGGAGCGGGGCGTGTCGTTGACGAATACATTGCGTTCGACCCTGGCGTGCCGGGGATACTCTCGCGGACTGCCGTCACCGGTGGCTTTGAGGGCAGCGTCAAAGTTTTGAAACCGGTTGCCCTCTATGGTCACGTGATCTGCGTTGCCGATGATCTCCAATGCGTGACGGCTGCTGTGATTGCCCTGAAAGTCGATGTCCTTGATGCGCCAATGGCTGCCGCTGATCTTGATTGGTGGCTCGCGTCTGGCCCAGATGCTGGCAGCGCCCGGGGTGACTGCGCGTAGGGTGATGGGCGAGCCGGGTTCTCCGTCTTGAGCGAGAGTGATGTTGCCTATGAAATAGTCCCCTGGCATGAGTTCGATGACATCGCCTGGTTGGGCGTTTTTCAGGGCCTGGCGAAGCGATTCGTCATCATGCGCAGTATGAGTGGTAGCCAGCGCGGGCGTTGAGAGGGTCAGCAGGAGGAGGGTCAGCAGTGTGCTGAGCGGATGGCGCGGTCGCTGGTGGCTTGAGTGCATGGTGTGATCGTTCCCTCTGGTCCCGAACTTCTGGATTCTGGAGGGTCTGGTATTGGTGAGTAAAGGTCTGGGGTGTGGCGAGATGCAAACCAAGATGGCGCTGGCTGCCTGGGTGTCCTTGTTGGCGGTGCTTTACGCCACGTTGATGCCATTCGAGTTTGGCAATCAGAGTGTGGCTCAGGCGTGGGCGCATTTCACCAGCCTGGAATTCCCCCGGATGAGCGCATCGGGGCGGCAGCAGTGGGTGGCCAATGTCCTCATGTTCGTGCCGCTGGGGCTGTTCTGGACGGCTTGGTTGTCGGGCTATGTGCGTGGTGTGGGGGGGCGTGTAGTGGTGGGGATGTTCGTTGCCCTGCTGGCCTTGGCCACGACGGCGTCGGTGGAGTTTCTGCAGTTCTGGCTGCCATTGCGGGAGCCCTCCTTGCTGGATATGAGTGGCAACTTCGTTGGCGGTGTGGTGGGCGTGCTGGCCTGGTATGGATTGTCGGGACCAGGGCGCCGCTGGCTGGTGATAGTGCGCCAGGGTGGGCTTGCCGCCCTCTGGTGGGCATTGGTGATGTATATGGCGGTGTACATGCTGACTGCCTGGCTGCCTTGGGATTTTATGGTGTCCCTGCAGGAGGTGTCCGCCAAGCTGGAATCCGATCGGTGGGGGCTGTGGCAGGCGCCGGTCTCGGAAGGGGCTGGTGGGGAGTGGTGGGTGCTGCGCAGCATGATTGTGGTGATGACGGCGCCAGTGGGGGTTGTGTTCGGGTGGTGGCTGTCCAGAGCTGTACCTGCGTTGGGCGGGGTGGGGACGTTTGCTGTGGTGATGTTCTTGGCGTTGGCTTTTGGACTGTTGGTGGAGCTTGGGCAATTCCTCACGGTGTCGGGCGTGGCCGAGGGTGGTTCGTTGTTGTCTCGAGCGCTGGGCGTGGCTTTTGGGGCAGTGCTCTTTGTTAAGCGCAGCCATTTCAGCCCCGATCGGGTGCGCCATTGGGCGAGGCCGATGGTGTTGCTACTGTTGGTGCCGTTTCTGGTGCTTATGGGGGTGCTCAATCTAGGGGGAGAGGGTTTCGCTCTGGAGACCGGGTCGGTGTCGGCCAAATTGGACTCTGTGCGGTTTTTGCCATTCTGGTATCACTATACAGTGCCTGAGGCGGTGGCGATTGGCAGTGTGATCGTTCATGTGCTGATGTACCTGCCTGTTGGCATCGGGATATGGTTATGGCGCTGGGGTCCACTGGGAGCCACGCCCCGTAGAGGCGTGTTGGCCGCGGTGATGCTGGCGCTGCTCCTGGCCCTTTTGATGGAGTTGGGGAAGTTGTTCATGACGGGGTTGAGGCCGGACCCTACGAGCCTTTGGATCGCGGTTGGCGCTGCCTGGCTGGGCTGGCAGGTTTGCGCGCTGGTGTGGCGGGGCTTGCGGGGGGCGCGGGATTGGAGAAGCGCTGGTGACGAGCATCCATCCAGGTTGAGTGACCAAGAAGGGCGTCACCGGCAAGCTCCTGTTGAGGGTATTCCTGAATATCCGGGTATTGAGCCGGCAGATTCCGGGTTTGTGCGGGGAGAGTCGGAGGCGGGGCGCGCTCCCCAGCGTGTTGGTTGAAGAGGTATGGCCCAAAGGCTTTGTAGGGGCCGGTGCCGGCTGGCGCCCGACGAAAGGCTTTGCATCTGATTCGGTCTGGCCTGAAAATCATGAGGGATCGGCGGCTTCGGCCCTGAATTCCTTGGCGAGCTGTCGGATTTTCTTGCAGTAAGGGTGCCGCGGACGTGATCTTGCTCACATCAGGATGAGGAAAGTATAGTGGCATAAGGGATTTGCGTGGCCCGGTACAAATAATGCATGGCAGAGGGATGCCCATGTGCCCGGTGTCGAGCGATGGGGTGCGGCAATTAGAGGTGGCAAACGCATGAGCGACAAAGATTTAGAGGGTGTGTCCAAGCTGGCCAATCATGGCGGCCTGGACGAAAGCGCAGGTCGGAGTGGCATGGACGATGTTCGCCGATCCAGACGCCGGTTTGCTCAGGCGGGCTTGGCAACTCCTTTGGTGGTGACGCTGGCCAGCAAGCCTGCTTGGGGTAATACCGGTCAGTGTTCGCTTTCTGGTGATATTATGTCGGCGAATGTCTCTGAAATTGCTCATGATTGTACAGAGGGGCAGGGTATTAGTGCCGGGAAATGGAGGAATAACTTTGATCTTTGGATCTACACCTCTCCGAGTTTTTACCCTGGGGATTGTTCGGAGGACTCGTCGAGTAATGGCTTCAGCGGCAACAGCGGTAACTGCCCACATCCGGAATTCGATGCCTCGGCCTCTCTATTCTCTGAGGCGTTCCCTGGGTATGCCCCTGAAGACGGTAATTTGAGTGCAACGATGATAGAGGTGTTGCATCGACGTGCGGGGTCTACTCTAGACTATCATGCCGTTGCGGCTGCATTAAACGCATCTTATACGGGCATCAACTACGGGGCCTCGTTGGAGGACGTTCGGGAAGCATATGGCATGGCTCGGGCAGATTCCACTATAAGTATTACCGTGGAAAAAGTATTTGAAAATATGAACAATCGCAAGTGAAGCACTTGTCTGGGAGGTCGCCGCTATGCGATCTGTCAGTTTAGTTGAAGCCCTGAAAATAAACGCCTGTAGGGTTTCGTTGCGGCGGCACACTTTCAAAAGGCGCGTTCTGCGCTCCTGAATTATGAGTCTCCAGCATCACATCTGGCTCTTCTAAGCGGGGGGCACGGTGCTAGGTGCAGCGGCTGGATCGAGACTTTGAGAGTATTAGCAATCCTTAGGGCTACTTATTGTCGTGGGTAACGAGTATTTTTCCCTTCTTTGGTTTTTCCGGAATTGGGCAGCCTGCTTGTGTTTGTGGCTGCGAGCGTCATCTCGAGGCGAGGAGTTATGGTCTTTCGTGTAACCTTAGGTGTTTGTGTGCGTCGGTGGGAGAATGAGCTCGTGGCTTACGTGCCGCGCACTGGCCAGACACACCTTATGAAGGGGAAGGTGGCTGAGATGTTTGCCTCCCTCATTGAAGTGCAAGCTTCTCGGGCGAGCTGCATGCCGCAAAGTGACGTGTCGGTGGTAGGCGATAATGCCAAAATCCTGTCGACGGATGCTGCTCAAGAGTTGGTCGAATGTGGATTACTCGAATGGACCGATGTTCCTGACTCTCAAGGGCGCACTTGATTCCGTTGACCCGTGCAGCATCACCCCAGGCCATTGATCTGGGGCCGTTCAAGTTGCTCCTCACTTCGGATCTACCGTCTGTTCACCGGGCTGTCGATTTTTTTTACCATCGGCAGCGTGTGAACGATACCGACGGTTTTTTCGATTTCCACGTGCGCTTGACGCGATCGGGTGGTGTACGCTCCATTTTCCGCCCCCAGGCACGCTTCTTTCTCGATGGCTCGTCACCCTTCAAGCCACTGCCGTTGGTCCAGGCCTATCCTCTGCTGGAATGGGGTTTGAACTGGTGCATTGCGCAGCATGCCCATCACTTCCTCATGGTGCACGCAGCGGTGGTTGAGCGAGGCGGTTCTGCTCTGGTGATGCCTGGTGCCCCAGGGGCTGGCAAGAGCACCTTGACTGCTGCCATGGCGCTTTCGGGTTGGCGTTTGCTGTCGGACGAGTTTGCTCTTGTGTCTCTCCAGGATGGGCTCTTGACCCCATTGCCTCGGCCGGTGAGCCTGAAAAATGCTGCGATTGATCTGATTCAAGAGCGTTACCCCCACGCGGTGTTGGGGCCGAAGACCCATGACACCACCAAGGGTACGGTGGCTCATCTCAAGCAACCCGATAACTGTATCGATGGCGCAGCGATTCGCCCTGCTCCCCGATGGCTGGTTTTCCCTCGCTATGATCCCGGCGCGGCAGATGTCCTGACGCCGCTGAGCAAGGGCCGTGCATTGCTCAAGTTGGGGGAGGCCTCGTTCAATTACAGTGTGTTGGGTGAGTCCGGTTTCCGAGCGGCTGCCGATCTTGTGGAGCAGTGTGATTGCTTCGAGCTTGTCTATGGGCACCTGGACACTTCGCTGCAACAGCTTGATGGTTTGAGGGTTGAGTGATGACCCCGGATCGTGATCGGTTTCTGGGTGCTTTGGTCGATCCAACCCGTGTGACGGCTTGGTCGTTGGCGGAATGGGATCGCATGGTTCGCGTGGCGCGCAAATCGGGGTTGGCGGCGCGCCTGTATCATTTGTTGCTTGAGCGGGGAGTGCTTGAGCAAATCCCACCGCGCCCTGTCTTGCACCTGAGTTCGGTAGCCACGGTTGCCGACCGCCAGCATGTCATGCTGGCTTGGGAAGTTGAGCAGGTGAGGCAGGCCCTGGCTCCACAAGGAACCCGGGTGATTTTGCTGAAGGGGGGCGCCTACGTGATGGCAGGGTTGCCGGTTGCGCGAGGGCGATTGTTTTCCGATATCGATATTCTTGTGCCTCATGACGTGCTGAAGGAGACTGAGCAGGCCCTTTTTGCCTTCGGCTGGCTTTGTCAGGGGTATGACGCATACGACCGGCGTTACTACCGGCAATGGATGCATGAGTTGCCGCCGCTTACCCATATATCCAGGAAGAGCGTTCTGGATGTGCACCACACGATTCTGCCTCCCACGGCGAGGTTGAGGCCGGATCCGCGACGCTTGATGGAGGCTGCTGTACCTGTGGAGCACCACAAGGGGGTGTTTGTCCTATGTCCGGAGGATATGGTTTTGCATAGCGCCACGCATCTTTTCCATGACGGGGAGTTGGAGCATGGCTTGAGGGATCTTGCGGATCTGGATGACCTCCTTCGGCACTTTGCGCAGCGGGATGGGTTCTGGGATCGCCTTGTGGCCCGGGGGTACGAAATGGACCTGGCCCGGCCGCTTTTCTACGCCTTGCGGTATTGCCGGGCGCTGCTCGAGACCCCCGTCCCGCCTGAGGTCATGGCCTCCCTGGAGCGTGCTGGGCCGCCATCATATTTGCGCGCAGTGCTTGATCGGCTCTTTGAACGGGGTCTATCTCCCCACCACCCCCTTTGTGATGACCGCTTTTCATCTCTAGCCCGTTGGTTGTTGTACGTGCGCTCCCACTACCTTCGGATGCCGATGCACCTGCTTTTGCCTCACTTGGTCAGAAAGGCGTTCAAAAAGAATAGAAGCACTGCTGGGTAGAGGTGGTGGCTCGTCAAGCGCTTCCCGAGGGCGTCGTTCTGGACGGCCTGCCGCTTGTGGCTTGAATGCCTGCAGAAACGCAATCTTCCCGTTATATCCAGACCATCGCCGGTAGGGGGCTGTGGCGTGGGCAGGCCCCGGTCCATGTTCAACGTTTGGTGACTGACGGAGGGGGGGGAGGTCGCGTTGTCGGCTAACTTGACACCTCTGCTCGATAATCGTGAAATCAATCACATTTCTGGCCTGTGGTGGTGCTTGAGAGCTCATGGGGCGAGCTTTTCGATAGCATTATTCGCGAAAAATCTGTGATTAATCTCTCAAATTGAGTTTTTGCTGGCGGCTTTGTTTACGTTTGTCGCAGTCCGAGGCTGCGGGGTCGATTTAAGTATATGATATTAAAAGACTAATGTGATGTGGCGTGAATCGTGCTGCTGCGTGCTCATTGCCGCGTCCCTGTGGGACGAGTGAGTCAACGAGCAGAGAGGCCTTCCATGCGTAACATTCTGATTAAATGTGTTTTGTTGCTTTGGCTGGGTGCCGGAGCTGGGGCGCTTCAGGCCTCTCCCATTGAAAGCAATTTGCTGCTGCAGTACCAGGGGTGGCAAACGGGTTGGAAGGTCGGGCAGATTGCGGGGGACGATGTGCTCAATGGCGGAGCAGATGTGTATGCGGGCATGTATCGCATGAGTCCCTTCGAAACACTGGATTCCGGCTCATTGCTGAATCAGTTCTTGGATGACGAGCAGAATTTCAATGCGTTTTGCGTCGAGACGAGTCAGGCGCTGTACACGGGTACGAACCCTGCCGGGAAGGGGATTACATACTCGCTGTGGACCTTGGAGGAGTACCTTGGGAGTCCTGACGATGATGTGGCGGCGGCCGGGGGCTCGCCGGACGTGCTTTCACTAATCGCTGCGCTTTTTTCCTTGACGGATGTGGCTTTGGGGGAAGATGCAATTCATCTGGGAGCGATAGCTGAGGATGACGCAGCTTTTCAGTTGGCGCTTTGGACCATTATCAACGACGAAGACTTCAAGGTGGTTTCCGGCTTCGGGGGCGCTCCTGCCAAGGCTGATGACTGGCTTTCCAAGATCGATAATACCGAAGGCCACGCCCCGTCTCGCTTCGACTTCTACGTCTTGAGGTCGGATGGTTCGCAAAACTTGCTGGTCTGGAAGGCTGCGACGGAAGTGCCTCTGCCTGCCACCCTGTGGCTGATGCTGGCGGGCATCCTGGGAGTCGGGCTGGCCAGGAGGTCATAGGCGGCACTAGGGATGCCTGAGGGGGCATTGGCGATCCTGGATCGGCTCGATGCCGGGGATCAGCGGAAGAGTTAGACGGGGGCCTGTGTTGCTGGTGTGTCCGGGGTGGCGGCGGGCTGAACCTCTCAGGCCGGTGATATCATCGGGCGGCAAGCGCTCACCCTGATCCTTGCCCCCGGAGCCGCCCATGCCCCAGAAACGCAATCTCCCCATTGGTATCCAGGCGTTCGACAAGCTCCGCCGGGGTGGCCACTACTATGTGGACAAGACACCGAACAGGTGGCCATGTTGCGTTTGTTCAGAAGAACAGTCCCGGGTCAATATCAAAGCGCCGCGACAGCGCCTTGATGTGGTTCTTGTTGAGGCTGCGTTCGCCGGACAGCACCCGGGACACCATGGACTTCGAGCCGATCTCGGGAAGGTCGGCGATGCCGAGTTGGTGTTGCGCCATCAGCAAGCGTAGCATCGCGAGATCGGCGGGTTGTTCCAGGGCCCGTTGTTCGAATGCCACCAGTTCTGCATCCTGGTCCTCGTAGGTCTGGATGGCGTGGGTGAGCAGGTCGATGACGGCATTGAGTGGATCGCTGGGGGAATCCTCGGCTTCCTTCAGTAAACTCTCGACCAGCGCCAGTGCCTCTTCATAATGGGCGTCGTCCCGGATGGGGAGATAGGGTGCCGCAGCTTTGGCGAAGCTGTGGCAGGCGTCTTTGAACGCTGCAGCGGTCATGACAGCTCTCCTTTCGCGTAGCGCTTGCAAATTTTGTCGTACTCGGCATGGGTGACAATGTGTTTCACGTACATGCGGTTCTGAACGAACTGGATAAAGGCGATCATCCGCAGGTGATTGCCGCCGACGTCAAGTACCCAGCATTTGTCCTTATGCTTGAAGTTGTCCAGTGAAGGGAACACCCGTCGCATCGCCTCCGGCGTGCCGAATTTGCTCTTGCGGAGCGTACGGTAGAGATCTTCCAGGGCCTGTCGTTGGTTGGGGTGGGCCTTGGCCGCCTCGTTGAACGGGCGCTTGGAAATGACATGCATGGACGCTCCTGTCAGGGTCGACTCCGTTGACTCATTGGCAACCATAGGGCGGGGCTGTCAGTGAGTCAACCTTTACCTTTTGGGTGTGTCTGGGGTGGTGGTGGGTTGAACACTTCAGGCCAGTGATATCATCGGATGGCAAGCGCTCACCCTGATCCTTGCCCCGGAGCCGCCCATGCCCCAGAAACGCAATCTCCCCATTGGTATCCAGGCGTTCGAGAAGATCCGCCGGGGTGACCACTACTATGTGGACAAGACGCCGCATCTGCTTCGGTTGGTGAGTGAAGGCGGGTATTTTTTCCTCTCCCGTCCCCGCCGTTTTGGCAAGAGCCTGTTGCTGGATACCCTCAAGTGCCTGTTCGAGGGTCGTCAGGATCTGTTCGAGGGGTTGTTCATCCTGGAGCAATGGGACTGGCAGGTGCGTCATCCGGTGATTCGCCTGAGCTTTGCCGACGGGGTGCTGACCACGCGGGAGGCGCTGGATGTCCACATCGATGAGTTGTTGCGGGCAGAGGCCTCGCGGCTTGAGGTGGCTCTGACGAATACCAGCATTCCGGGCCGTTTCCGGGAATTGATCCAGCAGGCCCATGCCGTTCATGGCCAGCGGGCGGTGGTGCTGATCGATGAGTATGACAAGCCGATCCTGGATAACATCACCGAGCCGGAGCGGGCGCGGGCGGTTCGGGAAGGGCTGAAGAATCTGTATTCGGTGCTCAAGGACGCCGATCCCCATCTGCGGTTCTGCCTGCTCACAGGGGTGTCCAAGTTCAGCACGGTGAGCCTGTTCTCGGGGCTGAATAATCTCAACGACATTACCCTGGACGAGCCATACGCGGACATCTGTGGTTATACGGATGAGGACGTGGATACGGTGTTTGCGGCGGAGTTGCCGGGGCTGGATCGGGCGGAGATCCGGGACTGGTACAACGGCTACCGCTGGGGTGGGACGGATACGGCCTCGGTGTATAACCCCTTTGATCTGTTGCTGTTGTTCCAGAAACGCCGGTTCGCGCCGTACTGGTTTGAGTCGGCTACGCCGACGTTCCTGGTGGATCTGCTGAGTGAGCGCGGGGTGTTCACGCCCCGGCTGGATGCGATGCAGACGGAGGCGGAGTTGCTGGGGCGGTTCGACGTGGATGGGATTGCCACCGAGGCGCTGTTGTTCCAGACGGGTTATCTCACGGTCCATGCGGTGGAGGAGCCCATGACGGGGTATTGGCTCTACACCCTGGGTTATCCCAACCGGGAGGTGGAGTCGAGCCTGAACCAGGCGTTGCTGCCGGCCCTGGGTGTGCCGGAATCGCCACGGCAGAGGTTGAGTCTGTTCAGGATTTTGCAGGCCCATGACCTGGATGCCCTGGAGGTTCACTTCAAGGCGCTGTTCGCCTCCTTGCCCCATGACTGGTACCGGAACAATCCCATTGCCCGGTATGAGGGGCATTATGCCAGTGTGTTCTACAGCCACTTTGCGGCCTTGGGGCTGCGGATCTCGGTGGAGGATTCTTCCCACATGGGCAAGGTGGACATGGCCGTGGCGTTCGGTGGCCATGTGTATGTGTTCGAGTTCAAGGTGGTGGAGCAGGTGCCCCAGGGGCGGGCGCTGCAGCAGATCAAGGATAAGGGCTATGCGGACAAGTACCGGGGGCGGGGGCAGCCGATCCATCTGATTGGCGTGGAGTTTTCCCGGGAGCAGCGGCAGGTGGTGGCGTTTGAGGTGGAGACGGTGCCAGCAACCTGATTGGGCGAGTCACGGAAACACTACCAGCCGGGTTGGGAGGGATCTGGCGCCTTTGGGGTGGTCAACGCGACTTCCACGGCCTCCGCCCTCTCCGCTGCCACGGCACGAAAGTCCGAGGATATGCGGTCATCTGCCGCAGCTCGCCGCCAGAAATCCAGTGCCATGGCGCCGCCCTGGCGCCACGGCTCGATGCTTCCGTGGGCCGGTGGGGGCTTGAAGACCGGTGTCGGTGGTACCTCGCCAGGGCGGGGTGCGTGGAGCATGGGCAGCATGTCATAGACTGGGGCCAATGCCAGTCGTCCGTCGGGGTGGGGTTGGAGGTTCAGGTTGCCCAGATGCTGGTCGCTGTTCTCGATCCAGTTGGCAAAATTCTGAAGCAGGGTGACCGTCGTCGGGGTGTTGTCGGTGACCCGTCCTTGCCGGGCGAGGGCCTGGATGCCCAGGCTCCAGCCCCGGCCGATACCGCAGAACTCCGCATCCACGGCGAGCAGTGAGAGGGCCGGTAGACGTCCGCCCTGCGCGGTTCGGTCGAAGCGCACCGACTCCAGAAAGAAACGCCTCTCTCGTTCCAGAAGCCGACTTTCGGCGACGGCCAGTCCGTGTTCCGCGAGCGTGGTCAGGGCCAGGTATTCACAGACCAGGAGGTCGCGCAGGCGCTGGGCCACCGCGCTGCCGTCGTCGGGCGGCGAGAACTTCACCAGCACCGGGTGCCCCGCTACCTGAGCGGCGAACTTTGGCTGCTCGCCCCCCACCGAGGAGCCGGGGGCGCCCCCGGAGAGGACACGTTGGGCCAGCACAGGGAAGTCATCGATGGTGGCGCGCTCTGGTTGACATGCTCGCCAACGGTCGAGGGCCGCGTCCCCGAGCAGGAGGTCGCCGGGGGTGTCGACCGCGTGATCCAGTAGCCAGGCGCCGATCTGATCGGTGGACCAGTGCTCCGGGTTGTCTGGAAATGCGGGGAGGGCGCGGGCATTGAGGCGACCGAGAAAGCCCTGGGGCCGCAGGTCCTGGAGGAAGAATGGCAGATCATCGAACAGGCCTGTGCCGGCCTCACCCAGGAGCAGGCCGGGCAGCGGGCCGTGTTGGATGGGGCGCACCAGCATGGCGCCCTGGTCGAGTCCGACCAGTTCGGCAAGGGGATGGACATGGCCATCGGGGTCCACGCGATGGATAGGGAGGGTGGTGTCGGCGCGGTTGAACAGCGGCCCGCGAAGGGCATGGCGGGTGGCGGGCCCACGCCCAAAGGAGACGACCTTTCCCCGGGCTTCGGCATCTCGCAGTCGCCGGTACACGGTGGGTGCGCTGGCGCCCAGGGCGGTGGCCAGCTCGGCCCGCGAGGCGGTTCCGAGGGCGCGCAGCCGGGAGAGGAGTTCGTCGCTGGTCAGGCGCATGGGGGGGGGCGAGTGAAACGATGATGAAACGGTATTTTCTGCCTGTAAGGCTTTTAGATCAAGTGGTTGTATGTTTGCTTGGCGGGGTTGGTGAAACGATTTTTTGGCTTGAATCTGTTGCTGGACACTCGCCCTGGGTCCTTATTGCTGCCCATCCGCCGCGCGCCTTGCGTCCAAACCAAGAAACAACGCAGCGCTCAGCAAGGCATCATCCTCCGTAATCAAACAAGCCTGGTAATATTCTGCGCAAGCCAAGTGAAGGGCATCCAGGGTTCTCAGGCTTGTCTTTCGCGTGCCGATCCAGTGGATGGCGCGCTGATAGTGCACGACATCAATTGGACAGCGCGCAAAGCGTCCCTGCCGAACATCATCACTGAACGCGCTTTCAATCCGATTTGCCTCGGGTTCATTCAATTCACCTGTCCGCACCCATCTTGCGACGGCACTGGCAACTTCCACCTCGGTCAAGTGGCTGATCAGCACCGGCCTTGTTTGCCGGAGCAACAGGACTTGAACCTGTTCACTGGCCTGCTCCTGCCGATAATAGGGAAGCAAGGAACTGGTGTCGAAATACAACATCAGTAACGGGAATCGTTACGAAGGTGCCGAACCACGGCCGTGGCGCTTTCCGAGGCCTGGGGCAAGGCCTGTCTCAACGTGGAACGGTCCGGGAAACGAACCTCCTCAGTTTGCGGTGCCGTCAAGCGAGCCGCTGGCTTTCCATGGCGAAGAATTACAATCTCCTCACCTTGTGCAACGGCATCCAAAAGTTGAGAAAGCCTCTCCCGAGTTTCCCGAACATTCATCGTTTGCATTGTGATCACCTTGGTCTCGTGTCCTTTAAAGGCGCCCGTTCAGTTGGTGGTGCCCCATCAACCGACATGGCCATGTGTTCACGACAGTAAACCAAATTGGTCGGCGTGTACACGCAGGAAGCACACATTCTGCCCGCAGGTCCTGGGGGGCCATCCCGTTGCAGAGCCAGCAGATCCTCGTCGGCGTCGATGCAGTCGATCAGCCGGGTGGGCACATTCCAGGATGTCCGGCCATGGTAGACCAGCAGGGGGAGTTCGTCGGTGGTCAGGCGCATGGGGGGGCCGGTGACACGATGATGAGTCGATATGCTCTGCTGGTAAGGGCTTTGGATCAGGTGGTTTTCGGTTGGTGGAATCGGTTTGAACGCTCACCGGTTTGCTAAGCCGGATGCTGGCATATATGCTGTCACTATGATTCGGCTCGTCATCGATACCAATGTGTTTGTTGCGGGGTTGCGTTCGGGTGGCGGGGCATCGCGTGACGTTTTACGTCGTGCACTTGCCGGAAATTATCAGCCGCTATTCGGCAATGCACTATGGCAGGAATACGACGATCTGTTGGGGCGGGATGTCTGGGGAGCAGGAACGACTTCTGAAGAACGCCGGCAGGTGTTGGCGGCACTGGCACAACGCGGTCTGTGGGTTAGCATCTACTATGGATGGCGCCCCAATCTTCCCGATGAAGCGGATAATCACCTGGTGGAGCTGGCGCTGGCTGGCGGGGCTGCAGGGATCGTGACCCACAATGTGCGTGATCTTGGCCGGGGAGAATTGGTCTTTGATCAACTTCGGGTGGTAACACCTGCACAATGTCTGGAGGAATGGCAATGACGACTTTAACGATCCGGTTACCAGACGACACGGCCGAACGTTTGAAGTTGCTGGCACGCAGCCGTGGTTTGAGTACCAACAAGTTGGTGGAGGAGCTCAGTGCTCGTGCGCTGGCGGCATGGGATACCGAGAATCACTTCCGCGCCATGGCGGCGACAGGGAATGTCCAGGAGGCATTGGCGATCCTGGATCGGCTCGATGCCGAGGATCAGCGGAAGAGTTAGACGGAGGCTTGTGTTGCAGGTGTGTCTGGGGTGGCAACCTTCAGCGGTCTACGCACTGAACGTCTCAGGCCAGTGCTATCATCGGGCGGCAAGCGCTCACCCTGATCCTTGCCCCCGGAGCCGTCCATGCCCCAGAAACGCAATCTCCCCATTGGTATCCAGACCTTCGCCGACATGGTCAGCGGGGCCTATTACTATGTGGACAAGACGCCCCACATTCACCGGCTGGTGACGGAGGGGCGTTACTATTTTCTCTCCCGTCCCCGCCGTTTTGGCAAGAGCCTGTTGCTGGATACCCTTCGCTGCCTGTTCGAGGGGCGCGAAGAGCTGTTCCGCGGGCTGTATGTCGAATCCCGCTGGGACTGGAGTGTGCGTTATCCGGTGGTGATCCTGGATTTCGGAGGCGGGGTGGCGGCCACGCGCGAGGCGCTGGATGCGCGTATTCGGGATCAGTTGCATTGGAATCGTGAGCGGCTGGGGGTGAGCCTGGATCGCCAGACGGATATCCCGGGGGAGTTTGAGGCGTTGATCCGCGGAGCGCATGCCCGTTCTGGTGAGCGGGTGGTGGTGCTGATCGATGAATATGACAAGCCGATTCTGGATAATATCACCGAGCCGGAGCGGGCTCGGGTGGTTCGGGAGGGGCTGAAAAACCTCTACTCGGTGCTGAAGACCGTGGACGCCCATCTGCAGTTCTGTCTGCTCACGGGGGTGTCGAAGTTCAGCAAGGTGAGCCTGTTCTCGGGGCTGAATAATCTGCGAGACATCACGTTGTCACCGGCATATTCCGATATCTGCGGTTATACGGAGGCGGATGTGGATAGCGTGTTCTCGCCGGAGTTGTCTGGTCTGGACCGGCAGGAAATCCGTGCTTGGTACAACGGCTATCGCTGGGGCGGGGTGGATACGCCGTCAGTCTATAATCCGTTCGATCTGTTGCTGCTGTTCCAGGAGCGACGTTTTGCGCCGTACTGGTTTGAGTCGGCTACGCCGACGTTCCTGGTGGATCTGCTGAGTGAGCGCGGGGTGTTCACGCCTCGGCTGGAC
>NZ_JAJNAO010000049.1:0-1184 GCF_022227625.1 Ectothiorhodospira variabilis | reverse complement strand
CTCAGCCAATCCGACACGATGTACCAGCCGCGCTTCTATCAGTCCGATGCGTGGGAAACATGGAGGGTTGGTCGGGCACGTCTTCTGCAGACCAATATCAGCGCTGCCCGAAATCGGTTGCCAGACGACAGTAGCAATCCTATATATTGTTATCATGATCAGTATTCGATCCCTTATTGTACAAGAATCATTAGTGATGAGCTAATTTGGAGCTTGTCTTCCCGGTGCGGCGAACGAGGTTCGGGCAGTTGTGTAGACAAAACGCCAGTGCTCTTCATTCATGGTTATCAAGGGTTTTTTTCCCCAGCGAGAGGTGTTGATGAGGAGATCCTTTATGGTGGGCCTGGCTACTGGAACCACCTGCCCGAGCAACTGCATGATGAGGGTTATGCGGTGTTCGGCTTTCAGTGGCGTTCGTCCCAGCGTTTTCAAGATGCGGCGGCGGATTTGGCGGAGGCTATCGACCTGATTCACCAGGATACGGGTAAAAAAGTCCACGTTATCGCACACTCGTTCGGCGGTTTGGTGGCTCGCACCTATTTGCAAGGGATGGCCACTGCTAGAACCTACGCGGATGATGTGGCGAGCCTGATCACCGTTGCGACACCTCACTCAGGAATTGCGGACGAAACAACAATCAACGGCGTAACGCTTCCCAAGGGTAGGTCCCAAAACGGTGGTCGAGTGATCGGTCAATGCCGCCAGCTGTCTTGTTACCAAGCAGGAAAGGTTCAATCCAGAACATATCAAGCTTGGCAGGGTTTTGTGGCACACGAGACTGTAGACCTGAGAGAACATTTCCATGTAAACGAGAGCCACGCCGGAGCCTTTATGGTTGACTTGGCCAATAACAGTTCGGAGATGCCGGTGCCGATGTTGGCTTTGTATGGTTTGACTTCAGGTTGTTCACCTTCAATGACGCAAAGGTTCGGGGATGGTGATGGGATGATTTCATGGGAGGGGCAACGGGCGCATCCAGGGTTTTCCTGTTCGGACGGAAGCTGTGAGCCCGAGAGTATTAATCAACTGCAAGACACATCCAGTCATTTTCCAGCCGGCCTCCATGAGTATGTGTTAGGCCTTCCTGCCGCAGATGGACGTAATGTGAAGTCGAATATCGACGACATATATTCAGGCGCTGCGGATGATTTAAGGCGCTTCTGCACCAGATGGGGGTATCGGCA
>NZ_JAJNAO010000048.1:0-1236 GCF_022227625.1 Ectothiorhodospira variabilis | reverse complement strand
GTCCAGATGCGTGGCCCGGGACTGGATCAGCGCCTCCCGGGCGGACCGGTAATCTTCCAGGGACAGGGGACGAGCCCGATCGCGGGCCGGTTTGAAGCGCCAGGTGAGTTCATAGCCCAGGGCATTCACCAGCCAGGGCTGGCCATGGGTGTCTTCCCATAGCTCCTGGAAGATGGCTGGATCAAGGACCTGACCCGTCTCGTCCGTGTGTTGCTGCCAGAGGGTTTGGCACTCTGCTTCGGTGAAGTTGCCCATGCGCAGCGACTCGGCCTTGATGTTGAAGGCACTGCCGCCGGTGATCACCTGAGCCCCTTCCTGGTGCAGACGGTAATCCCGCACGTCGCGCACGCCGCACAGCACAATGCTCTGGGGGAACGCATCCGGTCGCTGCGGGTAGCCGGCACGGATCTGGCGCAGCAGCGAGATCAGGGTGTCGCCCACCAGGGCATCCACTTCGTCCAGGAACAGCACCGTGGGGCAACCTGCGTGTTGAGCCCAGTGTTGAAGGACCTGTGTGAGCAGATTCTGGGGAGAGATGTCCTTGCGACGGTCATCATACCATCGGGACAGGTGATCATCCTTCAGGTAGAGCTGGATGGAATTGACCAGGGCATCGCAGACGGCCGGGATGCCCTTTTCCTCATTCCCGCGCGCCGCCTGGGCCGCCTCGATGTTGGCATAGGCACAGGCATAGCGCCCTCGCACATTGATCGCCTCCATCATCGCGAGCAGCGTGGTGGTCTTGCCCGTCTGGCGCGGGGCATGGAGGACAAAATACCGCTTCTGCTCGATCAGCGCCTGCAGATCCTCCCAGTCGATGCGACTCAGAGGATCAATGGCATAGTGATCGGCAGGGACCGTGGGTCCGGCATTGTTGAAGAAGCGCGGCATGACCGCAGTATAGGACGGAAGCCCGCCCAATAGGAAAGGCCCCGCCACAATCCATGTGGCGGGGCCCGGTGTCGCGCGGCAATGAATCCATCCAATGGATCCTCCATGATGCAGTGCCTTTCATCCCTGACTGCCTTCACTGGCGACAGGGTGTATTTTCCACAGTTACAGGAAGGTGACAACGCCAATCGATGGAAATGTGAATCAGTTCAAATTAAAGATCCGGAATACGGATCTCTCTCGAGGTTCATGACGATCAGCAGCCCGCTCAGGCACCCCACACCCTGATGCACCGCCCTTCCACGGTCCGCTCCGTCTCCCAGATCCGCTCCTCCCAGGTCACCC
>NZ_JAJNAO010000047.1:0-1308 GCF_022227625.1 Ectothiorhodospira variabilis | reverse complement strand
CTCCTCACCCGAGGCCAGCAACTCACTGATCACGCGGCAAACGCGGGGCTCTCGCAACTTGTCCGCCAACTGGTCCAGGTGCGTGGCCCGGGACTGGATCAGCGCCTCCCGGGCGGACCGGTAGTCCTCCAGGGACAAGGGACGAGTCCGGTCGCGGGCCGGTTTGAAGCGCCAGGTGAGTTCATAGCCCAGGGCATTCACCAGCCAGGGCTGGCCATGGGTGTCTTCCCATAGTTCCGGGAAGATGGCCGGATCAAGGAGCTGGCCCGTCTCGTCGGTGTGCTGCTGCCAGAGGGCCTGGCACTCTGCTTCGGTGAAGTTGCCCATGCGCAGCGACTCGGCCTTGATGTTGAAGGCACCGCCGCCGGTGATCACCTGGGCCCCTTCCTGGTGCAGGCGGTAATCCCGCACGTCCCGTACACCGCACAACACAATACTCTGGGGGAAGGCATCCGGTCGCTGCGGATAGCCGGCGCGGATCTGGCGCAGCAGCGAGATCAGCGTGTCGCCCACCAGGGCATCCACTTCATCCAGGAACAGCACAATAGGGCGCGAACATTGCTGCGACCAATGTCTCAGCAATCGCGTCAACTGGTCACTGGCGGGCAAATGATGACCTTCATCCCGCCACCAGCGACTGACAACGTCATCCCCCAGGTAATCCTCGATACTTCGCGCCAGTACACTGCACACCGTCGGAATACCCTTGTCAGGGTTCCCGCGCGCCACCTGGGCCGCCTCGATATTGGCATAGGCACAGGCATAGCGCCCCTGGGCATTGATCGCCTCCATCATCGTCAGCAGCGTGGTGGTCTTGCCCGTCTGGCGCGGGGCATGGAGGACAAAATACCGCTTCTGCTCGATCAGCGCCTGCAAATCCTCCCAGTCGATGCGACTCAAAGGATCAATGGCATAGTGGTCAGCGGGGACCGTGGGACCGGCATTGTTGAAGAAGCGAGGCATGACCGCAGTATAGGACGGAAGCCCGCAGAATAGGAAAGGCCCCGACACAGTGCATATGGCGGGACCCGATGTCGCGGGACAATGAATCCATCCGATGGACCCTCCGTGATGCACTGCCTTTCATCCCTGACTGCCTTCACTGGCGACAGAGTGTATTCTCCACAGTTACAGGAAGGTGACAACTCCAATCGATGGAAATGTGAATCAGTTCAAATTAAAGATCCGGCAGAAGGATCTCTCTCGAGGTTTATGACGATCAGCGGCACGCTCAGGCGCCCCACACCCGAATGCAGCGCCCTTCCACTGTCCGCTCCATATCCCAGATCCGCTGCTCCCAGGTCACGT
>NZ_JAJNAO010000046.1:0-1353 GCF_022227625.1 Ectothiorhodospira variabilis | reverse complement strand
AGCAACATCAGGAGGGCCGAACCATGTCCATTTCAACCATTGGCATCGACATTGGCAAGAGCAAATTCCATGTATGCGCCCTGGATGAGCGAGGTCATGTAAAGTTTCGCAGGGCCTACTCGCGTTCGGGCCTCATACAGTTTCTGGCGAATACGCCCCCGGCCCGGGTGGCCACCGAAGCGTGCGCGGGCGCCCATTTCGTTGGCCGCAAGGCTCAATCCTTCGATCACGAGGCTCGGCTACTGCCGGGTCAGTACGTCAAGGCTTACGTGAAGTCCCAGAAAAACGACTTTGCCGACGCTGAGGCCATCGCCGAAGCATCCACCCGGCCCACCATGCGCTCGGTGCCGGTGAAGCCGGCCGATCGCCAGGCCCTGCAACTCCTGCACCGGCAGCGCAGCGCTTGGATCGGAGAGCGTACAGCCCTGGCCAATCGGATTCGCGCCATGCTGCTGGAATTCGGGATCACCATCCCGAAGAGCCTGTCCCAATTGCGCAGGCAACTGCCGTGTGTGCTCGAGGATGCTGAGAATGAACTGCCGGATCGGCTGCGTGAGCTTATCGTCGAACTGTGGGACGACATCACGCGGCTGGACAAGCGGCTCAAGAGGCTCGATAGCGAGCTCGAAACCCATGCACACGCGGATCCGCAGACACAACTACTGCTGAGCATTCCCGGGATTGGCCCCGTCATTGCGACGGCGCTGATCTCCGGCATCGGCGACGCCAGTACCTTTCGCAAAGGCCGGGATCTGGCGGCCTGGATGGGTTTGGTGCCCCGACAATACAGTACCGGTGGCCAAACCCGATTGCTCGGGATCGGCAAGCGGGGCAACGCACACCTACGCATGCTGCTCATCCATGGCGCCCGTGCCGTACTGCGCGTGGCCAGCAAACGTAGCGAGGATGATGGGCTCAGGCGTTGGGTCGAACGAGTCACCGCGCGCAAACACCCCAACGTGGCGGCCGTGGCGCTGGCCAACAAGATGGCGCGGATCGTCCATGCCGTGCTGCGTCACAATACACCCTTCAAGGCGCAGCTGATGGGCGCCTAAGCACAGGTTTCAAGGGAACAAACAACAACCATTTTCAAGAGGTTGAGTCCCACCGAGTGAATGCAAGCGCCGTTGATTGATGGCGGAAACAGGTTAGCGGCATACCGAGAGCCTAGGGGGAGAAGCGGCCCGAACAGAGGTCAATACCCTAGTCAGGAACGGTATGCGCGGATCTCCATCATGGCCCGGGGCCGTCCATGACGACCCCACCAAACAGAGGTCGGATACATTAACGCAATCCTGTCCCCGTCACGGCTCAAGGCACTTGCACCACAGGGGCGGACCATACATTCTCCCC
>NZ_JAJNAO010000045.1:0-1419 GCF_022227625.1 Ectothiorhodospira variabilis | reverse complement strand
GCCAGCCACCACGGCAAGGTGGACATGGCGGTGGATTTCAGCGGCCACATCTACCTGTTCGAATTCAAGGTGGTGGAGCAACTCCCCGAGGGTAGGGCGCTGGAGCAGATCAAGGCCAGGGGCTATGCCGACAAGTACCGGGCCAGCGGCAAGCCGATCCACCTGATCGGCGTGGAGTTCTCCAGTGAGCAGCGGCAGATTGTGGCGTTTGAGGTAGAAACCCTCTAACCCCCGTGGGAGCCGGCCTGCCGGCGATGCACTGCGACAGCAGTGCCCTGGCCATGCTGAGGTGCCCACCGCCTTCGCGGACGAGGCCCGCTCCCACAGGGGCACACTCCCACACAAGCGCAGAACCACCAGGGGCCATGATAGACTGCCCCCGGCACACGACTTGTCCCTGGAGGGCCAGGCATGGCTGACCAACAGCGGCTCAGACTCCCCATCGGCATTCAAACCTTCTCCGAGATCCGCGAGGGGGGTTACTACTACGTGGACAAGACGCCGATCATTGAGCGCCTGGTCCACCAGAATAAGTACTACTTCCTCTCCCGCCCCCGTCGCTTCGGCAAGAGCCTGTTGCTCGACACCCTGCGCTGCCTGTTCGAGGGTCGCCAAAAGCTCTTCGAGGGGCTGTACATCCACGACCGCTGGGACTGGCAGCAGACTCACCCGGTGATTCGTCTGAGTTTTGGCAGCGGCGTGATGCGCACCCGGGAGGAGCTCGACACACGGATTCGTGACCAGTTGTTCCTTGAGCGTGAACGCCTTGGGGTATCACTGCAGCGCGAGACAGACATTGCAGGAGAGTTCTCCGCGCTGATTCGCGATACCCACACCCAGTATGGCGAGCGGGCGGTCGTACTGATCGACGAGTACGACAAGCCCATCCTGGATAACATCCTGGAGCCCGAGCGCGCCCGCGAACTGCGCGAGGGGCTGAAGAACCTCTACAGCGTCATCAAGGATGCCGACCCCCATCTGCATCTGGTGCTGATCACCGGCGTGTCCAAATTCAGCAAGGTGAGCCTGTTCTCGGGGCTGAATAATCTCAACGACATCACGCTGGACAAGCCCTACGCGGACATTTGCGGTTATACGGATGAAGACGTGGATACGGTGTTCGCGACGGAGTTGCCGGGGCTGGATCGGGCTGAGATCCGGGACTGGTATAACGGCTACCGCTGGGGTGGGACGGATACGCCCTCGGTGTATAACCCCTTCGATGTGCTGCTGTTGTTGCAGAAGCGCCAGTTCGGACCCTACTGGTTCGAGAGCGCCACGCCCACCTTCCTGGTGAACCTGCTCAAGGAACGCGGCGTCTTCACCCCCGAGCTCACCGCCTGGCACAGCCGACCGGCACTGCTCAGCCGCTTCGATGTGGACGACATCTCCACCGATGCCCTGCTGTTCCAGACCGGC
>NZ_JAJNAO010000043.1:0-2041 GCF_022227625.1 Ectothiorhodospira variabilis | reverse complement strand
CGCGCCGCGCAAAGCGCGGCGCATCTGGCCGGGTGAAAGTCCTGGCATGGAAAGGGTTAACCACCCACCATTACCGAGTGTTGCGCCTCTGGCGGAGCGGTGGCTGCGGTGAGAACTGAGGCTACAGGCGAACAAGAGAGGTGAAGCGTACACAGGGTACGTCATAGACCGGATGGGGATGCAGCCCCTTAGAGCTGGAATCGCTTCGAAAAGCCGTTCCGGATTGGCGAGCGTTGTAACGCGCGTGAAGCCTAAACGAACCGGGCGCATTGGTGAGCCTGGAGAGAGCCGGCGGAGTTCTCAAGCTACGGTATGTGACGAGAGATGCGTCGTGAACGCGGGAGGCCCTTGTGGCTCCTGAACCGGAACACCGTTGGGAAACCATGACATATGGCTATTGAGGCACGAAGGAGAAATCTGGATACAGGGCTAGGCCGGAGTCAGGGGGAGCCTGAAAGGCCCGGTCCAGGTAAGGAAAGCGGACCCCGAGAAAGGGAACGTGACCTGACGGCCACAGGGGAGTCGGATCACCTCATAATACTCCGAGACGGTAGAGCCGATCACATGGGGAAGGGGGTGACAGTCATACACAGTCCGCAAAGGCCACTCGCGCCGGACACTGTCGGGCCGGAGAACGACGAGCCAACCTTCCTGCGGGCGATATCCATCAAGGCGGGCACTGCGAAAGCCCACCGATTCCAAAACCTTTATGGCCTTCTGAATGAATCACTACTGCACCATGCATGGCGCACCCTGAATCAAAGGGGAGCCCCGGGCGTGGACAAGGTGACCATGGCCGAATATGGCAAGAACCTGAGTGAAAACATCAGACAACTGGTAGAACGCCTGAAACGTAACGAGTATCGAAGCCGGTTGATCCGGCGCCGGTACATTCCGAAGGGGAACGGCAAGGAACGACCGCTGGGAATTCCGGTGGTGGAAGACCGACTGCTTCAGGCGGCAGCACGCCTGTTGCTGGAGGCTATCTACGAAATGGATTTTCTCTCCACCAGCTATGGCTACCGGCCGAAACGTGGTGCACAGCAGGCGGCCAAGGATCTCACCTATGAGCTGCAGTTTGGACGTCACGGTTATGTTGTCGAAGCCGACATTAAAGGCTTCTTCGACAACATTGACCATGACTGGCTGCTGCGGATGCTGGCGGAGCGGATTGACGATAAACCATTCGTTGGTCTCATTGCCCGCTGGCTGAAGGCCGGAATCCTGGAGCGAGATGGTTCTGTACTCCATCCGCACACGGGAACCCCACAGGGCGGTGTGATCTCGCCGATACTGGCAAACATCTATTTGCACTATGTGCTGGATGTGTGGTTTGAGAAGCGGATCAAGCCGCGCTGTGCCGGACAGGCGTACATCATCCGCTTTGCGGATGATTTCGTGTGTGCTTTCCAGTACCGGGCGGATGCACAACGGTTCTATCGAGCCTTGCCGAGGCGACTGGAGGCCTTTGGTCTCCAGGCGGCCCCGGAGAAGACGTGCATTCACCGCTTCAGCCGTTTTCACCCAACACGGACCCGGCGATTCACCTTCCTTGGTTTTGAATTTTACTGGGAAGCGGATAGCAAGGGGACACCGCGGGTATGGCGGCGGACCAGTCGCAAGAAGCTGCGCAGTAGCATCCGGGCCTGCAAGGACTGGCTGAAGACACACCGGCATCTTCGTCTGCCGATACTGTTGGCGACGATGAAACGCAAGGTACGGGGGCACTACAATTACTTCCGTGCCATCGGTAACATCAGCTCGCTGTGGTGTTTTCACACTGCGGCAATCCGGTTGCTCTACAAGTGGCTGAACCGTCGCAGTGAAAGGCGAAGTTTGACCTGGGAAGGTCTCAGGCGGGTGCTGGAGGCCTACGCGTTTCCGACACCGGTTGAGGCGATGCAGGGGATACGGAATCGGGGGCTTGCGTGAGGGACCGTCCTTCTGCGCGAGTGAGTATGACTGAAGAGCCCGGTGCGGGAAAACCGCACGCCGGGATCTGTGCAGGGGGCGACGGGTAACCGGCGTTCCTACTGCGACG
>NZ_JAJNAO010000042.1:0-2048 GCF_022227625.1 Ectothiorhodospira variabilis | reverse complement strand
GTCACCACCCACCAGGCGCCGGAGCGTTTCAGCCGGGCGTGGCTGATGAACTTGTTGGCGGATTCGATGCCACCGCTGCCGATGGGCAGGCCTTCGGCCTTGCAGGCGTCGTAGTCGATCCGGTGACGGTGGTTCTGCAGGTAGGTGATGAGCTTGTCGATCTCGGTTCTGGCGAAGGCATCGGCCTGGAGCCGTTGCAGGCCCCAGATCACCGCGTCCACCTGATTCGCGGCCAGCCGCGCCAGGGTGGCCTCCACCCATTCGATGGCCCTGGCGCAGTTCCCGTAGTGGGCGTCGGCCACTTTGTGGACGTGTTCGGCGCAGTGGTAATAGTCGAGCACCGGCCGGCCCTCGGGGAAGCAGGCCTCCAGGGTGTTCCAGACCCAGGCCGCGCCGTCACCCAGCAGGGCGATGCGCACCTGGTCTTGCGGGATGCGGGCGGCGATCTGCTGGAGATCCTGTTTCATGGCGTCGGCATCCTGGATCTGGTGCCAGCTGACCAGCGGGACGATGCGGCCGTCTTCCGGCGCCAGGTAGAGGCGCACGCCTTTGACCTCGCGCCATTTGCCCGGCCCGCGTTTGGCGTTGCGCTTGGCCCGGGAACGCGTCGGGGCGTGGGCGCCGTCCAGCGCCACCACCAGCACCGGCCGGTCGTCAGGGTCCTTTTTGGCCTGCTCGATGCGGCGGCGGATGGTCTGGCGATCGGGGATCACGGTCTCCAGGTCGGCGAGCTGCACCACCTGTTCAACCTGTTGATGGGCGTGGCGGTTGCTGACCGGCACTCCGGTCAGGTCGCTGACCAGTTCCGCCGCCCGCTCATAGGGCATATCGGCGGCCAGCTTGAGAACCTTCTCCTCGACGTCGTATTGATGAAAGGCGCGGCTGAGTTCCATCGCCTCGTCCAGCGGGTGAAAGCCAACCCGGCAGTCGGTGCAGTAGAAGTACCCGCGCTCCAGGTCGACCGGCCCCTGCAGGGTGTTGCAGCGCTTGGGATCCCGGCGCTTGCGCCGGATCGTTTTGCCGCAGCACGGACAGGGGGCCTGGCGCTGGTCCTTGAGATGAACGTAGAGTGCATCGGCCAGCGATTGCAGCACGCCACCGAGCAACTGCTGGCGGGTGCGGGTGAAATGCTGGCTCAACTCCATCAGCGTGGGCGGCTTTTCCTGTTCGAACAGGGGCCGCATCTGCTCCAGCCATTGGTCCAGTTGTCGATGCGCCATGCGGCGGACCTCCTCCAGGGGGTCGATTTCCAGAACCTGAGCGGCACAGCCCATCGCTTACCCCTCCCCGCACAGCCAGCGCCGGCTGTGCCGGTGCAGGGGGTCAAGCCAGACCTGCTTGGGCGCCGCCCCGTGACGGCGGTGGTGGCGATCATCGCGGCCCCGTCCCCTCGTTTCCCCCACAGCAATCCAGTTCGCAGCCCGGTAACAGGTGCCGCGAAAATACCGGGGATCCACCAGTGTCTCCAGCAGCCAGGGAGTCACACCATACTGCGCCTGCCAGTCCATCACCAGCTGCCGCTTGCCCAGCGCCAGCACATGACTGGCCAGGTTCGGCACCTGCACCCAGGGTAAAATCAGAAAACGGCTGTTGCACACAACATGCTGCAGGCGTGCCCGGCGCTGCGCATCGCTCCAGCCGATCCACTGATCCCGCCCTTGCAGCCGCCAGGCAGGGCTGGCGTATTGCAGACACCCCACGGTACCCCGAGACGACTCAATGAGGTAACGCAGATGGGCGCCAAAGGCAATGCGATGCCCCAGATAGTGATGCTGCTCGACCAAGGCGCGCCACCTGCTGCGCTGTTCAGCACTGACCACCGGTTGCAGACGCACTGGACCCAGTGCAGCGAGCGGACCCTGGATCGGCACCGGTGCCGGGGTGTCATCGGTCGCAATGGATACGGCCACCCGCTTGCTGCGCTTCGACCGTCGCGCCGGCAGGGTGATCCGCTGCTGTGCCTCCAGAGTATCCAGGAAGGCCCTGCATTCGACCGTCTTGGGCTTGCCGTTGGCGCGCAACCACCCCAGCAACTCACAGGCGGTGGC
>NZ_JAJNAO010000041.1:0-2262 GCF_022227625.1 Ectothiorhodospira variabilis | reverse complement strand
GTGTTGTTTCCCACCCCCAATCGCTGATCACCGCCTGATCTGAAGCGGATTATCTCCTCGTTGATAGGGTCCGAGTGGTGGCAGAGTGTGAGTCGGGTGTGAGGCGAGTTGCCCGGATTGATTCACCGGGCTGGCGGATCGGGGCGGACAGGGGCATGATCTGAGGCCAACCCATAAAAGTGGCCCGCCACGGTAGCCGCCGTGCGGGCCGGTGGCCGGTGTGCTAGTGCGGTTGAGAACGCCTTTGACCGGCGAACAATACGTTACCCAGCAAGGCTGGTTGAAAGCAAGCCTGACGTGTTGTCCGCTGCATCCTGCCGGAGGCTGTGGCTTTGCCCGCCACGGCAGCTATGCGCGCAAGCGGCCCTGGGGGGCGCGGATCGCCCGCTGGTATTGCCCGCAGGGGCACCGCACGTTTTCCCTGATACCCGATTGTCTGGCGGCCCGCTGGTCGGGGAAGCTACAGGCGGTGGAAGTGGCGGTGATGACCGCGGAGACCGCGCCCAGTCTGGTGGCGGCCGCCAGGATGCTGCGCCCCGAGATCGAGGAGGCAGGGGCGGTGCGCTGGGTACGCCGCCGCAAGGATGCGATAGACGATTGCTTGCACCGCCTCAGGGGACTGCTACCCGACCTGCTCACTGACTGCGCCCCCACCTTGACCGCCTGCCAGATCGCATTAGGTCAGACACCCTTGCTCCCCGCCCTGCGTGAGATTGCCGCGCCCTGGCTCGATCAGTTACCGCCGCCATTCGGTTTTGCCCACCGCTGCAGTGGCGGTGTGTCCACTTCCCCGTCGCGCCAACACTCAATGGGCCCTGACCCGCCTGGCAGCGGGGCGTAGCGTTGTGGAGCGACCGTTTGGGTCGTTTTCCCCGGAGACGCTGCCATGCCCGATCCCTCCCATGACCTGCGCCACGAGATCGCCCTGTTCCGTTTCGGGCTGATCGCCGACCTGGTGCGTCGGCCGCCCGGCACACCCGGGCTCTATACCCAGCTCCATGCCATTGCCGCCCGCACCCATCAGATCCCTGGCAGCCATCGCACCCATGTGGCCGCCGAGACCTTGCGGGACTGGATGAAGAAGTACCGCCAGGGTGGCTTTGACGCCCTGCTGCCCAAGCCACGCCAGGATCGTGGCCAGCCCCGGCGCCTGTCAGCGACCGTCACCGAGGCCCTGATCGCCCTGAAGGAGGAACATGCCTCCTGGTCCGTGCGCCAGGTGATCCAGCACCTGCGTGACAACGGCGCGGTGGACGCGGATCTGCCGCTACCACCTTCCACGGTCCACCGCCTGTTCGTGCGTCATGGGCTGATGCAGCGCCAGGCCGAGGCCACTCAGGATCAGGATCGTCGCCGCTTCGCCTTCGCCCGAGCCGGACAGCTCTGGTCCAGCGATGTCATGCACGGCCCCAGTGTCACCGTCGAAGGGCGCGTGCGACGCAAGACCTATCTGATCGCCTTCATGGACGACGCCACCCGGGTGATCCCCCATGCCGCCTTCGCCCTCTCGGAGAACACCCGCGCCTTCCTGCCCGTGCTGCGCCAGGCTCTGAGCCGGCGTGGCCTTGCTGAGAGGCTCTACGTCGACAACGGCGCGAGTTTCCGTTCCCATCACCTGGCCTTGGTCTGCGCCCGGCTGGGCATCGCTCTGATCCATGCGCGTCCCTACCGCCCTCAGGGGAAGGGGAAGATCGAACGCTTTTTCAGGACCTTACGCGCCCAGCTGCTGAACACCCTCACCCCGGAGGATACCGCCAGCCTGGAGGCCCTCAACCGGCGCCTGTGGGCCTGGGTTGAGGGGGAGTATCACCACAACCCCCATCGCGGCCTGGACGGGATGACGCCCCTGGAGCGCTGGGCTCAGGACGGTGACCAGGTGCGCTATCTGGATCCGGGTCTGGATCTGGAGGATCTGTGCCTGTTCGAGGCGGTACGCAAGGTCCACAAGGACCGGACCGTCAGCCTCGACGGCGTGATCTACGAAGTGGATGCCGCCCTCATCGGCGAGCGCGTCACGCTGCGCTACGACCCCGGCGCCACCCGGCGCGCCGTGCAGATCGTCCATCAGGGCCGGTACGTGGAAACCGCCAGGCCCGTGGACCTGTACGCCAACTGCTTCGTCAAGCGCAACACGCCCTCGCGCGAGGCCCGCAGTGAGGATCAGGGCCCGCAACCCAGCCCCTCGGGGATGCACTGGCGGGACTTCGATATCGAGGCGGGGGAGGACTGAGGCCATGTACCGCAAGCACTTCGGCCTGACCG
>NZ_JAJNAO010000040.1:0-2517 GCF_022227625.1 Ectothiorhodospira variabilis | reverse complement strand
CTCCAGCCGCGGCGTGAACACCCCGCGCTCGCTCAACAGATCCACCAGGAAAGTGGGTGTAGCCGACTCAAACCAGTAAGGCGCGAATCGACGCTTCTGGAACAACAGCAACAGATCAAAGGGGTTATACACCGAGGGCGTATCCGCCCCACCCCACCGGTAGCCGTTATACCAGTCCCGGATCTCCGCCCGATCCAGCCCCGGCAACTCCGCCGCAAACACCGTATCCACGTCCTCATCCGTATAACCACAGATGGCCGCGTAAGGCTCGTCCAGGGTGATGTCGTTGAGATTATTCAGCCCCGAGAACAGACTCACCTTGCTGAACTTGGACACCCCTGTGAGCAGGCAGAACCTCAGGTGGGCATCCACCGTCTTCAGCACCGAGTAGAGGTTTTTCAGGCCCTCACGGAGCTCGCGAGCCTGTTCCGGCTCCGTGATGTTGTCCAGAATCGGCTTGTCGTATTCATCGATCAACACCACCACCCGCTCACCGGCACGGGCATGCACCCCGCGGATCAGCGCCTCAAACTCTCCCGGTATATCCGTCTGGCGGTCCAGACTCACGCCCAGCCGCTCGCGGTTCCAATGCAGCTGATCACGGATCCGCGCATCCAGCCCTTCGCGAGTGGTCACCACCCCGCCCCCGAAATCCAGGGTGATCACCGGATAACGCACACTCCAGTCCCACCGGGACTCAACGTACAGCCCCCGGAACAGGTCCTCCCGCCCCTCGAACAGGCAACGCAGGGTATCCAGCAGCAAGCTCTTGCCAAAACGGCGGGGACGAGAGAGGAAAAAATACCCACCCTCACTCACCAACCGAAGCAGGTGCGGTGTCTTGTCCACATAGTAGTGGTCACCCCGGCGGATCTTCTCGAACGACTGGATACCAATGGGGAGATTGCGTTTCTGGGGCATGGGCAGCTCCGGGCGGATCATGCCAGCACCGCGTGAGGTCTGGCTATACGGGGGTGACCGGACGATCGTAGTGACCACCAATAGCGAAGATATAAATGGACTTGTCGTCGAATCGATAGATCAAACGATCTTGCTGTGATATTCGCCTGGACCATAGGCCAGAGAGGTTGTACTTGAGTGGTGCAGGTTTTCCCAGGCCAGAGGACGGATCTTCTGTTCGCAGCATTTCCTTGAGCAATTTACACAGGGCCCTGTGTAATCGCTTGTCGTTCTCACGCATGGCCTCATATGCTTCCCAGGTATGACCTTCAAACACCAGTGATCTCATCCATTTGCTCGCCAGTGGGTTTGTAGCCTTTACCATGGGTGTGGGTTTCGAGAGAGTCGGCAATCTGCTGCATGAGATCCTTGTTTTGGAGAACGTGAAGGGTTTCCTGTTCCCGCTCCCAGTCGTCGGCGCTGATCACCACGAAATCCTGACCCGCTCGCCGTGTCACCTTGAGCGGCTCATGCCTGCTAACCACTTGCTCTACAACGCTTTTCAGGTTTTCCCTGAATTTGTTTACGCTCATTGTGTCCATGAAGGCACCTTGATGTACGGCAATTCAGTACAAGTATAGGCCGCGACCCCTAATAAGGCCAGGCACCCGGCGGCAGTGGAAGTGCTGATGTGAGGGAAGGCCTGGAATATGTGCCTCCTGCGTGTGCACGCCGACCCATTTGCTTTACTGTCGTGAACACATGGCCGTGTCGGTTGATGGGGCACCACCAACTGTTGCATGTAACAACACCCCCATGCTACACAGGTGGCATGCAACACGTTTCGAACAGAGGCACGCCACATGGCCACCACGCACGTGAACACTCGAGTGAAGAAGCATCGTGACGCCCTGCGCAAGGCGGGGCTTCGACCCGTGCAAATCTGGGTGCCTGACACTCGGCGACCCGACTTTGCCGAGGAGTGCCGCCGTCAATGCCTTTTGACCGCCGAAGCGGACAGGGTCGACGACAATATGCAGCGCTTTATGGATGAAGCCCTTGCAGACACGGATGGCTGGACGGATTGATGCGGGGAAGCCTCGTGACCATCACCATGCAAGGCGATTTCGGCAAACCAAGGCCCGCGCTGATCATCCAGGCCGACCAGTTCAGCGACAACGCCAGCATCACGATCCTGCCCGTCACCAGCACCCTCGTGGATGCACCACTCCTGCGCGTCACAGTGCAACCGAGCGCCGAAAACGGCTTGCAAAAGCCGTCACAAATCATGGTGGACAAGACCATGACGGTAAAACGCGACAAGGTCGGCCCCACCATTGGGCAGATCGACCCCAATTCTCTGCTGGAGATTGAACGTTGCCTGGCCGTGTTTCTGGGAATCGCCAAATAGACGGGAGAGGAAAACACCCCCTTGCGTTCACCAACCGAAGCAGGTGCGGTGTCTTGTGCACATATGTAGTGGCCACCCCGGCGGACGGAGGAGGTAACGCTGGAGATGGATTGCGTTTTCTGGGGCATCAGGCAACCCGCGGCTGAACTTCCCGCTCGATGTCCTTGGCAACTGCTTGACCACCGTTCCATCATACCTACCCAAAC
>NZ_JAJNAO010000004.1:0-177121 GCF_022227625.1 Ectothiorhodospira variabilis | reverse complement strand
GCATCCTAGGAGCAACGATGGAATCGGTTATCCTGTGGTTGAAGACATCTCCTCCGGGAATCATCATACTTGGAGCGCTAGGCAGCCTAGTAGCTGCGGGGGTTATTGACATAATCGCAAAAAGAATACCTAGAGCTTTCGGCGCGCGAAAATCATATTTCTTAAGTCATAACCAGGTCTTTGACCGGATTTTCGCAAAGCGACAACAGAACCTGTTGCTGACATACTTCATGCATCATCTTATGTATGCGGTAATTGGAGTTCTTATTGGAGTAATCATGGCGTTCTGGGCTTTCTGGTTTATGTATGACGGAGGAAAAATTATATTTAGCGGCACTGGTATTGGCCTTTTGACGGGCGGCTTCTATTTCTTGGCAATCGGCTTCTACAAAGCCTACTTTATCAAGCGAGCATATAGAGAAAAGTTCCTGATTCTCTTGAGAGACGATAACAGGAGTGCAATGCCAGAAAGCATCCATAAGCCAGGGTAAGTGGGTGATGCGAGCTTCCACACCCACAATGCATCAGTCATATTTTGTATGTAGGTATTAGTATGAGCCTCACTGCTATGCCTACATTTATTCACGTTGAGGCAACACTGATTGGAGATGATCATCATGCAAACCGCAGAACACAAATCTGAGATTCTCGCCGCTGAAGAAGGGGGTGACATTGGAGTTATCTTTCACGCGGAAGACGACATAGTTGAAACTATCGGCGCAAATGAATGGGTAAATCCATGCGGTCACGACTGTTGCACCTGTGACAGGGAATGCAAATAACGCAACCAAGCATGTCGGCCCTAAGGCGCGGGCCGACATGTGCTCAGCCTAAGTGGCTTGTTGTTACGGATTTCTCCTTATGACTCCCTATTATCTTGAAGACTTAAATGTATTGCATGTTGCAGATTCGTGGTTTTTATTGAGAAGTGCCACGCTAAAGAATGCTTATCTTTACAACAATGAGTCGTGTGAGCTTGGGATGTTGCCTGAAGTTGCTGGCCCCGAGCTTGAGAAGATGGTAGCCCGCATTATAGATAAGAAAAAGGTGGTTTCTAAGTCATCATCATCCCCAGAGAAATACATTGAACGAAAAGAGACTCCGCGATTAATGCTTTTCCTTACGGCATCCTGCAATATGAGATGCGTTTATTGCCACTGTAAGTCCGAAACGGACAAGGCGCATATGAGCGAGGAATCCGCTCTTAGTACTGTAGGGCGCTACATTGAACATGTGCGTAAATTTACTGGGCACGCTGATAACATTGAGATTACGTTCATGGGTGGAGGTGAGCCGTTCTTAAGGATTGGCACAATAAAGAAAATTGTTGGATTTCTTGAAGGGGAGGGTATACAAGGACAGTATGTGATAGTTACCAATGCAACCGTTGGAAACGATTCTGATTGGGAATGGGTGGTTTCTAAGGATTTTCGCGTTACGATTTCAGCTGACGGACCCCCGAGCATTCAGGATAAGCAAAGAGTCTTTGCCAAAAATCTTAGGGGGACATCTTCCGCTGTTGAAAAACGTCTCGACTGGCTTTCTCAATACGATATAGAGGTTAATATTCGCAGCACTGTAATGGATGTTGCGGCGCCAAGTGTTAAATCAATATGTGATTATTACAATAGATTTTCGTGTGTTAAAACACATCACCTAGAGCCAGTTTCCTTCGCAGGTCGCGGCGAATCCCATAGAAACATTTCCGAGGAAGAATTTTATCGCGAGTTCTTTAAGAGCTATTCTCCCTATCTTTTTGAGAATCCCAAGCGATTTAAATCTGCTTGGTTTAAACCATTCAAAAAATCACATGGATTTTGTGGTGCTGTGTATTTTAACGCAGTAGTAACCCATGATGGCTATGTGTCTCTATGCTCTGAGGTAGACTCATCCGGTTTATCGGAAAGTTACGGGCACAAATATCTAGTAAGCCACATACAAGATGACAACCCGTTCCTTCCTCAAAAGTCTTTGGACTTTTCTAGGCAACATAGCATTAATGCTATTCCAGAGTGCCAAGAGTGCATTGTTCGTTATAAGTGCGGAGGGGGTTGCTATATCAAACGAGACAGGGATTTCAAGGATAGTGCGCATTTCCACGACGCTTTCTGTAGAAACGCGATTATCTTGAATATGTCTTATCTGATTGGAAGCATTAACGATGCAGCACTTAAAGACGTTTCTGCATGAAGCAAGATTAGAAGAAAAGGGTGCTATGTCAATGCTATCAAGAGCGGCGCTAGATGACAAAAGAAATAAGCATATATGGAACTTATCTGACAATGCGCTTGCGTGGGACGATGGTGACGCGTTTTATGATTATCTTTGCAAGGATTTTGGAGATTATTATCTCTACATCGCATATAAGAATGATCTGCCACTCGGAATATTTGGAATGCTGAATCTTTCTGATCGCCCAGGCTGCGCTAACATTATTGTCTGGGTGGATCGATCAGCAAGGAGGTCATTTTACGTAATGAGGTGGTTTTGTCTTTTTCTGCGTGAGGCGCAAGAAAAAGGTGTTCATCGCTGGTACGCAAATATAAAACTGGTGAATTCAGTGTCGCTTCATTCTTCCGAAAGATACGGATTTGGGCGTTGTGATGCAATGGGAGAAAATATGTTAAATGTAAAGGCGCGTTGTGTTATGAGGGCCACGAGCTTTAACTCTTTCGAGCGTGCTTTTGTTGACAGGTATATGCCCTATTTGTAATAAAAATGCCCAACAAAACCATAAACTCGGACCCCAAAAAGCGCCCCTCCTTCGTCGCTCTCCTTTTTGGTGCCGGTTATGGCGAACGTTAGCGATAGGTAAGGAGAAAGCATGGAAGTACATACAACAATAGAAATCAGCGATGAGGATCAGCAAGAACTGGCTCGAATTCTGGGTTGCCCGGTAGATGATATATCAGATTCCCTTTCATCGTATTCATCAGCTGCGCTGAAGGAATACGTATCCATGTTTTTGGGGCAGAAGATATTTAGGCGTGGATCTGACATTAACGAATATCGACTATTTTTGCTCATAACGAATGTGTTCGAGAATAGGATCCCGGATGAGCAGGAGGTTTGTCGGCTGTTTCAAACTAGCGCTACAGAAAGTCGTGCACTGATTCGGGCAGTAATGTCCAAATTTCAATACCAGTTGCGTGATGCTATCGATAACTCGATACGCAGAGCGCTGGAGTCTGCTCAACAAGAAGGAGATACTGGCCCCTATGTTGTAACAATTAACAGCCAAAATGTTGTCGAAGAGCTCAATAGGGCACTTGCATCAATAGACGGAACACTTCAACAAATAAAGAAAAAGCGAGGCAGCGTATCCACATTTGAAATATCACCGGCCGCATACGCTAGACTGACTGGCAGGTTTGTCAATAATGAATGAGCTTCTTACTGCGGCAAGCGTTCTTTTGGCTATAACAGGCGTCCTGTATGCGCTCTGGCATGATGATATTGTTAACGCAATATCTATGGTCATGCCGCAGCATAAAGAAGACCGTGGAGAGTTCGAGAAAAAACTTAAGTCCGTCCTGTTGTCCCGTGCGATACCCCTATTGATGGCTACACTTTGCATAATGCTGGTCTATCTTCCACCAAGCATTGGCATTATTTTATCGTCTTTTCAGGGTTACCGCGCTTTTGGGCTAGAACAGTTCCAGAACTACGATTCGATTGCTACGTCGTTCGTCTTGGTAGAGGTGTTCACTTCAGTTTTGGCCATTCAGAGTGCCGTATATGTTTGGAAACTTTTGTCCAAATTGCGGGCGAGCAAGCGCTAATCGGATAGCCGGCAAAGAAGACTGGGACAGGCATGATTTAAAAATCGAACTCTAGGTGCATTGTTTGGGTTTTCAGTCAGGAGATAGTGGCGATCACGCTGTTTTAGCGCATTTATGGAATAAAAAGCTGTCCACTCGGCGTTGCAAATGGGTAAGTTGCATATTTTGGAAATAGTACGTCCGCCACATCTGCGTGGCGTGGCTGTCTTTGAAGGCGTGATGACGGTATTGCGCGTGGTCAGGTCATAAGCGGTGGTCGGAACAGTCGCCTTGCTTCGCTGATACCCTTCACGAACTTGCGCTCGAATGTTGCGACAGTCTGTTTCAGCTTCTCTACCGAGCCAAGCATGACAGGTGTTTCTATCAACGCCTCACCACGCAGGTGATCCATCAGGCGATGGGGGTCAAGATGGAGGCGTTCCAGGATGGGCGGCGCGGCCGCTTTGATGGAACCACGCTTGCCTTCACGGATTTCCCGACCGGCCCAGTCGACCAGTTCCAGATAGTCGGGGAGGGTGAAGCCAATACTGTTGGGGTGCGGGTCATGACGTTGTGGGACCAGTCTCATCAAAGGGATGGGGTTGATGGGAGCGTCATCTGTCGGCTTTGTCTGCTTCGGTGCCATATCGCGTAGGCGTTGCTGGATGGAGGTGAAGTCGGAGGCTTCCGGTGTGTCGGCCATCTTGGCACGTACCGGGTTGAGGTCCACATAGCTCATGCAGGCCAGCACGGCGGCATCATCGAGTAGGGCTTGGCTTTTGAAGCGACTCTCCCAGAAATGGCCCTTGCAGTGGTCTTCTTTATTGGCCCGTCTGGCCAGGTATTCATTCAGGCTGCGCATGAACCAGGAGATGTCTGTCAGGCGTTCGCGCCAGGTTTCGATGATTTCCTCGGCCTTGATGTTCTCTGCGTTGCTGGTGGTTTCACCACATCGGTAACGGGTGACCAGCACTGGCACACTGTAGAGTTTTCCCCAGTGTTCAATGACTTGCTCACTATCCCAATGTTTGGCTTTGCCCTGATCGATGCGCAACACGACATGATAGTGATTCGACATGATGGCATAGGCGCAGATCTCGATAGCGAAGGCATCAGCGAGTTCACGCAGGCGTTGGGTCACCCAGGTTTTGCGGTGTTCGTGGTTTTTGCCGGTGAGGGAGTCTTCGCCACAGAGGAAGGCACGGCGGACACAGCGGGATATCGTATGGTAGTAGGAAGTGGTTTCGGGGCAGATGAGCTGATGTCTGGCGCGGGTCACGGGTTTCCTCCTTGAAAACTGATTCCAATCTTGTCCCTAGTCTAGTTGTGTGTATTATTCAGTCAAGAAGAAATGATGGCTGTCCCTGTTCTGTGTTGGCGACGATGAAACGCAAGGTACGGGGGCACTATAATTACTTCCGTGCCATCGGTAACATCAGCTCGCTGTGGTGTTTTCACACCGCGGCAATCCCCCCCTCCGCTGCTTTTTTGGGTGCGGCTGCATCGTAGAGTTCCGCCATGAGGGCCTCTAGGTGGCGCTTGGACCATGCTTTGATCGTATGCGCATGGCAATGCGCATGCAATCGTGCAGCCCATAGAGCGGTCGGTTTCAACAGTCACCCTGCTCAGTGAACCACGTCTCCAGGGCATTGCCGAGCCACGTGACCACCGGGCGTCCGTGGGCTTGGTCCGCCTCCAGCGCGCTGAATGTCATCCACCAGGTGGCTTCCGGGTGGCGGATGACGCGCAGCCTGCCATTGGCCAAGTGCTCGGCGATCAGGGGCAGTGGCAGGTCACCCCAGCCGGTTTCCTCCATGACCACATCCCGCATGATTTCGAACTGGGTGAACGCCAGGTAGTTGGCGGTCTCAGGAGATGCGGCCCGCAGGTTGCTGTCGCCCAGGTAGGCGAGGGTGATCTGGGTGTGCATCACGAGATCGTCCTGGGTGACACGTGGCAGCCGCGCCAGCGGGTGTTCCGAAGCGGCCACGGTGTGCATGCGCACATCGGCGATTTCCCGCAGGTGGTGGTAGCCCAGGCTCATGGACTGAGGCAGGAGCCCGTAGGCCACATCCACGGCCTGACGTTCCACGAGCCGGGGGAGTTCCTGGGGCGCCGCCACGTACACGGAGACGCTGGTTTGCGGGAATTGCGTTTTCATGCGCCGCAGCAGATCCCGCCAGACGGCTTCCGGCAGGCTGTCATCCCGGGCGATCCGCAGTTGCGATTCGGCCCCGGTAAGATGGTGCAGGCACCTGGACTGGATCTGGTCGGCCACCTGCTGCAGGCGTCGACAGTCGGTGACGATGGCGCCCCCGACCGGCGAGAGTTCCAGGCGGTTGCCGGAGCGCTGGAACAGGGTCACCCCCAGTTCGTCCTCCAGGGCCGAGAGGCTTGTGCTCACGGTGGTCCGGCTTTGTCCCAGGACTCGCGCTGCCGCGGCCACCGAGCCCGTGTCGACAATGGCGAGAAAACTTTTGATCTGTGCAATGCGCATGATTTCTTCCGCCGGATATTCCGTCGCTGAGCGACTCACGGTTGTGAGTGTGTCCCCCTAGAATCAGTTCCATAAGATTCTGGAGGGATCATGAAGCATTTCTTTTCGCGGGAAAATACGTCGCTCGTTGTGTCTGCCGTGGCTGCTGGCTTGTTCGCGCTGGCTGGAGTGGCCTGGGGGCTGTGGATGGGGTCGCTGATGATCCTGTTCGACGGTGCCTATTCCCTGATCAGTCTGTTGCTCTCACTGCTGGCCCTTTACGTGGCACGCTTGATACGGCAGCCCGGCAACCGTCGCTTCCCTTTCGGCTATGCCGCGTTGCAACCGCTGGTCATTGCCATCAAGGGCATGACCATCACCCTGCTGTGCGCCATCTCCCTGGCTGCGGCGGTGAATTCCATCCTGGCCGGTGGTGACTCACTTCAGTTCGGGCTGGCCGTGGTGTTCACTCTCATCAGCGTGATTGGCTGCGGTCTCTGCATGCTTTATCTGCGCTGGTCCATGGGTGTGAACGGCTCGGGGCTGGTGGCGGCGGAGTATCAGCAATGGCGCATGGACACGGCGCTGAGTGCCGCCGTGCTGGCCGGTTTCATCGGCGCGTGGGGCCTGGAGCACGCAGGCCAGGGTCATTGGGCCGTGTATGCCGACCCGGTGATGGTGCTGTTGGTCTCCGCTTACTTTTTGTGGGTGCCGGTGCGGATGACCTTGAATGCGGTGCGCGAACTGGTGCTGGCGGCGCCGCCCGCCCACATGGAGCGTCGGGTCACGGCCGCGGCAAGCGCCATGGGCCTGTCCCCGGAGCAGGTACGCATGACCAAGGTGGGCCCCTATCTGGTTCTGGAGGTGTCGCTGCCGGCCGAGGAACGGCGCTCGCCGGAACTGATTCGGTTCGGTCTGTACCGCGCCCTCACGGGGGTGGCCGTGCGGCCTGTGGTGCTGGTGCACGCCGGCTCGGACCACGACCCCATGTGGCCGTCGCTGGATGTGCCGGGGCGGCGTTGATTGGGGTAGCGTTCAATCCATGCCGTGTGTCATCTTCCGTGCGGCTTCGGCGCCGCATCGGAGCGCCTGGGCCTGGGCCTGGTACTGGTGGCGCGTTTCATGACGGCCGAGGTGCTGGCTCAGGGAAGGCTGTTGACCTGCCTGGATTTCTGGCGGGCGCCGATTGATTTTTTGGTGGCACGGTTTGCGGGGGGGTAGGAGTGGTTTCACATGGATGGTATTCGATTATTCTTCCAGCAGATGCTTCCTTTTGTTCCGATCGGTCTGGTCCACGCTAAGTCACTGAATCATTGCTGACGATACCCCCTCTGAAGGTGGCCTTGGCATAGATCGGGCTCGACTGCGGCTGAGACATTGAAACTGAACATGAAATCGGGCTATGTTGAGCCTGAACCGACCGTCACGGATGCTTCCGGAATGGGTGAAATTGTCTGGAAGGAGTCGATGAAGGCCTGTCGTGCCGGTCACAGGACTGCAAATGCCCTCTCTGGCCCGCTGATGCCAGTACAATTCCCATTGTAAAGAATGTGCATGCACGGCTTCATCCAACAGACCTTTGTCGGCCATGCTGCGCACAGCAAATGAACGCTTATACGTTATGTGAATGATGGATTCTGTTAGCTTCATCAACTTGGAAGAGACCGACAAGGATCTCATCCTCTCTTTTGCCCTGGACGAGGGCGATGGTTTAGTCCGTAGCTTGATTCTTCATCGCATGCTGTTTTTTGAGAGCATCTTGCCGGAGGAGGAGCGAGGCACGAAAGTCAGCCTGGAGGGTGAGGATCTGGGCGACGAGCAGGAGTACCTCAACACTTTGGAAGAGTTTCAATTTGATGGTGACGTTCTGAGGATAAAGTCAAGATTTCGGCTTTATGTGGTCGATGCCGGGAGGCTTTCTCCTGAGGATTTCGAGGTCATAAAAAAAGCTCTAGAGCGGCAAAATCATGATGCCCGTTTTCAGGTCAAATTCACATGATCGGGTAAGTCCGAGTGTTTAGACCCACCTCCTCACATCACTTGGCATGCGCGTTCGCACCAAGTGGTTCGTGAGAAGGGAGCACACGACGCCTTCACGCATAACCGTGCGCTTTCATCCATGGATCGCGGATGCTGAGCAAGCCCTGACGTCTCAGCCAGTCATTGGTTATCCCGATCTGGGTGCCGAGGGATCGGGACAAATGCCAGTAGCTTTTGGAGCTCATGCCTGTCCAGATGGCGGCGCGTTTTGGCGTTCCCAGAGCCTTGCGGCCCACTCGGGCCATCAGGATGTCGTGCTGGACCGTGTCGAAGAACTTCGCCAGGTCCAGATCGACGGCGATGCGGTAGCCATCAGCGATATGGGTTTGTATCCGCCTCAGTGCTTCATGGGCGGAGCGTCCGGGTCGGAAGCCGAAGCTCGAATCCGAGAATCATGGATCGAAGATCGGCCCCGGGGCTTGCGCCATGGCCTGTTGAATGACCCGATCCGTCACCGTCGGGATGCCAAGCAGTCGCTCGGCCCCCATCGGGTTTGGGAAGGGTCACTCGTCGCACCGGTTGTGGCCGGTACGTGCCATCACGCAAGGCTTGGCGGATGACCGGCAGGTTCGAACGTGCGAACTCAGGGAAGTCCTCGATGTGCATCCCATCGACACCGGGGGCGCCCCTGTTGGCTTTCACCCGCTTCCATGCCCGTCGCATGTTCTCGCTTGCAAGCACCCGCTCCATCAGGTCGTCGTGCAAGGCTGGCTGCGTGGTATCACGCCGCGACGCGTCTCCCCCGGACGGGTTCGACGACGCGTGCGAGCAATCCACGGCTCCGCCTTGTCTTCTCATGTTCGGCCCTTCACCGCGAGGTCCGTCCACGGGCGTGCGATGACTATGGCCTCGGCTGACCTCTGCTCCGTCACGCCAAACGTTGCCGTTGGACGCGCTGCCCGGGTCGCGGTAGGGTCCGGGGGGATGCCCAGCCCTTTCGGGCTGGCCCTCAGTCCGGCTTCCATGGCGACCACGGCCACGGTAGGGTTCGATGGCGTCTCCAGTCCTTTCGGACTGGGCCTCAGTTCGACTCCCATGGCGGCACGGGCCGCATGCGGAACGGATCTCCCCGGATAAGGACATGAACTTTCAGTGCACAACCGCCGCATTTACCCTATCCCCTGCACCTGATGGGCTTTGTCACCTTGTGCTGACTCGCCCGGGGACTGAGCCTTCTATGCGGTTTACTCACCCCATCCCTGGGGCTCGCCCTTCGGGCCAGCCTGCGGCTGTTCAAAATCGCTCCCGGCGATTTTGTCTGTCCGTCGGCTCGCACCTTTGCGCTCGGGCTTCCTCCAGACAGACCCTCACGGGGCTGCCCTTGCCGTCGGCTAGTAGTTACGTTGGTCCACAGTGTGGACATCACAGGTACTCCTACAGGGGACTTTCACCCCATCAGTTCATGCCATGCCGGGCGTACACAATCGGCTTCACAGCGGCCGATTTTCCGCTGCTTTGCAGCTCCAAACCAGCGCGTGAGCCGGGGTTATGCAGTCATTCTCATGCCTCATTGGCAAGCGTCACGTGACGCAATACGCTTTGTTTCATGATCAAATCCTTTGCCGACAAACGAACCCAAGAACTCTACTCCAAGGGCAAGTCAAAGAAATTTCCTGCGGATGTGGCTCCGAGAGCCGCTAGAAAACTTGAATACGTGGATCTGGCCGTACAGCTAGAGGATTTGAAAGTGCCGCCCGGCAATCGCCTTCACCCGCTTTCGGGAAACCGGCAGGGGCAGCACGCAATTTCAATCAATGATCAGTGGCGTATCTGTTTTCGTTTTGAAGATGGTGATGCGTATGAAGTCGAAGTGTGTGACTATCCCTGAGTGAGGTGATGATATGGCGATTCTTAATACGACCGATATGCAACGCAAACCCACACACCCGGGTGAAATGCTGAGGGAGGATTTTCTTCCAGATTATGGACTGACGGTTTCAGGGTTGGCCGAATCTTTGGGTGTCTCTCGTCAGTCAATTAATGAATTACTGCGCGAGCGTCGTGCTGTCACCCCTGAAATGGCGCTCCGGCTTGCGCGTTTGTTTGGTAATTCGCCGGAATTCTGGCTGAACGCACAACGGTCTGTTGATCTTTGGACTGCCGCGCAGTCGATCAAGGAAGAAGTGGATCGAATCAAGCCGCTACATGCTGTATAACCAAGCCGTGGTCGGTGGGATCTTCTACAATCTTGACATGGCGTATCCATACGGATACGGTATGCGATATGTATACCTTCCACCGCATACCTGAGTTCGACACGTGGCTGAAGAAACTTCGTGATCCGGTAGGAAAAGCACGCATTGTTGCGCGAATTCGGTCTGCAGAGGCCGGCAATTTTGGGGATTGTGAGTCCGTCGGAGGACCTGTACCTGAAATGTGAATACATTACGGTCCTGGATATAGAGTGTACTACGCGCGGGAAGGAGAAGTTATATATTTGCTTTAGTGCGGCGGCGATGGAGCCACTACGAATAATTCACCACGCCACGCGGAGGTTCTCGTGGCAAAAGGATGTGTCCTGTTGTAGCCTCAAGACTTACTTGAGTGCTTTGGTGCGGCGTCCCGGCCATGAACCGGGTCAGGGAGGGGATATGTCGGTAAGGTTATTCAGCTGTGCTTTTGTCCTCGTGGCAGGTCTTATGGTTTCGGGTGTGGCGGAAACCTGCACACGCGTGGTCTATCAGGGCCCGGACGATCGAATCCTCACCGGACGCAGCATGGACTGGAAGCTGCCCATGGTGAGCAACCTGTGGGTATTTCCCCGCGGCATGGAGAGAGAGGGACTGGCTGGGGATCGCTCGGTGACCTGGAACAGCCGCTTTGGCAGCCTGATCACATCCGGCTACGATATTTCCACCGCTGACGGCATGAACGAGGCCGGTCTGGTGGCCAATCTCCTGTGGGAGGTCAACGCCACTTATCCTGACGATGATGGTGAGACGCCGCGCATCTCCGTGGCGATCTTCCCGCAGTATCTGCTCGACCGCTTCGCCACGGTGGAGGAGGCGGTTGCCGACCTGAAATCGAACCCCATTGACGTCGTGACGGGGCCGTTGCCGATGGACACCAGTCGCTTCGCCACGGTGCATGTGTCCCTGTCGGATGCGACGGGCGACAGTGCGGTGATCGAGTTCATCGACGGCGAGATGGTCATCCATCACAGCCGCGAGTATCAGGTGATGACCAACGAGCCGACCTACGACAGGCAGCGGGCGATTCTGGAGTATTGGGAAAACGTGAATCCGCGGGAGTTCCTGCCCGGTACGGTACGTGCCTCCGATCGTTTCGTGCGCGCCCAGTTCTATATCAATGCCGTGGTGCAGAGTGACGACCCGCGGGTTGCCGCTGCCTCGGTGTTCAGCGTCATCCGCCAGACGTCCGTGCCCTGGGGTATCAGCGTCGCGGACGCCCCCAACCTGTCGACCACCCGCTGGCGCGTGGTCGCCGACCACAAGCAGCGGCGCTATTACGCCGAGTCGGTGATCTCGCCCAGCGTGTTCTGGGTCGACCTTGATCAACTGGATTTCAGTGAAGGCGCAGACATCCGCAAACTGGACCTGGGTGTGGACATGGAACGGGTGCTCTCCGGTGAGGTATCGGAGTTGTTTGAAGCGGCCGAGCCGTTTGCCTTCCAGGCAGCCAATCCATAGTGAGGATGTTGGATCCAAGGAAAACTTTTCGGTAGTGAGTCATTCTTACCAGGAAAGACCTCAATCCTTCCATCTCGCGACGTGGGGGGCTCACCGATGAAGGTTCTGGTATTGGGCAGTGGCGTGATTGGTGTGAGCAGCGCCTGGTATCTGGCCAGGGCGGGCCATGAGGTGACGGTGGTGGACCGGCTGGAGGGGCCGGCCATGGAGACCAGTCATGCCAATGCGGGCATGCTGTCGTTCGACCACTCCACCCCCTGGGCTGCGCCGGGCGTTCCCCTCAAGGCCATCCGCTGGCTGCTGCAGGACATGGCACCCCTGTACATCAATCCCAAGGCCCTCGATATGCGGGCGCTGCGCTTTCTGGCCAGGATGGTGGGGCAGTGCACCACCGCCCGGTTCCAGGTGAACAAGGCGCGTATGCTCCGGGTGGCCCGTTACAGTGCCGCGTGCTTTAAGGAACTGCGGGAGGAGCTGCCGCTGCACTACGATGGCCGTTGCCAGGGGACTTTGGAACTGTACCGAACGGAAAAGGATCTGGCGGACGCTGATGCGAATGTGGCCATCCTGAAGCGCTACGACATCCCCCATGCATTGCTGGACGTGGATGCCTGCATCCGCCAGGAGCCGGCGCTTGCCAACGTGCGCGAAAAAATCGCCGGCGGCGTGCTGCTGCCCGGGGATGAGACCGGCGACTGCCACAAGTTTACCTGTGCCCTGGCCGAGGCCTGTGAAACCATGGGCGTGACCTTCCAGATGAACACCCGGGTGGACGCCATCGCCACCGACAACGGAAAGGTCACCGGTGTGAGGACTTCCAACGGCACCCTGACCGCAGACCGCTACGTGATGGCACTGGGCTGTGAGTCTGCCCGTGTGCTGAGTGGGGTCGGGATTCACCTGCCCATTTACCCGCTCAAGGGCTACTCCCTGACCATGCCGGTGCTGGATGAGGACCGGGCCCCCCAGTCCACCTTGATGGACCAGAAGTACAAGGTGGCCATCACCCGCTTCGACCACCGCATTCGGGTGGGTGGGGTCGCGGAGATTGCCGGCAACAACAAGGACCTGCCGCCACAACGCCGCGCGGCCATCGAATACGTCGTGCGCGATCTGTTCCCTGGCGGCGGCGATGTGGAGGCGGCGGAGTTCTGGACCGGACTGCGCCCCATGACCCCGGACAGCGTGCCCATCCTGGGCCATACCCGCTACAACAACCTGTTCCTGAACATCGGTCACGGCACCCTGGGCTGGACCATGTCCCTGGGCTCCTCAAGATTCGTGGCCGACGTGGTCAGCGGACGGACACCGGAGATCGACCCGGAGGGGCTGGGCGCGGATCGATACGCCTGAGCGAGCCGACGTTACCGCCGTCCCGCTATCCGACTCTCCGTGCCATGTATGCGCGATTGAAACCTGGTACGTGGCGGGTTACATTCGCAACATGATTCGAAGCTTCAAGCACAATGGCTTGGCCAGATTTTTCAGTTCCGGCAGCACCGCCGGGATCCAGGCCGCTCATTCGGCGAGGCTTCGGCTGATTCTCGGTAGGCTGAATGCGGCGTCGGACGTCAGGGATATGGATCTGCCGGGTATTCGACTGCATCAGCTTTCGGGGAATCGAGCCGGAATATGGTCAGTAACGGTCAGTGGTCACCGGCGCGTGACCTTCCGGTTCGAGGATGGAGATGCCGAGATCGTGAACTACGAAGATTACCACTGAGGTGTCGCCGATGTTGATGCACAATCCCCCCCATCCTGGTGAAGTGTTGCGTGAGCTTTGCCTGGAGCCCTTGGGCCTTTCTGTAACGGCCGCTGCAGAAGCATTGGGGGTCAGTCGAAAAACCCTGAGTGCTGTGTTGAACGGCAGGGCGGGCATTAGTCCAGAGATGGCCATTCGGCTTTCCATTGCGTTTGGTGCTTCGGCAGAGAGTTGGCTGAATCAGCAGTCACAGTATGAACTCTGGCACGCTGAGCAGCATCGTGAAGAACTCAAGGTCAAGCGGCTTGTGGCCGGCTCAAGCAATACATCATCAGGCCATTCGCCGGATTCGACTAACCAGAACACAGGACAGTGAATGTTTGCAGAATCCACAACAAGGAGGAAGTTGCATGACCGCTGAAACCCAAGCCCCCATCATCATTTTCGAGGACTCCGGCAAGGCCGTCGAGGTGCGGCTGGATACCGACCGCGAGACTGTCTGGCTTAGCCAGGCGCAGATGGTCGTGCTGTTTGGGCGGGATCAGTCGGTGATCTCGCGCCATGTTGGTAATGCTTACCGGGAGGGTGAGTTGGATCGGGAGACCACTATGCAAAAAATGCATAGTGCAAACTCGGACAAGCCAGTGGAGTTCTACAACCTGGATGTGATCATTTCAGTGGGTTACCGCGTCAAGTCTCATCAGGGTACCCGCTTCCGTCAGTGGGCTACCCGCATCCTGCGCGAACACCTCACCCAGGGCTGGACCCTGAACCGCCAGCGCTTCGAGGAAAATGCCCGGGAACTGGAGGCGGCCCTGGCGCTGGTGCGCAAGGCTGCGCAAAGCCCGGCGCTGGACGCGGGCAGCGGTCGTGGTCTGGTGGATATCGTCAGCCGCTACGCCCAGACCTTTCTGCTGCTGCAGCGCTACGACGAGGGCCTGCTGACCGAGCCACGTGCGCAGCCGGGTGGAAGCCTGCCCACACTGGAACAGGCGCGGGCCGCGCTGGACAGTCTGAAATCCGAGCTCATGGCGCGCGGCGAGGCGACCGATCTGTTCGCCCGGGACCGGGGCGACGGTCTGGCCTCGCTGCTGGGCAATCTGGATCAGAGCGTGTTTGGCGAGCCCGCTTACCCCAGCGTCGAGTCCAAGGCCGCGCATCTGCTGTATTTCGTGGTCAAGAACCACCCGTTTTCCGATGGCAACAAGCGCAGCGCGGCCTTCTTGTTCGTGGACTTCCTCCACCGTAATGGCCGTCTGCTGAATGCGGCAGGTGAGCCGGTGATCAACGACGTGGGCCTCGCGGCACTGACCCTGCTGGTGGCCGAGTCCGATGCCGCCAACAAGGAAACCATGATCCGCCTGATCATGAATATGCTGGCTGGAAGGGGAGTACGTGGATGCGTGGCGTGATCGCGGCGGGCCACCCGGATACGGTGGAGGCCGGGGCCATGATCCTGGAGGCGGGGGGGAACGCCTTTGATGCCACCGTGGCCGCCGTGTTCGCGGCCTGTGTGGCCGAACCGGTGCTGGCCTCCCTGGGCGGCGGTGGATTTCTGGTGGGTCAGGAGGGTGAGGGTGAGCCCCTGGCGCTGGATTGTTTCGTGCAGACGCCGCGGCAGCGGCGGCCGCTGGAAGAGCTGGATTTTCATCCCATCACGGCGGATTTCGGCACGACCACCCAGGATTTTCACATTGGTCTCGGGTCCATGGCCACGCCCGGGCTGGTGGCCGGTCTCTTCGGGTTGCATGGCCGATATGGCCGCCTGCCCATGACCGAGGTGCTGGCACCCGCAGTCCAGCTGGCCCGGGAAGGTGTGGAACTCAACCCGCTTCAGGGGTACATCTTCTCCATCGTCGCACCCATCTATGTAGCCACCCCAGGGGCCCGCGACCTGTTCACGTCCGATGGGGCGGCCATGCTCCGCTCGGGGGATCGATACCGTAATCCGGCCCTGTCCGACCTGCTGGACAACCTGGGTCGAGAGGGGCCGGATCTGTTCTATCGGGGCGATGTGGCCCACCAGATTCATGAGGCCAGTCGGGAGCAGGGCGGGCATCTGCACCGGGATGACATGGCGGCCTACCGACCGGTCTGGCGTGAACCCATCGCCCGGATGTACCGGGGGGTGGATCTGCTCATCAATCCGCCCCCATCCTCCGGCGGGCTGCTCCTGGCCTTTGCCCTTCATCTGCTGGAGTCGCAGGATCCGGCCATGGCTGTGCCGGGTTCGTTGTCCCATGTGGAGCGCCTGTCGCGGGTCATGGAACTCACCGAGCGCCTGCGGGCGGACTGGTCAGGCCCCCTGGACGAGAGCGTGCTGGCCCCGGAATCCCTGCAGGCCTACGCGAGTCAGCTCGCCGGCCTGCCGCCGGCCCATCGGGGCACGACCCATGTGAGCGTGCTGGATGCCTCGGGCAACGCGGCGGCCATGAGTCTTTCCAATGGTGAAGGGTGTGGCTGGGTGGTTCCCCATACGGGGGTGATGATGAACAACATGCTGGGGGAGCAGGATCTGAACCCAGAGGGGTTCCACCGGTGGCCCACGGACAGCCGCATGACCTCCATGATGGCCCCCACCGTGGCCCGATGGCCGGATGGCCGCCTGCTGGCCCTGGGCTCCGGTGGGTCCAACCGGTTGCGCAACGCAATCCTGCAGGTGCTGGTGCACTGCATTGATCATGATTTGCCGCTGGACTCGGCCGTGAGCGCGCCTCGCGTGCATTATGAAGCCGGATTGCTGAACCTGGAGGGCGGGCTGGCGCCTTCCGTCTGCAAGGCCCTGGTGGATGGCGGCCGGTCCTGCCAGGTGTGGCAGGACCGTAATCTCTTCTTCGGCGGCACCCACTGCGTGGAGCGTCATGAAGGGGGATTCCGGGGGGCGGGGGACCCCCGGCGTGGTGGTGTTTGCCGCGTCGTCTGAACGGCCGTCCAGGCCATCCGGGTCAGAACCGATACCCATAATTCACCCGATACACGGTCTGGCTGTGGGAGATCCGCGTGCCCTCAAAGGCCGGGCCGGACTGGGTGACGGTGACCTTGGGGGCGTAGGTGAGGGAGGCGTGCAGGGCGCTCTGGGGTGAGAACCGGTAGCTGAAGCCGCCGCTGAAGTGATGCTGCACGATGGCGGGGAACAGCGGGTTGACGGTCTCGTCGGGGATGGGATTGCTGGCGTAGTTGGTGCCGCCGCGCACGGTCCAGCGGTCGTTCACCCGGTAGGCGGCGCCCAGGGCGATCACGGTCTGATCCTTCCAGCGCTGGGTGAGGGATGCGTCCAGTTCGGCCCCGGCAAAGTCGCCGTTCTCGGGTGTGTTGTCGGCGGTGAAGGTCATGTCCAGGCTCTTCATCACGTCGGACCACAGCACGTGGCGAACGTCACCGGCCAGCAGCAGGCGGTCCGTGGCCTGGAAGGCCACGCCCAGGTGATAGCTTTCCGGCCACTGGAAGTCATTGATCCGGATGCGGCCCGAGACGGGCTGGGTCTGGAACTCCGTACTCCCCTGGGGCAGTACCCCGAGGCTCAGTCTGGCGCTGCTGGTGGACAGATCATCCAGCCGGGTGCGGGTGTGGTAGCTGGCGCCCAGGGTGACGCGATCGGTGGCCTGGACCACGATGCCCAGCTTGCCTGCCAGGCCGTCGCCGGTGGCCTCGCCCCGGAAGCGGTCGTCCCGGTTGAAATCGAAGCGGGCATAGCTCACGTCCTGGATCTGCCCCGCCTGGAATGCCGGCTGGAAGCGTTCCGTGATCATGCTGCCGCTGGCCGAGCCCAGGTTGGGCGTGCCGCCCGGTTGCGCCATCATGCCGAAGGTCTGGCCGTCCAGATCCAACTGCAGGTCCAGCGCCGCCCAGACGTAATCCAGCTGCGCCGCCACGGCCACCCGGTCGCTCACCCGGAAGGCCAGGGGGAACATGACGCGGCCCATGCTCAGCTCCGATTTGATGGGCTCGCCCGATAGGGGCACCATCTCCCCCATCATGGATGTTCCACCGGAGAATAGGGATGACCCGGTGCGGTAGTCGGTGCCCATGCCGCCCTGGGCCATCACGGCGGCGCCGAAGCTGAAGCGATCCTGGGTGCGGATGTAGGATACGGATGGCATGTGAAAGCTGCGAGCGCGGCTCTTGTCCTTGCCCGCGTCAGGGTGCTCAGCGGTCACCCGCGGGGCCAGCAGGGCGTAGCCCAACCCTACGGTATTCACCTCGCCACGGCGCATGCCCAGGGTGGCGGGGTTGTTCATCACGGCGGAATTGCCTGTCTCGTGGGCCACGCCGGCTCCGCCCATGCCGCCGGCAATGGCCCCGTAGGCGTCCATGTTCATGGCGTTGGTGGCCTGTGCGGTGGCGGATGCGCCCATGATGCCAGTGATGCACAGGGCGAGCGTGGCACGTTTGAAAAGCACGGTCATGTGGGACTCCCTTGGTGGTGTGTGCCCCTGGTGTCCATGGAAGGCCGCGCCGGGGCTTTATAGTATGTTGTGCAGCCAAACTATCAGACCCTGGAAATCCGTATCCCAAAAGATATCGATACCCACATGATGGGTGTGGATGGCCAACCGTTTCCGCCGCCCCTCATCGTTCCCCAGGAGACCGCGATGTCCCGTTCCACTCGATCCCTCGTCCTTCTGATCTGCCTGGCCTGTGCCGGGCCGCTGCTGGCGGATGCGCCGCCCCATGGGGTGGCCACGCCCCATCCCCTGGCGACCGAGGTGGCCCTGGAGGTGCTGTCCCGGGGCGGGAATGCGTTCGATGCTGCCGTGGCAGTGGGCGCGGCGCTGGCGGTGGTGGAGCCCTATGGGTCCGGTCTGGGCGGGGGTGGCTTCTGGCTATTGCATGAGGCCGCCACCGGGCGTCAGGTCATGGTGGATGCCCGGGAGCGGGCGCCGCTGGCCGCCGATGCAGACATGTTTCTGGATGATGAAGGCGAGGTGGATAGGGATCGGGTAATGAATGGCCCCCTGGCAGCCGCCATTCCCGGCACGCCCGCCGCCCTGGATCATATCGTCCGGGAATATGGGGCGCTGCCTCTGACAACGTTGCTGGAGCCGGCCATCCGTCTGGCCCGGGAAGGGTTCCCGGTGGACCCGGTCTATGAGCGGTTGACCTCCTTCCGGCGCGACACCTTGCGAGCGTGGCCGGCGTCGGCAGCGGTCTTTCTGGATGATGGCGAGGTGCCGGAAGAGGGCTTCGTGATCCATCAGCCGGACCTGGCCCTCACCCTGGAGCGACTGGCGGATTCGGGGCGTGATGGGTTCTACCGGGGGCCCGTGGCCGAGCGGCTCGTCGAGGCCGTGAGCGAGGCCGGGGGGATCTGGACCCAGGAGGATCTGGCAAGCTATCAGGTGGTGGAGCGCGAGCCGATCAGCTTCGATTACCGGGGCATGCGGGTGGTGTCGGCGCCGCCGCCGTCCTCGGGTGGCATCGCCCTGGCCCAGGCCATGCAAATGATGGAACGCTTCGATCTTGAGGCCATGGACGAGGCGGATCGGTTGCATCACGGGGTGGAGGCGATGCGCCTGGCCTATCACGATCGGGCCCGGTATCTGGGGGATGTCGACTTTGTGGAGGTGCCGGTGGAGCGTCTCATCGATCCGCGCTACGCGGCCGGGCTGGCCGCCACGGTGCACCCGGGCCGGGCCCGGCCCAGCGAGCAGTTGCCGGGGCCGGCGGGCCTGCGGGGTGGGGAGGATACCACCCATTTCTCCATCATTGATGCGCAGGGCAACCGGGTGTCGGCCACCCTGTCGCTGAACTATCCCTTTGGCTCAGGGTTCATGCCTGCCGGGACGGGGGTGGTCCTGAACAACCACATGGATGATTTCACGGCCGCACCGGGTACACCCAATGCCTATGGCCTGATCCAGTCGTCGGCCAATCGCATCGAGCCGGGCAAGCGCATGCTGTCGAGCATGTCGCCCACCTTTCTGGAGATGGATGATCGGGTGGCTGCGCTGGGTACGCCGGGCGGCAGTCGGATCATCACCATGGTGCTGTTGTCGGCCCTGGATTTTCATGCCGGTGGTGGTGCCGATCGCCTGGTGTCGTCGCCCCGTCATCACCATCAGTACCTGCCGGACTACATCGAATATGAACCGGATGCCTTCAGTGATGAGCTCAAGGCGCAACTGGAAGCGTATGGGCATGTACTGGAGGCCCGGTCTCGACCCTGGGGCAATCTGCAGGCGGTGGTTGTGGAGACGGATGGCCGTTTCGAGGCGGCGGCAGATCCCCGGGGTGTGGGCACCCACTCAGCAGCAGGCCTCCTCCACCCAGGTGAGTAGGGCCTGGGCATCGTCGTCGCCACACTCCTCGAACAGTTCGCGGATCTGATTGATGTTGGCGTGGATCAGGAACAGGTCGTCGGGCTTGGGGCCGGATTTGGGATTGCGCTTGCCCAGGAAGTAGTCCCAGAAGGGGGATTTCTGGTCGGGGTCGGCGGTGTATTCCTCGATCAGGTTCATGACCAGTTTGGCGTTGCCGTCACAGTCCAGGTCCTTGAAGCTGATGTAGCGGGCGTTGGCGGCGTCGGGGTGGAGGTTGGGGCGGGTCACGAAGGGGCTCCTTGAGTCGGTGTTGTGCCGAATCTTTAGCAAGGAGCGGGCCAGGAGGCCGTGGTTTTCAAGTGCTTGTTTTTTTTATGGATATATTTAAGGGTAGGGGGTGGGTTGCTGAGGATTGTGGGAAAGCTGACAAGGAGGGGAGGGCGCTCGGGCCCTCCCCCTCATACACCTCACAACCGCCGAATCTTCTCCAGCTGCCCTTCCAGTTCCCGCAGGCTGGCGCTCATCTCCGCCACCCGGGTGCGTTCCTTCTCCACCACCTCGGCGGGGGCGCGGTCCACGAAGCTGGGGTTTTCCAGTCGACCCCGGCACTGGGTGAGGTTCTTCTGCACCTTGGCCACTTCCTTTTCAAGTCGGGCGATCTCTGCCTCCTTGTCGATCAGGCCGGCCAGGGGGATGAGCAGGTGCATCTCTCCCACCAAGGCCATGGCCGACTCCGGGGGCTCCTCGCCGTGCAGCCACTGCACCGACTCGGGCTTGCCCAGGAATTCGATGAAGGCGCGGCTGGACTGGAAGCGGGTCTGATCCTCCGGTTGCCAGTTGTGCAGCAGCACGGGCAGGGGCTTGCCGGGGCTGATGTCCATTTCGGCGCGGATGCGGCGCATGCCCAGGATGAAGTTCTTCACCCACTCGATTTCCTTGTCCGCCTGGGCGTCCCGTGCACTCTCGTCCACCTGGGGGTAGGGCTGGTGCATGATGGTGGCACCCTCGCGACCGGCCAGCGGGGCCACCTGACGCCAGATGGCCTCGGTGATGAAGGGCATGATGGGGTGCATCAGCCGCAGCAGGGTCTCCAGTACCTGGACCAGGGTCTGGCGGGTGCCGCGGCGGGCGGCCTCGCTGCTGTCCTCGCCGGTGAGCACCGGCTTGCACAGCTCCAGATACCAGTCGCAGTAGTCGTGCCAGGTGAATTCATACAGGGCACGGGCGGCCAGGTCGAAACGGTATTCACCCAGTTGGCGATGCACCTCGGCAATGGTGACCTGCAGGCGGGAGGTGATCCAGCGGTCGGCCAGGGAGAGCTCCACCTGGCCGCCGTTCACGCCGGTGTCCTGCCCCTCGGTGTTCATGAGCACATAGCGGGCCGCGTTCCACAGCTTGTTGCAGAAGTTGCGGTAGCCCTCGATGCGGCCCAGATCGAACTTGATGTCCCGACCGCTGGAGGCCAGGGCCGCCAGGGTGAAGCGCAGGGCGTCGGTGCCGAAGGCGGGGATGCCATCGGGGAACTGCTTTTTCGTGGCCTTGGCGATGCGCTTTTCCATCTGCGGCTGCATCAGGCCCTGGGTGCGCTTGGCCAGCAGGTCATCCAGGGTGATGCCGTCGATCAGGTCGATGGGGTCGAGCACGTTGCCCTTGGACTTGGACATCTTCTGGCCTTCGGCGTCCCGGATCAGGCCGGTGACATACACCTCCCGGAAGGGCACATCGTCCATGAACTTCAGGCCCATCATGATCATGCGGGCCACCCAGAAGAAGATGATGTCAAAGCCGGTCACCAGCACCGAGGTGGGGTAGAAGGTCTTGAGCTCGGGGGTCTTTTCCGGCCAGCCCAGGGTGGAGAAGGGCCACAGGGCCGAGCTGAACCAGGTGTCCAGCACGTCGGGATCGCGGGTGAGGGTCACATCCGAGCCCAGGCCGTACTTGCTGCGGGCCTCTTCCTCGCTGCGGGCCACGTAGATGTTGCCGGCATCGTCGTACCAGGCGGGGATGCGATGGCCCCACCAGATCTGCCGGGAGATGCACCAGTCCTCGATGTTGCGCATCCATTCGAAGTAGGTCTTGTTCCAGTTTTCCGGCACGAAGCGGATGCGGCCATCCTCCACCGCCTGGATGGCCGGCTCGGCCAGCGGGCCCGCCTTCACGTACCACTGGTCGGTGAGGAAGGGTTCGATGACGGCGCCGCTGCGATCGCCCCGGGGCACCATCAGCTTGTGGTCATCGATGCGCTCCATCAGGCCCTGGGCGTCCAGATCCTGGATCACCCGCTCACGGGCCTCGAAGCGGTCCAGGCCCCGATAGGCCTCGGGGGCCTCGTCGTTGATCTTCGCGTCGATGGTGAAGATGTTGATCATGGGCAGGTCGTGCCGGGTGCCCACGGCATAGTCATTGAAGTCGTGGGCGGGGGTGATCTTCACGCAGCCGGAGCCGAATTCCGGGTCCACGTAGTCATCGGCGATCACCGGGATGCGCCGGCCGGTGAGCGGCAGTTCCACTTCCTTGCCGATCAGGTGCCGGTAGCGCTCGTCCTCCGGGTTAACCGCCACGGCGGTGTCGCCCAGCATGGTCTCGGGTCGGGTGGTGGCCACCACCAGATGGCCGGAGCCGTCGGCCAGGGGGTAGCGCATGTGCCAGAGCTTGCCCTGTTCTTCCTCGGAGAGCACTTCCAGGTCGGAGACGGCGGTGTGCAGGACCGGGTCCCAGTTCACCAGGCGCTTGCCCCGGTAGATCAGGCCCTCGTCGAACAGTTGCACGAAGACTTCCGTCACCGCCTCGGAGAGGCCGTCGTCCATGGTGAAGCGTTCCCGGCTCCAGTCGATGGAGGTGCCCAGGCGACGCATCTGCTGCTGGATCTGGTGGCCGGAGTGCTCGCGCCACTGCCACACCTTGTCCAGGAAGGCGTCGCGGCCCAGGTCGTGACGGGACTGCCCGTCCCGGGCCAGTTGCCGTTCCACCACCATCTGGGTGGCGATGCCGGCGTGGTCGGTGCCGCCCTGCCACAGGGTGTTGTCGCCGCACATCCGGTGGTAGCGGATGAGGGTGTCCATCAGCGTGTCCTGAAAGGCGTGCCCCATGTGCAGGGTGCCGGTCACGTTGGGTGGCGGCAGCATGATGCAGTAGGGGTCCCCCTCGCCACTGGCGGCGAACCAGCCATGGGTTTCCCATTCCTGGTAGACGGTTTGTTCGATGGCGCGGGGGTCGTAGGTCTTTTCCATGGGGCCTGTATCGGATGCGGGGCGAAAGTGACGGATTATATTAATCTTTTTTTGGGGTGCCGGTCACCTGCCCAAGGGGTGGTGATGCAGGTCGCAGCCCTGCTCCCGGTAGTGCCGGAACCGCGTCCGGCCGCTGTCGCGGATGGCGGGGTCCTCGTTGACCACCTCGGCCACGCGCTCGAAGCGCTCGAAGTGCTCAGGCACTTCGGCCGCCAGATTCACCAGCACCTGGGCCGTCTCAGGGGGGTTGGGGCCGATGCTCACGGGCACGCGGACATCATCCGGGTTGATGCCGTGGGGGATGAAGGCATCGTCCTTGAAGGTCCACAGCAGGTCGTCCAGTGCCCGGGCCTCGTTTTGCGAGCGGGTGTGGATATGCACCCGATGCCCAAGGCCGAAGGCCTTGTGCACCAGGCGGCAGACGGTGGTGAGGCGCTGCTGGGCGTGGGTGCCCTTGAGGAGGTAGAAGTCGACCCGGGTCATGCCTCCTTCACCCGGTTGAACAGGAACTGCATCACCAGGGGCACCGGCCGACCCGTCGACCCCTTTTCCTTGCCACTCTTCCAGGCCACCCCGGCGATATCCAGGTGGGCCCACTTGTACTTCTTGGTGAAACGCGACAGGAAGCAGGCGGCGGTGATGGTGCCTGCCGGGCGGCCGCCGATGTTGGCCATGTCGGCAAAATTGCTGTTGAGCTGCTCCTGGTATTCATCCCAGAGGGGCAGCTCCCAGGCGCGGTCCAGGGTCTGGCGGCTGGCGGTGAGCAGGTCGTTGGTGAGGGAAGCGCTGTTGCCCAATACAGCAGTGGCCTGGTGGCCCAGGGCGATGATGCAGGCGCCGGTGAGGGTGGCCATGTCCACCACCACCTCGGGATCGAAACGCTCCACGTAGGTCAGGGCATCGCAGAGCACCAGGCGGCCCTCGGCGTCCGTGTTGAGGACTTCCACGGTCTGGCCCGACATGGTGGTGATGATGTCGCCGGGCTTGGTGGCGCGGCCATCGGGCATGTTCTCGGCGGCGGCGATCACACCGATCACGTTCATGGGCAGCTTGAGCTCGGCGCAGGCCTTCATGGCTCCCATGACGGCCGCGGCGCCGCCCATGTCGTATTTCATCTCGTCCATGGCCTCGCCGGGCTTGAGGGAGATGCCGCCCGTGTCGAAAGTGATGCCCTTGCCCACCAGGACCACGGGCTTGTCATTCTTCTTGCCGCCCCGGTAGTCCATGACGATCAGCCGGGCCGGCTGCTCGGAGCCCCGGGAGACGGACAGCAGGGCGCCCATGCCTTCCTTCTCCATGGCCTCCTCGTCCAGGATGTCCACCTTGAGGTCCTTGTAGGCCTTTTTCAGGCCCTTGGCCTGGTCGGCCAGATACACCGGTGTGCACACATTGCCCGGGCGGTTGCCCAGGTCCCGGGTGAACTGCATGCCGATGGCGGTGGCGGTGGCCCGTTTCAGGATCTGTCCGGCGGTGTCCAGCTCCCCTTCGGCCTCCACGTTGAGCACCATCTCCTTGAGGGCTGTCCGGTCCTTTTTCTTGTTGCTCTTGAGCTCGTCAAAGCGGTAGAGGGCGTCTTCCACCACCAGCACGCTCTGGAAGATCTTCCAGGGCAGGTCGCGGCCCTTGACGGGCACATCGGTGAGGAAATTGTGGGCGGTGGCCGCGCCGCTTTGCTTGAGGGCAGCGATCATGTGGGAGGTGAGCTTGCGGAAGGAGGCTTCGCTCAGGTCCCGCTCCTTGCCGCAGCCCACCAGCAGGATGCGCTCGGCCAGATCGCCCGGCACATGATGCAGCCAGAGGGTCTGGCCCAGTTCGCCATCCATGTCGCCGCGCTTGAGCAGGGCGCTGATGGCGCCATCGGTGGCCTGATCCAGGGCCTTGGCGGCGGTGGACAGCTTGCGACGCTCGAATACACCCGCAACGATGCAGGGGCTGCGCTGTTCCTGGGGTTGACCGCTTGCGACTGAGAATTCCATGCCATTCCTCGAAATAGACTGGGAAAGCCCGATGATGCAGCAATCCGGGCCCTGGGTCACTGGGGTAGGGGGCGGGTGGTTGGCCTACCCGATGCCGGGGCTAGTAGTATAGGGAATCTTCTTCCACCGTTAACGCACCCCGTGCCGGGGTGATTCGAGATGCCGTTGAAGGTCCTGGACCGTTACCTGATCCGCGAGATGCTGCTCACGCAGATGGCGGTGATCCTGGTGCTGCTGCTGATCATCCTGGGCGGCATGCTGGCACGCCTGCTGGGGGAGGTGGCCGAGGGGCGCATTCCCGCCGATGTGTTGCCGGTGATCCTGGCACTGGGGTCTTTCCGGGCCCTGATCCTGTTGTTGCCGGTATCGCTGTTCCTGGCGGTGATGCTCACCCTGGGGCGGTTGTACAAGGACAGCGAGATGGCGGCGCTCAAGGCCTGCGGTGTGGGTTACGGGCGCCTGTTCGTCACCGTGATGGCGATCACCCTGCCGCTGAGCGCGTTGCTGGCGGTGCTGTCGTTGTATGTGGGGCCCTGGACCACCCTGCAGGTGGACGAGATCCGCGCCGAGACCGCGCAGCGTTCGGATCTCATGGGCATCACCCCCGGGCGCTTCCTGCAGGCTGGCAGCGTGGGTGGCACGGTCTTCTTCGTGGAGTCGTTTTCCGATGATCGTGAGGTGATGCACAACGTCTTCATCCAGCGGCGCCAGGGCGAGGACACTGAGGTGGTGGTGGCCCGCAGTGCCGAGCAGCAGGTCGATCCCGGTAGTGGCCAGCGCTTTCTGGTGCTGCGTGATGGCCATCGTTACGAGGGCAGCCCGGGAGATGCGGACTTTCGCATCATTCAGTTTGCCACCCATGGCGTGCGCATGCCCGATCCCAGAGCGGTGACCGTGCGCAGCCGCACGGACAATGTACCCACTGCCGATTTGTGGGGGTCGGACCGCCTGGAGCACCGGGCGGAACTGCAATGGCGCCTGGCCGCACCGTTGTCCATGCTGCTGCTGGCCGTGCTGGCCCTGCCGCTGTCCTACACCTCGCCGCGCCAGGGTCGGTTCGCCAAGCTGGCTGCGGGGGTGGGGATTTATGTGGTCTATGCGCAGATGCAGATGGTCTCCAAGGACTGGTTTGCCGATGGTGACACACCGGCCTGGCTGGGCATGTGGTGGGTGCACCTGGGGCTGGTGGTCCTGGCGCTGGTGCTGCTGTGGCGACAGTACGGCAGCTTCTGGATCTTGCGTGGCTGGCGCCGGGCGAAACTGGCATGAAGATCCTGCGCTTCTACATTGCCCGGCAGGTGATTGGCGGGACCCTGCTGGCCCTGCTGGTGCTCACCGCACTGGACGTGGGTTTCGCCTTCATTGCCGAGATCGACGATGTGGGGGAGGGTGCCTACGGCTGGATTCAGGCCCTGATGTACACGGCGTTGACCGTGCCACGCCGCCTTTACGAACTCTTCCCCACCTCGGTGCTCATCGGCGCCCTGCTCAGCCTGGGCACGGTGGCCGAGAATAGCGAGCTTACGGCCATGCGGGCGGCGGGGGTGTCGGTGTCGCGCATCATCACCTCGGCGTTACAGGCGGGTGTGGTGCTGATGCTGGCGGCGGTGCTGCTGGGCGAGGTGGTGGCCCCGGCCAGCGAGCGCCAGGCCCAGAACATGCGCACCTTTTCCCATTCCGATCAGATTCAGGTAGGTGGGGTTGGTCTATGGGCGCGGGACGGGAACGATTACCTGAATGTGCGGGTGATCATGCCCGGTTTGCGTCTGCATGATCTGCGGGTCTATCGGTTTGACGATGAGCAGCGCATGACCGAGTCCATCCGCATCAGCAGCGCCCGCTATCAGGGTGGCGAATGGCACATGGAAGGCGTGGTACGCAGCCAGGTTTCGGTGGAGGGCGTGGAGGTGGAGCAATCCGACACCGAAACATGGGACCGCCTGCTGGCGCCGGAGCTGTTCGACGTGATCGTGGTGGAGCCGCGGCAGATGTCTGCCTGGACCCTGGCGCGATATATCGGCTACCTGCGCGAGAACAATCTGGAGTCGGCGCCCTATGAGCTGGCCTTCTGGACACGATTCACCACGCCGTTATCCAGCCTGGTGATGCTGCTGCTGGCCATCCCCTTCATCTTTGGCTCGTTGCGCACCGGCGGGGCGGGGCAGCGCCTGTTCATCGGCATCCTGATCGGCGTGGGGTTCCACCTGCTCAACCGGATGCTCAATCACATGGGGCTGGTGTACGGCATGCCGCCACTGTTGGCGGCGGTGCTGCCCATGGCCGTCTTCCTGGTGATCGCCCTGTGGGCCATCCGGCGGGTGCGCTAGACCTGCCCGGCCTTGTGATCCGGCAGCCGGATCAGGCGTGTTCCCGACCAGCGGTCGTGGAGCATGAATTTCTGTGGGTGCATCAGGGTCCAGACCAGGCCGGCCACCACGATCACGGCCACCACCAGGGCCACGGGCCACAGGCCCGTGCGCCAGGCCTGCAGGCCCCCCAGCAGCAGCATCCACTGACTCATGGCCAGCACGAAACGACGCATGGCCTGCACCCAGGTGACGCGATAGCCATCAAACCCCACCAGGCGCACCCGCCAGGTCTGCATGGCCAGGGTGATGCCGCTGTGGGTCCAGAACCAGCCGAAATACAAAAAGGCCACCCCGAGGATGAGCAGAACATAAGCCGGATACAGGGGGTGCTCCACGGTCAGGCCGGTAGCCACGGTCACCAGCAGGGTGGTGAGCATCAGTGCCGACAGGGCCAGCAAGCCGTCGTACATCCAGCAGGCCATGCGGCGCAGCAGTCCAACGGGTTCGTGCGAGTAGGGTTTCGCGGTCTCGGTCATGGTGGAGCCTGGGCAATGCGTGAGGAGCGGCCATTATACTCATCCCCCCTGCAAGTAGAACCGGCCCTTACAAACCGGGTCCGTACTCCTATACTCGTGAGGTGAATGCTGACAGGATCAGCGCAATGGCCACGATGGAGAGGCAATCCATGGTAGAGGAAGAGCAGAACGGAAGACGGCAGTTTCATCGGGTGACTTTCGACGGCGTGGCCTTTCTCACCTTCGACAGTCCTGATGAAATCCGGGTGGAACTGGTGGACCTGTCGCTGCAGGGTGTGCTGGTGCGAACGCCCACCCTGCTGGCGCCCCGCCGAATGGGGGACTACGGTTACCTGCGTGTGCCGCTGGATTCGGAGAACAGTATTCTGGTGATGGTGCAGGTGGTGCGCATGGATGCCCACGATCTGGGGCTTCGGGTCACGCAGATGGACCTGGAAAGCGCCCAGCATCTGCGCCGCCTGGTGGAGTTGAATCTGGGTGATGAGACACTCCTCAGCCGTGACCTAGCGGCCCTGATGGACAGCGGCAAGTAGACAAGTAGACAAGTAGAAAGGAAACCTTGTGCCGCCTCCCATGGTCGAACCCATCAACGCTCCACAGCTCAATGCTCAAAGGCTGGTCCCGGCCCCATGAAACGACTCGCAACGCCCTTTGCCCGCCGAATCCTGCTCTGGTGTCTGCTGCTGTTGGTGGGCGCCGGGCTGGCCCTGTTCAGTCACGCCCAGGAGAACGGCAATGGCAATGAACGGGGGGTGGCCGTGGTGCTGGATGTGGATGGTGCCATCGGCCCCGCCACCAGCGATTACTTTGTGCGCGGGCTGCAATCGGCCCGGGACATGAACGCCGAGATTGTGGTGGTCCGCATGGACACCCCCGGTGGGCTCGACAGCTCCATGCGGGACATGATCAAGGCCATTCTGTCTTCCCCGGTGCCGGTAGCCAGCTACGTGACACCTTCGGGCGCCCGAGCCGCCAGTGCCGGCACCTATATCCTGTATGCCAGCCATGTGGCGGCCATGACCCCGGCCACCAATCTGGGATCGGCCACCCCGGTGCAGATGGGAGGCCCTCCCGGCATGCCGGATGAGGACGAGCCTCGCCGGCCACGCTCCGAGGATCGTCAGGAGGATGACGCCACCGATGAGGACAACGGTTCTGTCGATGCCAATGGTGACGAAGCCAATGGCGAAGCGGCGGAAATCAGAGAAGATGATGCGGAACCTGCGAGCGAGCCACGACGGGGTGGCACCGCCATGGAACGCAAGGTGCTGGAGGATGCCGTGGCCTATATCCGGGGGCTGGCCGAGTTGCGCGGGCGCAACGCCGACTGGGCCGAGGAGGCGGTGCGCGAGGCCGTTAACCTCACGGCAACCGATGCACTCGAGAAGAATGTGATCGACGTGGTGGCCGAGGATATCCGGGATCTGCTGGTGCAGATCGATGGCCGCACGGTGAAGATGGACGTGGGTGAGCGGGTGCTCAACACCGAAAATCTGGAACTGGTGGAGATCGAACCCGACTGGCGTACCCGGCTCCTGTCGGTGATCACCAATCCGAACATCGCCTACATCCTCATGCTGGTGGGCATTTACGGCATCATTTTCGAGCTGGCCAACCCGGGCAGCATCTTCCCGGGCGTGGTGGGTGCCATCAGCCTGGTGCTGGCCTTGTATGCCTTCCAGGTGCTGCCCATCAACTATGCGGGCCTGGCGCTGATCATCCTGGGGATCGCCTTCATGATTGCCGAGGCCTTCCTGCCCAGTTTCGGGATACTGGGCATCGGCGGGGTGGCCGCCTTCGTCTTCGGCTCCATCATCCTGGTGGATGAAACCAACCTGCATATTTCCATCCCCCTGATCGGCGGCACGGCGCTGGTTTCCGCGGTCTTCTTCATCTGGGTGATGAGCAAGCTGATGAATTTGCGAAAAAAGCAGGTGACAACCGGTCGGGAGGAGCTGATCGGGGCCCAGGGGCAGGCCCTGAAGGACTTCTCCAAGGGGGCTGGTCGGGTCTGGGTGCACAGTGAATCGTGGCTGGCCCAATCCCGGGTGGCCATCTCCAAGGGCGATGCGGTCCGGGTGACCGGCATGGATGGCCTCACGCTGACCGTGGAGCCCGTGTCTGATCAAGAAACCTCAACAGGAGTTGCATCATGATGACAGCCCTTCTGGCTCCGCTGGCCCTGATCCTGGGCCTGCTGATCCTGTCGATCCGGATCCTGCCCGAGTACGAACGTGGCGTGATCTTCTTCCTGGGGCGCTTCCAGTCAGTGAAGGGTCCCGGTCTGATCATCGTGATCCCGGGGATTCAACAGATGGTCCGTGTGGACCTTCGCGTGATCACCCTGGATGTGCCCAGTCAGGATGTGATTTCCCAGGATAACGTGACGGTACGGGTGAATGCGGTGCTGTACTACCGGGTGGTGGATCCGGAAAAGGCCATCATTCAGGTGGAAGACTTCAACAACGCCACCAGTCAGCTGGCCCAGACCACCCTGCGTTCGGTGCTGGGCAAGCATGATCTGGATGAGATGCTCTCGGAGCGGGACAAGCTCAACGACGACATTCAGAGCATACTGGACAAGCAGACGGACAACTGGGGTATCAAGGTGGCCAACGTGGAGATCAAGCATGTGGATCTCAACGAGAGCATGATCCGCGCCATTGCCCGTCAGGCCGAGGCGGAGCGTGAGCGGCGCGCCAAGGTCATCCACGCCCAGGGTGAACTGCAGGCGGCGGTCAAGCTCACCGAGGCGGCGGATATCATGTCGGGCAACCCCCAGGCCCTGCAGCTCCGTTATCTTCAGACCATGAGCGACATGGCCACCGATAACGCCTCGACCATCGTCTTCCCGTTCCCCTTCGACATGCTCAAGGCGTTCATGGGTGGCGACGATTCGGGCCCGGGGGGCGACAATGACAAGGCCCGCCGGCCTGCCAAGACGTTGGAAGAGGCCGCCCAGACCACGGTGGAGGCCGATGAGGGTGCGGCAGAGGACAGTGTGCTTCCGCGTCGCTCCAAGGGCGATAAATGATCAAGATTGATGCATGACACAGGCGTCGTCGCTGATCGATCGGTTTCTGGACGCCATGTGGATGGAGCATGGTCTGAGTGACCACACGCTGTCTGCCTACCGGGCGGATCTGTCGGGCCTGGAACGCTGGCTGGATGGACAGGGTGGTGATCTTGCCGGGGCGGACCGCCACCAGCTGCTGCGCTATCTGGCCCAGCGTCTGGAGGGCGGTGCCCGGCCCCGGAGCATGGCCCGCCTGCTGTCGACCCTGCGACGATTCTATGGCCACCTGCTGCAGGTCGGTCAGATCCGTGAAGACCCCACGGTGCGCATCGACGCGCCACGGCTGGGGCGCCCCCTGCCGGATACGCTGACGGAAACGGAGGTGGATGCCCTGCTGGCGGCCCCGGATACGGAGGACACCAACGGCCTGCGGGATCGGGCCATGCTGGAGGTGCTGTATGCCACCGGGCTGCGGGTCTCCGAACTGGTGGGATTGCGGCTTGGCCAGGTGAGTCTGCGCCATGGTGTGGTGCGCACCCAGGGCAAGGGAGGCAAGGAGCGCCTGGTGCCCCTTGGGGAAGAGGCCATGGACTGGCTGGAGCGCTACCTGACCGAAGCCCGTCCGGGGTTGATGCAGGGTCACGGACAGTGCGAGGCCCTGTTCGTGACCCGCCGTGGCGCGGGCATGACCCGTCAGGCCTTCTGGTACATGATCCGTCGCCACGCCCGGACGGCGGGTATCACCAAGCATCTTTCGCCCCACACCCTGCGTCACGCCTTCGCCACGCATCTGCTCAACCATGGCGCAGACCTGCGTGTGGTGCAGATGTTGCTGGGTCATTCCAGTCTCTCCACCACGCAGATCTACACCCATGTGGCCAGGGAACGACTCAAGACGCTGCACGCCGAGCACCATCCACGGGGCTGAACCCAGAGCCCCTGGCATGGTCTTTTAATCAGTCCCCCGGGTAATATGTTCCGCGTTTCAATCCGGCGACACCGCGATCGCGGCCCAACCCATTCCAAGAGTTGAACCATGCCCAGCTACCGCATTGTCCTTGTCATGATCCTCCTGCTGGCCCTGCCGGGCCTTTCCCATGCTGACGCTCCCGGTGAGTTGCGAGAGCGCATTGAGGCTCTGGTGCCCAATGCCCAGGTCAGCAGCATTCGCGAAACTCCCATCCAGGATCTTTACGAGGTGCGTTTCGGCGCGCAGGTCCTCTACATGAGCGGGGATGGCCGCTATGTGCTGGAGGGGGACCTGGTGGAACTGGACACCCGACGGAGTCTCACTGCTGCGGCCCGTTCCGAAGGTCGGCAGGAGATCCTGGGAGGGCTCAGCGAGACCAGCATGGTGATCTACCCTGCCGAGGGCGAGTCCCGTCACACCATTACCGTCTTCACCGATGTGGACTGCCCCTACTGCCGGCGTTTGCATGATGAGGTGGCCAAACTCAATGAGGACGGCATTACCGTGCGTTACCTGATGTTCCCTCGCTCCGGTGAAGGCACGCCCACTTACGAGAAAATGGTGTCCATCTGGTGTTCCGATGACCGCGCCGAGGCCATGGACCAGGTGAAGGCGGGGCGCTCCATTTCCGAGAATCCGTGCGATACGCCAGTGCGCGATCATCTGCGGGCGGGCCAGATGATGGGCGTGAACGGCACGCCGGCCATCCTGCTGGAGACCGGCGACATGATCCCCGGTTATCGTCCGGCGGGTGAGATTGCCCAGATGATCGACCATGTGTCGGGCGGACGTTGATCCAGTCAACCTCTTGAAACCTGAGTCTTTACCCCGAGAATAGAGGGTCACCCATCGGCCCCCCGGGCTGGGACTCACGCAACTTCAGTACAAGGCCAATTCATGAGCACTTCCGACCACATCGTCGATATCACTCAGGAGAATTTCCACGCCCTCGTTATCGAAGGTTCGCAGCAGCGCCCGGTGCTGGTGGACTTCTGGGCAGACTGGTGTCAGCCCTGTCAGATGCTCATGCCCATCCTGGCCAAGCTGGCCGAGGAGTACGCCGGTGGTTTCCTGCTGGCGAAGGTGAACAGTGATCAGCAGCAGGACCTGGCGCTCCAGTATGGGGTGCGCAGCCTGCCCACGGTGCTGGTCTTCCGTGACGGCGAGCCGGTGGACCAGTTCATGGGCGTGCAGCCGGAATCCACCATCCGACAGATGCTGGACAAGCACCTGCCCGGCCCGGGTTCCGAATCGCGCCGGGCAGCCCGGGAGGCGCTGGAAGCGGGCGATGCCGAGACGGCCCTGGCTCATCTGGAGGTCGCCCGCCAGGCCAACCCGGAAGACGAAGAACTCAAGATCGATCAGGCCGGGGCCCTGTTGATGCTGGGTCGCGTGGACGAGGCTGAGGCGGTGATGAAGACGGTGCCCGTGCATCTCCATCAGGAGGATGCGGGCCGCCGCGTGGACGCCCAGCTACGGCTGGCCCGGGCGCGTGGCGATCTGGCAGCAATCCCGGCACTGGAAGAGCGCCTCGACGGGAATCCGGATGATCCCGAAGCGCTGCACCGGGTGGGCGCCGCCAGAATCCTCGCGGGCGAACATGAGGCGGGGTTGGCCATGCTCATGCAGCTCATGAAAAAGCATCGCACGTATGGCGAGGATGCCGGACACAAGGGTCTGCTGGCGGCCTTCGAATTGCTGGGTGCCCGGCATCCGCTGGTCAATGACTATCGTCGCAAGATGATGGCGCTGATGTTCTGAGCCGGGTGTTTTCATCCTCGGGCGGCGGGCTTGCGGGGGCTTTGGGCTTGCCACCCACGATGATGTCCCATACAGTACCCGCGCCCTGGCAGACGACGATTGCACGCGCATGAGCGCCTCATCTTCCTATACCTCATCCGATATCGAAGTCCTCTCCGGACTCGACCCGGTGCGCAAGCGCCCCGGAATGTACACCGATACCTCCCGGCCCAACCACATGGCCCAGGAGGTCATCGACAACTCCGTGGACGAGGCCATCGCGGGCCATGCTGACCGCATGGACGTGGTGCTGCATGCCGACGGTTCCGTATCGGTGACCGATAACGGCCGCGGCATGCCCGTGGATCTGCATCCCAAGGAAAAACGCCCCGGGGTGGAGGTGATCCTGGGTACGCTGCATGCCGGCGGCAAGTTTTCCAACAAGAGTTATCGCTTTTCGGGGGGCCTGCACGGCGTGGGCGTCTCGGTGGTGAATGCGCTGTCGGAAAAGCTGGAGGTGACCATCCGGCGCGACGGCAAGGAACACCACATGAGCTTTGCCGACGGGCACAAGGTCACCGACCTGAAGGTGGTGGGCGAGGTGGGCAAGCGCAATACGGGCACCTGCCTGCGCTTCTGGCCCAATGCCGGTTATTTCGATACCCCCAGGTTTTCCGTACCCCGTCTCAAGCACATCCTGCGTGCCAAGGCGGTGTTGTGCCCCGGGCTGGCGGTGTCCTTTTATGATGAAATCACCGGCGAGCGCTGCGACTGGTGCTATGAGGCCGGACTCAGGGACTATCTGGTGGAATCCCTGGACGGTGCCGAACGGGTGCCTGATGAGCCCTTCATGGGCAGCATGAGTGGCGAGACCGATGCGGTGGACTGGGCCGTGGTATGGCTGCCCGAAGGCGGTGAAGGCGTGGCCGAGAGCTATGTGAACCTGATCCCCACCGCCCAGGGCGGCACTCATGTGAATGGTCTGCGTACCGGTCTGACGGATGCGGTGCGGGAATTCTGCGAATTCCGCAACCTGGTGCCGCGGGGCGTGAAACTGGCCCCGGAGGATGTCTGGGAGAATGTGGCCTACATCCTCTCCTTCAAGATGCTCGACCCCCAGTTTGCGGGCCAGACCAAGGAGCGTCTGTCGTCCCGCGAGGCGGCCCCCTTCATCTCGGGCGTGGTGAAGGACAGCTTCAGCCTCTGGCTCAATCAGCATCCGGGCGCCGGAGAGCGCATCGCCGAGCTGGCCATCAACAGCGCCCAGAAGCGCATGCGGGCCGGCAAGAAGGTGGTTCGCAAGAAGGTGACCCAGGGCCCGACCCTGCCGGGCAAGCTGGCCGACTGCGCCGCCCAGGATCTGGGTCGCACCGAACTGTTCCTGGTGGAAGGGGATTCCGCCGGCGGCTCCGCCAAGCAGGCCCGGGACCGGGAGTTCCAGGCCATCATGCCGCTGCGGGGCAAGATCCTGAATGCCTGGGAGGTGGATCCGGATCAGATCCTGGCCTCCCAGGAGATCCACGACATCAGTGTGGCCATCGGCGTGAACCCCGGTGCGGAGGATCTCAAGGATCTGCGCTATGGCAAGATCTGCATCCTGGCGGATGCGGACTCGGACGGCCTGCATATCGCCACCCTGCTGTGCGCCCTGTTCGTCCGGCATTTCCGCCCGCTGGTGGAGCAGGGGCGGGTGTACGTGGCGATGCCGCCGCTGTTCCGTGTGGATGTGGGCAAGGAGATTTTCTATGCCCTGGATGAGGACGAGAAACAGGGCATCCTGCAGCGCATCGCGGCCGAGAAGAAAAAGGGAAAAGTGGCGGTGACCCGCTTCAAGGGGCTGGGAGAGATGAATCCGCTGCAACTGCGCGAGACCACCATGGCCCCGGATACCCGCCGCCTGGTGCAACTGACCCTGGACGCCGGCGACGAGACCATGGGTTTGCTGGACATGCTGCTGGCCAAGAAGCGTGCCTCCGATCGCCGGGGCTGGCTGGAGTCCAAGGGACATCTGGCAGAAGTGGATTGAGCGGGGCCAGAAGCCCCTCTCCCCTCACCCCAACCCCCCTCCCCGGAGGGGAGAGGGGCTGAACTCCCTTCTTACCTGCGGTGAGAATGTCTTCGGAGATGAGGGGTTAAACTCCCTTCTCCCCCGCGGGGAGAAGGGCGGGGATGAGGGGCACGGCGGGCACTGTGCCGGGGTTTTTCCCTCACCCCAACCCCCTTTCCTCGAACGAGGAGAGGGGCTTAACTTCAGGAATCAACAGGTGTACACGTGGCAAAACCAATGGTTGGATTCGGAACACGCCTGGGGCTGATCCTGCTCAGCTTCGCGGGCATCATCATCGCCATGACCGGTATCCTGGAGCTGGCCACCGGTGGCGTGGGCAGCTTCTATCCCCCTGAATGGCGATTCCCGGGTTACTCCGTGGTGATGATCATCGGCGGGTATCTCATGATGGCCCCCATGGGCTGGCTTTACATGCGGGATGCCAAGACCGATGACTGAGTCCCGCTGAGCCATGAGCAATCTCGAACTGAACCTGGATGGTGTTGAACAGCAACCGCTGCACACCTTCACGGAAAAGGCGTACCTGGACTATTCCATGTACGTCATCCTGGACCGCGCACTACCCCATGTTGGGGATGGCCTCAAGCCCGTACAGCGGCGCCTGATCTACGCCATGAGTGAGCTGGGCCTGTCGGCCCTGTCCAAGCACAAGAAGTCCGCCCGTACCGTGGGCGATGTGCTGGGCAAATACCATCCCCATGGGGATTCGGCCTGTTACGAGGCCATGGTGCTGCTGGCTCAGCCCTTCTCCTCCCGTTATCCGTTCGTGGACGGGCAGGGCAACTGGGGCTCTCCGGACGATCCCAAGTCCTTTGCCGCCATGCGCTACACCGAGGCGCGCCTGTCCCCCTATGCCCAATTGCTCCTGTCGGAACTGGGGCAGGGCACGGCGGATTGGGTGCCCAACTTCGATGGCACCATGGAAGAGCCCAAGGTGCTGCCCGCCCGGTTGCCCAACGTGTTGTTGAATGGTGGTTCGGGGATCGCTGTGGGCATGGCCACCGATATACCGCCCCATAACCTTCGTGAGGTGGCCCGCGCCTGCATCTGTCTGCTTGAGGACCCGGATGCAGGGCTGGAACAGATCTGCGAGCACATCCAGGGCCCGGATTTCCCCACCGATGCGGAGATCATCACCCCGCGTCAGGATCTCATGGCCCTGTACCGCACGGGTCATGGCAGTTTGCGCATGCGCGCCCGCTTTGAACGGGAGAATGGCGACATCATCATCACCGCCCTGCCGTTTCAGGTGTCCGGGGCCAAGGTGCTTGAGCAGATTGCCTCACAGATGAACGCCAAGAAGCTGCCCATGGTGGAGGACCTGCGGGATGAGTCGGACCATGAGCATCCGACCCGCTTGGTGATCACCCCCCGTTCCAATCGCGTCGATCCGGAAGGCCTCATGGCCCACCTGTTCGCCACCACCGATCTGGAACGCAGCTACCGGGTGAACATGAACCTGATCGGCCTGGACGGGCGGCCACAGGTGAAAAGCCTGCCGGCGCTGCTGGCCGAGTGGCTGGAGTTCAGGGTGGAGACGGTGCGCCGCCGCCTGCAATGGCGCCTGGACAAGGTGCTCAAGCGCCTGCACATCCTGGAAGGCCTGCTGATTGCCTACCCGAACATCGACGAGGTGATCCGCATCATCCGTGAAAACGACGAGCCCAAGCCCGTGCTGATGGAACGTTTTGGGCTCACGGACACTCAGGCTGAAGCCATCCTGGAACTCAAGTTGCGCCACCTGGCCCGCCTGGAGGAGATGAAGATCCGCGGCGAGCAGGATGAACTGGAGCAGGAACGGGATCACCTGCAGACCGTGCTGGGTTCCGATGTCAGGCTGCGTGGTCTGGTGCGTGACGAGATCGAGGCGGATGCCGAGAAGTTTGGCGATGATCGACGCTCACCCATTGTTGCGCGCGCCGCCGCCCAGGCCCTGGACGAATCCGCCCTGGTGCCGGCCGAGCCCCTTACCGTGGTGCTCTCGAAGATGGGCTGGGTGCGGGCCGCCAAGGGCCACGAGGTGGATGCCCAAGGGCTGAATTACAAGTCTGGCGATGCCTATCAGTCCGACGCCCAGGGACGCAGCAACCAGCAGGCGGTGTTCCTGGATTCCACGGGCCGCACCTATGCCCTGGCCGCCCATACCCTGCCGTCGGCCCGAGGGCAGGGGGAGCCGATCTCGGGGCGCCTGTCGCCACCCGATGGGGCGCGCTTTGTGGGCGTGATGATGGGGGCAGGGGAGGATCTGTACCTGATGTCCACTGATCACGGCTATGGCTTCATCTGCCGCATGGAGGACATGATCTCCCGCAACCGTGCCGGCAAGGCGGTGCTCACGGTGCCCCAGGGCGCCTGCGTGCGCCATCCGATGCGGGTGCGTGATCCCCGGCAACAGTACCTGGCGGCCGCCACCACCGACGGTTACCTGCTTCTGATCCCTCTCTCGGAACTGCCCTGCATGCCCCGGGGCAAGGGCAACAAGATCATCAATATCCCCTCCGCCCGCCTCAAGGCTGGCGAAGAGTCTCTGGCGGACCTGACTTTGCTTGACGGAAGTGACAGCCTCACCGTGGTGGCGGGCAAGAAGTTCAAGACCCTCAAGCCGGATGAATGGCGGGAGTACCTGGGAGAACGCGGCAAACGCGGCACAAAACTCCCCCGAGGTTTCCAGAAGGTGGACACCCTGAGGCCCCAATGATCCTCCTCTTGGAAGCGAAAGGAATCTGTCCCGGTTTTTGAGGTTTTTGGGTGGGAGCGGGCCTGCCCGCGAACGGGGTGTGGAATCACCACCGTGGCCCTTCCCTGCATGGGCTTCGCGGCCGGGGGCCGCTCCCACAGGGGACTCAAGAGGACCCATTCAATGGGACTATCCTTGTTGCCGAGCTTGAATTTTTAACGGTAAACCCCATCTAATACGCCGGACAAAGTCGGCAATCTTCTCATCGACGGAGAGAACATGAAGCGTATCGCCCTTTTTCTGGCCACCAACCTGGCCATCATTGTGGTGCTCAGTATCACCCTGCGGATTCTGGGCGTTGAACGGATCCTGGACGAGACCGGGACCGGACTGAATCTCAACAACCTGCTGGTGTTCGCGCTGGTATTCGGTTTCGGTGGCTCGTTCATCTCCCTGGCCATTTCCAAATGGATGGCCAAGAAGACCATGGGTGTCAAGGTGATTGAACAGCCTGGCAACCCCACCGAACAGTGGCTGGTGGACACCGTGCGGCGGCAGGCCAAGCAGGCCGGCATTGGCATGCCTGAGGTGGGAATCTTCAACTCCCCCGATCCCAACGCCTTCGCCACCGGTATGTCCAGGAACAACGCCCTCGTTGCGGTGAGTACCGGCCTGATGCAGAACATGGGGCAGGATGAGGTGGAGGCTGTGCTGGGTCACGAGGTGAGTCACGTGGCCAACGGCGACATGGTGACGCTGGCCCTGATCCAGGGGGTGGTGAATACCTTCGTGATCTTCCTGGCCCGCGTGATCGGGCACTTTGTGGACCGGGTGGTGTTCAAGAACGAGCAGGGTCATGGCCCGGCCTTCTGGATTACCACCATCGTGGCGGAGATCATCCTGGCCATCCTGGCCTCCATCATCGTGATGTGGTTCTCCCGTCAGCGGGAATTCCGGGCCGACACCGGTGGTGCCGAACTGTCCAGCCGGGAGAAGATGATTTCGGCTCTGGAGCGCTTGCGTGCCGCTCAGGGACAGCCTTCACAGATGCCTGATCAAATGCAGGCCTTCGGTATCCGCGGCGGTGGTGTCACCCAGGGCCTCAAGCGCCTGTTCATGACGCACCCGCCCCTGGAAGAGCGGATCATGGCGCTGAAGTCGGGGCGTTGATGGTTGTATGGCTGCTCGGGATGAGGGGCAGGTATTGCCCCTCATCCCATTGTTGAAAAGTCGTATTCCAAACCTTCCGACGGGGGCTGCAGGAAGTTGCCCTGGATGTAATTGATCCCCAGCCCCCAGAGGATGGAGAGGCTGTTGGCATCTTCCACCTGCTGGGCCAGAATCAGGCGGTTCTGCGAATGGGCCGTGTCCGTGATCTGGCGCATGGCCTTCTGGTTCTCTTCGCTGCTGGGCAGGTTTCGGGTAAACGAGGCATCCACCTTGAGATAGTCCGCGGGGAAGTGATTGAGCACCTGGAACGGATTCAGGCCGTTGCCGAAGTCCTCCAGGGCCAGTTGGCAGTGGACACTCTTCAGGGCCTTGGCAAATTCCTTGGCCTGCTTCAGATAGGCCACCACGGTATTCTCCTTGAGCTCGAAGACCACGCATTCCGCCGGGATGCGGTGCTCTTTCAGGCGTTCCATGATCCAGGGCAGCATGCCCGGATCGTGCAGTGAGCCCGCGGTGATCTTGATGAAGAAGATGGTGTCGTGGCCGGCCTTGCGTTGTGTGGCCAGTCGCTGCACCGCGTGATCGATCACCCAGCGATCCAGGGCCTTGGCCATGTTGGTGCGTTCCGCGCTGGGCATGAATTCAGCTGGGCTGATGGCTTCGCCGTCCTCATCCAGCAGCCGCATGAACACCTCGTAACGCTCACCGCTCTCGCCGTGCAGGCTCACCACCGGCTGATAGAGGAGGTGGAGCCGGTTGTCCCGAATCGCTTCGCTGATGCGGGCGGTCCAGGTCTCGTCCAGTTGCTTTTGGGTCATCTCCCGTTCCTTGGGGCGATAGATGACCACGCGGTGACCGTTGCCTTCCCGGGCTGCCTGCTGGCAGGCCTTCTGGGCGCGGGAAAGCAGCTCGTTCATGTCCGGGGCGTTCTCGTCGATCCGGGCAACGCCCATGGAGGCGGTGCAGGTCAGCGAGCGGCCCTCCACGTCACAGATGTGATTGGAGATGGTTTCCAGGATGCCCTGAGTGAAACGCTCCAGGGTTTCGCTTTCCCATTGGCGGGTGAGAATGGCGAAGGCCTCGCCATCAAAGCGCGCGACGATATCTTCCTCTGCGCAGACCTCCTCCAGCAGCTTGCCGATATCCCCCAGCACCAGGTCACCGCCGGCCACCCCCACCGTCTCGCGGATGTTGGAGAATCGGTCGATGCGAAGTTCGATCAGTGAGGCGTTGCCGTTGCCCTGAGTGGCCGTGCTGAATGCATCCTGCAAGCGCTCCATGAAGTACTGGCGGTTGTACAGACCCGTGATCAGATCACGCTGGGCCAGGTAATTGAGCTGCTTTTCCAGTTCCCGGGTATTGCTGGTGCGGTTTCGGATCAGGATCTGTGTGCAGGGCTCCCCTTCGATGGTCGCCGGGCTGAATTCCATCTGCACGGCCAGTGCTTCGCCGCCGGCGGTGCGGATCTGAAGGTCCAGGGGCTCGGAGTCGGATGCGTCCTGGTCCTGGCCCCGATTGCGTTCATAGGCGCGCAGGAAATCCTTGAGTTTTTGCTGGTCGTCCCGGGACACCATGTCCATGAGGGGGATGCCCTCGATGTCGTCCAGGTGGGAATAACCGAACAGTTCCAGGTAGGAGGTGTTGGCGTAGGTGTGCATGCCCTCATGCACGTAGGCAATGGCATCACGGGAACTGTCCAGGAGGGTCTTGCAGCGCCTTTCCGTGTCCCTGAGGCCGGATTCGAAGGTCTTGAGGCGGCGCCATTGCCGCTGGAACTCGGCGGCCCGGGTCACTACGTGGCGCAGGTGATCCAGGCGGTTTTTCTGCACCATGTCGTGGGCGCCCAGTTCCATGCAGTCCACCACGTCCACGTCCGGGGAGGTGGCTACGGCCACGATGGGGGCGTGGCGCCCCATGTGCTGGTTGGCCTCCACCACCTTTTCCAGTGACAGTTCAGGGTGATTCAAGGTGCAGATGACCACATCCGGGGTGTGGCTGCGGAGCTTTTCGTGGAGTTCTTCTTCGTCTTCGGCGCGCTCTGGTCTGACCGCAAATCCAGCGGACTTGAGGGTGCTGACCATCATCTCGGCGTCGTTGAGATCATCGTCGATGATCAGAAGGCGGATGATATTTTCCATGCGATCCGGGCCTGCTCGGGCGGGAACCATGATCGGCTGTCAAGCCGATCACCCATACTGCCGGCGATTATACAGACAATGCCGGGGCGGTCACCAACGAGCGGACCTGGGGTGCTACAGGATGTCGGGCCAGAGCGGAGTGTTCTTATGCGATGTTTCGCCTTCAGGGGCCGCAGTGGACTGCGCTGGGCGGAACTGGAATTGAGTGAACAGGCTGGACTGGGTTTCGATGGCGGAGAGAGCAACGATGAGTGTGCGACCCGCGAGGGTGACGGCCACCTGCTCGCCCGCCTCGAACAGGCCGGCCCGACATGCCAGGGTGGCGTGTTGCTCCAGCACCTTGATCCGCGGCAGCAGCAGCCCCGGAACCCTGCGCCCCATGGGGCGTCCATGCCGCACCGGACTGATGTCCACCGGCATGGCCTTGGGAGCCAGCATCTTGACGCCGACTTCCAGGCCGGAGTTGCTGGGGCTGCGTATCCAGCGGACCATGCCCAGGCGCCAATGCTCGCGTCCAGAGGTGGCATCCCGCAGGGCGATCAGTTCACCCACTTGGGCCCGAACGCTCACATCGCCCCGCCAGCGCAGCCGAAACCCTCCGGCGCTGGTGTCGAGGATTTCCCAGGAGGTGGGAACGGGTGCCTCTTTGCCGGGATGCAACGCCCTCGATTGATCCTCAGTGGTGCGGTCGGTGACCAGGTTGCCCTTGGCGATGGTGTCCCAGGCGTTGGACGTCACATCCTGGGGCATGTCTGCCAGGTAGCGCACGGTAATGCCCTCACTTTCGTAGCGTGGGGAATCGGACATGCGTTCCAGGGAAAGTTCTTCGAAGGCCCTGTCCCGCTCCTGGGCCTTGCCGATCATGCTGGCTTGGGGGGCAGGGTTGACGGCCTGGCGGATCATGTCGTGGGCGGCAGTGATGCCCAGCACGACGTCGACGTGACCGTCGTTGGACATGCGACTGAAGCGACGACGGGCATTGTTGGTCCACGCCTGCAGGACGCGGGCCGCTATGTCCCTGTGGAGCGGGCCCGGGGCGTCCTGGGCGTTGGCGCGCAGCTCCTCGCGTATCTGGCGGATCAGGGGGAACAGGTTCAGGTAACGGACGGCCTCATGCCGGCCAGCCTCTGAACCATGAACGTAGGCGGGTGGCTCATCGGTGCTCAGGTCGAGCACGTACAGGTAATCAGCGTTGTCTGCCACGGGGGAGGTGGTGATGGCGCACGCTTGGGCAGAACCTTCCAGGTAGCGGGTCAGGGCATCGGTATCCCCCTGGTGCAGGGTAAGCGGGTCAGCCAGGCTGTAGAGACTCATCTGCTTGTAGGTATGCGCCACGGTGCTGCGCCGCTGACCGTTCAGTTCCGTATCCTTGATCTCCTGGGCGACCAACTGCCTCTGTTCGGCCAGATGGTAAAGCCAGTGGGCCTGCTCCCAAAGCCCGTCGGGCGTGGGCTGATAGAGGCGCCCGGCGTGAAAGTGGCGTTCTGCCAGGGCGCGCATGGCCCGGTGAATGCCCAGGGCCAGGTGTCGAGGCGCCAGGCTGTTGGCTCCGGAACTGCCTTCGCGCACCACCTGGAGGTAACCCATGGCGACCTCGTACAGCAAATCGGTGTTGATGTCGGCAATGCGCTGGCTTCGGGCAGGCAGGGGCAGGGAGCGGCTGACAAAGTGTCGGCTCAGTTGATCGAGGATCAATCTCCGGGTGGGGCGCAGAAGCTCGAGGATTTCCAGGCGATCGTAAGCGGGCATCCGCAACCGATTGAGTTCGGTCAGGCCCTGGTAGAGCAGCCGGGTGGTCTCGCCGGTGTTGGCCAGGGGCAGTTCCTTCAACCAGCGCTTCACCTTGCGGGGCTGAGTGGGGAATGGCTCGGTTTCCAGGTGCATCGACGGGGTCCCGACCAGCATGGCGGAGTGCTCCAGCGTGTCTCTCAAATACGGGGTGAGACATTAAAAAGTGTGACGGAGTTCACTATATTTTATAGCGCACCTCTACCTGGGTAACAAATGATTTTTTGACGCATGGTTCGTACAGGGTGGCATAAGCGCATCCCGGGCTTGCCGTTTTCAGGTGTGATATCCGGCCTCGGTCAGCGAGGATTTGCCCGGTGCGCCTGGGATCTCTCTGACCAGTCTGGGCAGGAGGTAACCTGGCTGCTGAGCCGCCAATGCCTTCATGATGGCGAGCGCCGGCGCTTCTTTCACCGCGAAATGCGCGGCCCCGCTCACCGGGTCCAGCAAGTGCAGGTAATAGGGCTGCACACCCGATTCGAACAAAGCCTCGCCAAGATCACCCAGGGCGGCGACGCTGTCATTGACGCCACGCAGGAGAACGGCCTGATTGAACAGGCGCACGCCGGCCCGGTCCAGGGCGGCGAGGGCACTGCAGGTGGAGGCGTCCAGTTCCTGGGCATGGTTGGCGTGGATCACCATGACCGGGCGCAGACGGGTGCCCGTGAGCCAGTCAATCAGATCCTGTCCGAGACGTTCCGGAAGGATCACCGGTAGCCGGGTATGCACGCGCAGGGTGCGCAGGTGGTCGATGCGGGCAAGATCCCGTGTCATGGCGGCCAGTTCGCCATCTGTCAGCATCAGGGGGTCGCCGCCGCTGAGAATGACCTCATGGATATCCGGTCGCGAGCGCAGCCAGGCCAGCGTTTCTGGCCAGCGGCTGCGTCCGGCCGAGGCCTGCCCGTAGGGATAATGACGACGAAAGCAGTAACGGCAGTGAATGGCGCAGGCGCCGGTGGTGATCAGCAGGGCTCGGCCGGCGTATTTCTGGATGACGCCAGGGGCCGCCATGGCATCCAGATCCCTCACCGGGTCTTCCACGAACCCGGGGGCTGCTTCGAACTCGCCCTGCAGTGGCAGCACCTGGCGCAGCAGGGGGTCGTGCGGGTCACCCGGGTGCATTCGTGACACGTAACTTTCCGGCACCTGCAGGCGAAACCGCTGTGCTGCCAGCCGGGCCGCGGGCAGCAGTCCCGGATCCAGGTTCAGGCGGCGAATCAGGGCCTCCGGATCGGTGATGGCTTCTGCCAGTGCCGTCTGCCAGGCACAAGCCTGACGGTCGGCGGTCAATCGCGTTATCATTGGCGGTTTTACCCAGAGGGTGGACACGGGGCGACCGGGCATTTTGCCGCGTTTCCCGGGCCCGGTGCCAGTGTTTCGCCCCGGATGCGCCCGGCATCCACGGTTTTCCCTTACCCCAATGCGAGCCGAGGGGCTCGACCCGGAGAACTTTGAGCATGGCAACCTACAGCACCAACGAATTCAAGAGCGGACTCAAGATCCTGATGGACGGCGATCCTTGCACCATCGTGGAAAATGAGTTCGTCAAGCCTGGCAAGGGTCAGGCGTTCAGCCGCGTGAAGATCCGCAATCTCAAGACCGGTCGGGTACTGGACAAGACCTTCAAGTCTGGCGAGTCGGTAGAGGCCGCCGACGTCATGGATACGGAGATGCAGTATCTCTACAACGACGGCGAGTTCTGGCATTTCATGGTGCCCGATAACTTCGAGCAGTATGCCGCCGGCGAGACCGCCGTGGCAGATGCCATGAAGTGGCTCAAGGAACAGGACACCTGCGTGGTGACCCTGTGGAACAATTCTCCGTTGTCGGTGGCACCGCCCAACTTCGTGGAGCTCACCATCACCCAGTGCGACCCGGGTATTCGCGGTGATACCGCCACCGGCGGCACCAAGCCGGCCACCCTGGAAACCGGTGCCGTGGTCAAGGTGCCCCTGTTCGTCAACGAGGGGGACGTGATCCGCGTGGACACCCGTAGCGGCGAGTACGTGTCGCGGGCATGACCTGGAAGCCGGCTGCCGCGTTCGGGCGGTTACGCCAACGGGCGCGCCTGCTGGCAGACATTCGCGCTTTCTTTGCCGGCCGTGGGGTGCTGGAGGTGGAAACCCCGTACCTGTCCATGGCCGGGGCCACCGATCCTGCCATCCAGAGCCTTTCCGTGCCTCTGGGGGGCGGCAGGCGCTGGCTCCACAGCTCCCCCGAATTCCCCATGAAACGGCTGTTGGCGGCGGGCAGTGGGGATATCTACCAGATTGCCCGCGTGTTTCGGGGTGAGGAGGCCGGGCGCCACCATAATCCGGAGTTCACCCTGCTGGAATGGTATCGGGTGGGCTTTGATCATCATGCGCTCATGGCCGAAGTGGAGGCGCTGATTCGCCAGGTGGCTGGTGATCGGCTGGCGGCTGGCGCGCAAGTGCTGACTTATCGCGAGGCCATGCTCCGTCACGCCGGGGTGGATCCGTTTCAGGCCAGTGAGATGGAGCTGTCCCGGCGTGCCCGGTCTCTGGGGCTGGATGTGCAAGGCAGCCTGGATCGGGATGGCTGGCTGGATCTGCTCATGTCCACCGTGGTCTGCCAGGCCTTTCAGGCCGACAGCCTGACCCTCATTCACGACTATCCGCCCAGTCAGGCGGCCCTGGCCCGGGTCCGTCCCGGAGAGCCGCCGCTGGCGGAGCGTTTCGAGGTCTATTGGGGGGCGATGGAGCTGGCCAACGGCTTTCACGAACTGGGGGATGCCGCGGAACAGCGCCGTCGCTTTGAGGCGGATCAGGATCGCCGCGCGCGCCAGGGGTTATCGCCCATGCCCCTGGACGAGCGGCTTCTCAAGGCCCTGGAAGCTGGCTTGCCCGGCTGTGCCGGGGTGGCCCTGGGTGTGGATCGGTTGCTCATGTGCCTGGGCGGCGTGGACGATATCCGGGACGTGCTGGCCTTCGACTGGGAGCGGGCATAGGCTTCCCAAGGTATTCCTAACGCATCGATACCGGCTTCATCCACCCCAGGGCCTCACCCATCTTGAGCTTGCGCCCGCTGGTCAGCTCGCTGGACCATTCCACCGCCCCCTCGGGCAGCAGCAGGATCACCGTGGAGCCCAGGTTGAAACGGCCCATCTCATCGCCCCGGGACAGGCTCACCGGTTCGGATTGATGAGCCTTGACCTCCATCTCTCGTGGCAGGCGTGGCGTGATCTCGCCGGACCAGACGGTTTCGATGGAGGCCACGTTGATGGCGCCCACCAGCACCATGGCCATGGGGCCCATGTCGGTGTCGAAGAGGCAGACCAGGCGCTCGTTGCGGGCGAATAGCCGGGGAATGGTACGCGTGGTGAAGGGCGCTACCGAGAACAGCCTGCCGGGCACGTAGACCGTTTCCCGGAGCACGCCATCCCAGGGCATGTGCACCCGGTGATAGTCGCTGGGAGACAGGTACTGGGTGATGAAGTCGCCGTTTGCGAACGGCGCCGCGCGCTGCGGGCAGCCTCCCAGGAGTTCCTGGGCCGAATAATCACGCCCCTTGGCCTGGATGATCCGCCCATCGTGCAGTTTGCCGAACTGGCTTACACGGCTGTCGGCGGGGCTGAGCAGGGCGTCCGGATGGGTGTCCAGCGGGCGGGCCTCTGGATGCAGGGCTCGGGTGAACAGGGCATTGAAACTGGCGTAGTGGGCGGGCTCCGGGTCCAGCGCCTCGGCCATGTTGAGCCCGTATTGACGAATGAACCAGCGTGCCACCGGGTCCTTCAGGCTGGTCTCCCAGCGTGACAACCGGTACACCACGCGCGAGATGGCGTGGTGGGGCAGCAGATACAGGGGCAGGGCCTTGAGCCAGTCCCGCCAGTTGGCCTCTTGATCGCTCATGAGGGTATTATCCCACAGCCCTCCATCACCCGCATGAATCTCATGGACATCGCTTCTGACACCGACGATCTGGTCACGGTGCGTGATTACATCCGCTTCGGCATGAGCCGGTTCAGTGCCGCCGGCCTGACCTTCGGCCATGGCACCGATAATGCCCTGGACGAGGCCGCCTGGCTGGTCTTTCAGGCCCTGCACCTGCCGCATGACTTCTCCGGCGCCTGGCTGGATTGTCGCCTCACCCGGGACGAACGCCGCCGGGTGCTGGATTTGCTGCACCAACGGGTGGAGACCCGCAAGCCGGCCGCCTATCTTACCGGTCGAGCCTATTTCATGGGCATGGAGTTCAAGGTGGACGAGCGTGTGCTGGTGCCGCGTTCACCCCTGGCAGAGTTGATTGGCCAGGGCTTTGCCCCCTGGATCGAGCCCGAACAGGTGGAGCGGGTGCTGGATCTGTGCACCGGCAGCGGCTGCATCGGCATTGCCTGCGCCCATGTGTTCCCGGATGCCCGGGTGGACCTGACCGATATCTCCCGGGATGCCCTGGACGTGGCACGGGAGAACATCAGCCTGCACGGGCTTGAGGATCGGGTAGAGGCCCTGGAGTCGGATCTGCTGGCGGAACTGGGTTCCAGGCAGTACGACATCATCGTCAGCAACCCGCCCTATGTGGATGCCGCCGACATGGCCGCACTGACCCCGGAGTTTCGCCATGAACCGGAGCTGGGGCTCTCGTCCGGCCCCGATGGCCTGGAGGCCACGGTGCGCATCCTCAAGGACGCCGGCCGACACCTGAAGCCCGGTGGCATCCTGGTGGTGGAGGTGGGCAATAGTGCCCCGGCCCTGGAGGCCCGCCTGCCGGATGTGCCCTTCACCTGGCTGGAGTTCGAGCACGGGGGGCAGGGGGTGTTCCTGCTCACCTTCGAGCAGGTACAGTCGCTTTGAGGTGATGCCGGGTGCAGGGGTGCTCGAGTGGCGCTCACATGGCCCCAACATGGCACAAGTCACGCAAATGGCCGTTCAGGCGTGCCAATCCGGTTCGGCATGTTTATGATGAGCGGTTACAATAGATGATCAACACTTTATCCCCGGGTACCTAGCCGCCATGAGCTTGTCGCAGAGCATTGATTTCGATCTGGACCTGATCAACCGTTACAATACGGCGGGTCCTCGATACACATCCTATCCCACGGCGGTGCAGTTCCACGAAGGTTTCGGGGCGGAGCGCTACGCGGAGATCGCCCGGGAGACCAATGCCAGCGGGCGTCCGCTGTCGCTGTATTTCCACATCCCCTTCTGCGACACGGTGTGCTTCTACTGCGCCTGTAACAAGGTGGTCACCAAGGACCGCACCAAGGCCAAGCCCTATCTGGACCGTCTCTACAAGGAAATGGCCATGCAGGGCGCGCTGTTCGACAAGAACCGTCCGGTGACCCAGCTGCACTGGGGCGGCGGCACGCCCACCTTCATCTCCCACGACGAGATGACCGAGCTGATGGGCAAGACCGCCGAGCACTTCGGGCTGCTGGATGACGACACCGGCGAGTATTCCATCGAGATCGACCCGCGGGAAGTGGACGACAGCACCCTGGGTCTGCTGCGCAAGCTGGGTTTCAACCGCATCAGCCTGGGCGTGCAGGACTTCGACGAGAAGGTGCAGAAATCCGTCAACCGGGTGCAGAGTGAGTCGCTGGTGCTGGGTGTGCTGGAAGAGGCCAGAAGCCTGGGCTTCCGCTCCACCAGTGTGGACCTGATCTACGGCCTGCCCCATCAGGATCGCAAGACCTTCGGCGATACCATCGAGAAGATCATCAAGGTGGATCCGGCCCGGATCTCGGTGTTCAACTACGCTCACCTGCCGGACCGCTTCAAGCCCCAGCGCCGCATTGAAGAAGAGGCACTGCCCAGCCCCGGCGAGAAGCTGGCCATGCTGCAGCAGACCATCCAGCAGCTCACCGAGGCCGGTTATGTGTATATCGGCATGGACCACTTCGCCAAGCCCGATGACGAACTGGCCGTGGCCCAGCGAGACCACACCCTCTACCGTAACTTCCAGGGGTATTCCACCCACTCCAACTGTGATCTGGTGGGCCTGGGTTCCACCAGTGTGGGCGTGGTGGGCAACAGCTACAGCCAGAACCATCATGACCTGGAGAAGTACTTCCAGTGCATCGATGACGGCAAGCTGGCGGTCTTCCGCGGGGTGGAACTGGATGCCGACGATGTACTGCGCCGCGATGTGATCACCCGTCTGATCTGCCACTTCGAACTGGCCTTCGAGGACGTGGAAAAGGTGCACGGCATCAAGTTCACGGACTACTTCGCCCGTGAACTCAAGGAACTCAAGCCAATGGAAGACGATGGTCTGCTCAAGGTCTCCGGTAACACCATCACCGTGCAGCCCGCCGGTCGTCTGCTGATCCGCAACATCTGCATGACCTTTGACCGTTATCTGCGTGAGGCCACGGAACAGCGCTTCTCCCGCGTGATCTGATTCCGCAGTCCGTCCGCCCTTACCCCAAACCCTCTCCCGCCCGGCGGGTGAGGGGCCATCCTTCGGGGCCCTGCATCCATGTCCGGAAACACCATAGGCAAGCTGTTTACTGTGACCAGCTTTGGCGAGAGCCACGGCCCGGCCATCGGCTGCATCGTCGATGGCTGTCCCCCTGGCCTGGCGTTGAGCGAGGCCGATCTGCAGGGCGACCTGGACCGGCGCCGCCCGGGGACCTCCCGGCACACCACCCAGCGTCGTGAACCGGATCAGGTGAAGATCCTCTCCGGGGTCTTCGAAGGCGTGACCACCGGGACGCCCATCGGGCTGTTGATCGAGAATGCCGACCAGCGCTCCAAGGACTATTCGGAGATCGCCGAGCGCTTCCGGCCCGGTCATGCGGATTACACCTACTTCAGGAAATATGGCCTGCGGGACTACCGGGGCGGGGGTCGCAGTTCGGCCCGGGAGACCGCCATGCGAGTGGCCGCCGGCGGCATTGCCAAGAAATATCTGCGCGAGCACTTCGGGGTGCAGGTGCGGGGTTATCTGGCCCAGTTGGGGCCCATCCGCATCGATGCCGTGGACTGGTCCGTGGTGGACACCAACCCCTTCTTCTGTCCCGATGCCGCCAAGGTGCCGGAGCTGGAGGCCTATATGGACGCCCTGCGCAAGGAAGGGGACTCCATCGGTGCTCGCATCAACGTGGAGGCCACGGGTCTGCCCGCCGGCTGGGGTGAGCCGGTATTTGACCGGCTGGACGCCGACATCGCCCACGCCATGATGGGCATCAATGCCGTCAAGGCCGTGGAAGTCGGTGATGGCTTCGCCTGTGTGGAGCAAAAGGGTACCCAGCACCGTGACGAAATGACCTCCGAGGGGTTTGTCTCCAACCACGCCGGGGGGCTGCTGGGAGGGATCTCCTCGGGGCAGGATATCCGCGTGAGCATGGCCTTGAAGCCCACCTCGAGCATCCGCTTGCCGGGGCGATCCCTGGATGTGCATGGCGAGCCGGTGGAAGTGATCACCACCGGGCGCCATGATCCCTGCGTGGGCATCCGCGCCACGCCCATTGCCGAGGCCATGCTGGCCATCGTGCTGATGGATCATGCGTTGCGGCATCGGGGGCAGGTGGGGGGGCGTTAGGGGCTCCAGCTGCCCCCTCTGATCAACAGCGACTCTCCATTCTCCCCTCAGGGGAGAAGGGCCGGGGAGGAGGGGGCGGCGGGCATGACGCCCTGTTCGCCACCCTCGCCCCAACCGCCTTGATTCCGGAAACTTCATGCCTGCTTCCTACTGGAAACTCTCCAGCTTCTATTTTTTCTATTTCGCCAGCATCGGCGCCTTCATGCCCTACTGGGGGCTGTACCTGAAGGAACAGGGTTTTGCCGCCGGGCAGATCGGCGAGCTGATGGCCATTGTTCTGGCCACCAAGATCATTGCCCCCAATGTGTGGGGCTGGTTGGCGGACCACACCGGCAAGCGCACCCTGGTGGTGCGCATCGCTGCGGGCATGGCCATGATCTGCTTTGCCGGGCTGCTGTTCCACTCCGGTTACTGGTGGGTGGCGGTCACCATGGCCCTGTTCAGCTTCTTCTGGAACGCGGCGTTGCCCCAGTTTGAAGCCACCACCATGAACCACCTGGGCAAGAGCACCCATGCCTACAGCCGGATCCGGCTGTGGGGATCCATCGGCTTCGTGCTCTCGGTGGGCAGCCTTGGGGCCGTGTTCGAGACCGTGGACGTGGCCTGGTTGCCCTGGATCGTGCTGGTCCTGCTGGGTGCCCTGTGGCTCAGTACCCTGCGGGTGCGGGACGGGGGCGGGGTGCAGCCCGGCCCCGAGCCGGAATCCCTCTGGACCACCCTGAAGATCCCGGCGGTGATCCTGCTGCTGATCGCCTGTTTCCTGATGCAGGCCAGTCACGGTCCCTACTATGCGTTCTTCACCCTGTACCTGGAGGAGCATGACTACACCCGCACGGTGGCCGGCTACCTCTGGGCGCTGGGGGTGCTGGCTGAGGTGGGGGTTTTCCTCATGATGCATCGCTGGCTGCCGCGTTTTGGTGCCTGGCGCCTGCTTGCCCTGGCTCTGCTGATCACCGCGGTGCGCTGGGGGTTGCTGGCGGGGTTCGTGGACAGTCTGCCGATGCTGGTGGTCATCCAGTTGATGCACGCGGCCAGCTATGGCCTGTACCACGCGGCGGCCATCTCGCTGATCCATCAGTTCTTCGTCGGGCGCCAGCAGGGGCGGGGACAGGCTCTGTACTCCTCCCTGAGCTTTGGTCTGGGCGGCGCCATGGGGGCCCTGGCCAGTGGTTACATCTGGGATGGCGTGGGGCCCATGTGGGTGTATGTGATGGCCTCGGGCCTGGCCACGGCGGGCTTTGTGGCGGCCCTGCTGGGTAGCGGTTCGCGGCAGTATTCCGTGAGGCCGGATTCGGTGAATCAATAAGCGCGCCCTGATCGTGACGTCTTCAAGCAGGGTCTGAAGGCGCATCGGCCCCCTCCAGCATGGCCAGCAGCACCGATGCGGCGTTGGACCGGGTGCGGTCCCGGTGAGTCACCCAGCCCAGTTCCCGGTGCATGGTCAGACCGGGCAACTCCAGGTGATGCAGTTCCGCACCCATGGAGAGGGGGAGCACACCCCAGCCCAGACCGATACTGATCATCATCTGCAGGGTTTCCAGGTAGTGGGTTTCCAGCACCCGTGTCGGCGTAATGTCCTGGGTGGAGAAGGCGGCATTCACCAGGCGGCGGGTGAAGGTGCCTTCCGGGGGCAGGATGGCCGGGTAGCCGTTCAGGTCTTCAGGAATGCAGGTCCGGCTGGCCAGGGGATGATCCTTGGCCACCATGGCGGCCAGTGGGTCGTCCCAGATGCGCTGCCAGGTCAGCAGGGGCGAAGGCTGCTCCGGCAGGGTGACCACGGCCAGGTCCACCTGCCCCAGTTCGGCCGCCCGACAGGCCTCTTCCGATTCCATGAAGCGGATGTCCAGTTCCACCGCCGGGTAACGCCGCGCGAAGGCCTCGAGCACGGGCGGCAGCCTGCGCAGACCCACGTGATGGGAGGTGGCCAGGATGAGGGGGCCCTCCACGCGATCCGAGAGGTTGTCCAGCAGCCGTCGCGTTTCCGCCAGGTCCTCCAGGATGAGCCTGGCCCGGGGCAGCAATACCCGGCCGGCCTCCGTCACGCTGATGCGGCGGCCAATACGGTCGAACAGGCGCTGGCCCAGTTCCGACTCCAGGGCCGCCACACGCTTGCTCACCGCCGGCTGGGTGAGGTGCAGGGTCTGTGCTGCTTCGGAGAAGGAGCCGGTGTTTGCCACCGCCAGGAAGGCCTTGAGGTTTTCCGGGAGCATGAGGCTTCTCGCAAGGGGTGTGGGTTTGGAATTCTCGCCAGGAATACTTTACATGAATAAGATGAATTGGCGTTATCCAACTCCGGTCTCTATCCTTATCACCAGAGGCAATCGAGGTATTCACCCATGACCGGAAAGACACTCTACGACAAACTCTGGGACGCCCACGTGGTTCGCCGCGAGGACGACGACACGGCCCTGCTCTACATCGATCGGCACCTGGTGCACGAGGTGACGTCACCCCAGGCCTTCGAGGGCCTGCGTCTGGCGGGACGTCAGCCCTGGCGTACCAACACGGTGCTGGCCGTACCGGATCACAACGTGCCCACCACGGACCGTGACAAGGGGATCGCAGATCCCGTCTCCCGTACCCAGGTGGAAACGCTCCAGCAGAACGTCACCAGCCTGGGCATCACCTTTTTCCCCATGGGCGATGTGCGTCAGGGCATCGTGCATGTGATCGGGCCGGAGCAGGGGGCCACGCTGCCGGGCATGACCGTGGTGTGCGGTGACTCCCACACCTCCACCCATGGGGCCTTCGGGGCCCTGTCCGTGGGGATTGGTACCTCGGAGGTGGAGCACGTGCTGGCCACCCAGTGCCTGTTGCAGAAGAAGATGAAGAACATGCTGGTCTCCGTGGACGGCAAGGTGGGCCCCGGGGTCACCGCCAAGGACATCGTCCTGGCCATCATTGGCGAGATCGGCACGGCTGGCGGCACCGGTTGCGCCATCGAGTTTGGCGGTGAGGCCATTCGTGATCTGTCCATGGAAGGTCGCATGACCGTGTGCAACATGGCCATCGAGGCGGGCGCCCGGGCCGGCATGGTGGCCGTGGACCAGACCACCATCGACTACGTGAAGGAGCGACCCTATGCGCCCCGTGGTGAGCACTGGGAGCAGGCCGTGGCGGTCTGGCAGGAACTCAAGTCCGATCCCGACGCGAAGTTTGATCATGTGGTGCACATCGATGCCGCCAGCATCCAGCCTCAGGTGAGCTGGGGGACCTCTCCGGAGATGGTGGCGCCGATCGGTGGTCGGGTACCCGATCCGGCCACCGCCGGTGATGCGGTCAAGACCCGGGGCATGGAGCGGGCGCTGGAATACATGGGCCTCAAGGCGGGCATGGCCGTGACCGACATCCCGGTGGACAAGGTCTTCATCGGTTCCTGCACCAACGGTCGCCTGGAGGATATCCGGGCTGCCGCCGAGGTGGTGAAGGGTCGCCGGGTGGCCGAGAGCGTCAAGCTCGCCATGGTGGTGCCGGGCTCGGGCCTGGTGAAGCAGCAGGCTGAACAGGAAGGCCTGGACAAGGTGTTCCTGGACGCCGGATTTGAATGGCGCGATCCGGGTTGCTCCATGTGCCTGGCCATGAACGCCGACCGCCTGGAGCCGGGTGAACGCTGCGCCTCAACCTCCAACCGTAACTTCGAGGGTCGTCAGGGCCTGGGTGGGCGTACCCACCTGGTGAGCCCCGCCATGGCAGCCGCCGCGGCCGTGGCCGGGCATTTCGTCGATGTCCGGGAAATGAACTGAGTGAGGTGACCCCATGGAAAAATTTCAAAGACTGACCGCCAAGGTGGCGCCGCTGGATCGCTCCAATGTGGACACCGACGCCATCATTCCCAAGCAGTATCTGAAGTCCGTCAAGCGCACGGGGTTTGGCCCCACGCTGTTCGATGACTGGCGTTATCTCGACCCGGGCGAGCCGGGCATGGATCACAGCCAGCGTCGCCAGAACCCGGATTTCGTGCTGAACGATGCACGTTATCAGGGCGCGCAGATCCTCCTGGCCCGCAAGAACTTTGGCTGTGGCTCCTCCCGCGAACATGCGGTGTGGGCCCTGACCGATTACGGTTTCCGGGCCGTGATTGCCCCGAGCTATGCGGACATCTTCTTCAGCAACAGCTTCAAGAATGGACTGCTGCCGCTGGTGCTGGACGAGGCCATCGTCGATCAGCTCTTCAATGAAGTGCTGGCCGAGCCCGGCTATCAGTTGACCGTGGACCTGGAGGCGCAGACGGTGGAAACCCCCTCGGGGCAGAGCTTCTCCTTTGAGGTGGACCCGTTCCGACGTCATTGCCTGCTCAACGGGCTGGACGACATCGGCCTCACCCTGCAGCATGCCGATGATATCCGCGCCTACGAGGAGAAACGCCGCGCCGAGGCGCCCTGGCTGTTTCCGGCCTGATAAAAGAATCATGCACACCGACGGACCGCCTCCCCGGAGGCGGTCACGGCTGTCACACTGATCCCATTACACCTGTTGTCATTCCGAGTATCCCATGACCCACAAAATCCTTGTCATGCCCGGTGACGGCATCGGCCCCGAGATCGTCTCCGAGGCCACCCGTCTGTTGAACGCCCTGCGTGATCGTTTCGGCCTGGATGCCGAACTGGAAGAGGCCCCCATCGGCGGGGCCGGCTACGATGCGGCCGGTGAGCCCCTGCCGGCACACACCCTGAAACGGGCCCGGGAGGCCGATGCCGTGCTCCTGGGCGCCGTGGGCGGGCCGCGTTACGACGAACTGCCCTGGGAAAAACGCCCGGAGCGTGGCCTGCTGGCCATCCGTTCGGAACTGGGCCTGTTCTCCAACCTTCGCCCGGCCATCCTCTACCCTCAACTCGCGTCCGCCTCCGCCCTCAAACCGGAGATCGTCGGCGGCCTGGACATCATGATCCTGCGCGAGCTCACCGGTGGGGCCTATTTCGGCAAGCCCCGCGGCATCGATACCCGCGAGGATGGCGTACGCCAGGGTTACAACACCATCATCTATTCCGAACCGGAGATCGAGCGCATCGCCCGCAGCGGTTTCGAGATCGCCATGAAGCGGGATCGGCGCCTGTGCTCGGTGGACAAGGCCAATGTGCTCGAGGTCTCACAACTGTGGCGTGAAGTGGTGGAACGGGTGGCCAAGGAGTACCCGGACGTGGCACTGTCCCACATGTACGTGGACAATGCCGCCATGCAGCTGGTGCGCGCGCCCAAGCAATTCGACGTGATCGTGACCGAGAACATGTTCGGCGACATCCTCTCGGATGCGGCCGCCATGCTCACCGGTTCCATCGGCATGCTGCCGTCCGCTTCCCTGGATGCCGCCGGCAAGGGCATGTACGAACCCATTCATGGCTCGGCGCCGGACATCGCGGGCCAGGGCCTGGCCAATCCGCTGGCCACGTTGCTGTCGGTGGCCATGATGCTGCGCTACAGTCTCGACGAAGAGGCCCAGGCGGCACGCGTGGAGGCTGCGGTGGGTCAGGTGCTGGACAATGGTCTGCGCACGCCGGACATCTGGACCCATGGCTGCGACAAGGTAGGCACCCAGGAGATGGGGCAGGCGGTGGTGGCCGCTCTGTCCGACTGATCGAACCTCGCCCGCGCACCCATAATCAGTACTCGATTCAAGGATTCATAAAGATGAGCAAAACCTATGATGTGGCCGTTGTCGGCGCGACCGGCGCCGTTGGCGAGACCATGCTCTCCATCCTGGCCGAACGGAAGTTCCCCGTCGGGCAGGTGTATGCCGTGGCCAGCAGTCGTTCCGCCGGTTCCCGGGTGAGCTTCGGTGACCGTCAACTGGTGGTTCAGGACCTGGCCGAGTTCGATTTCTCCAAGGTGCAGATCGGTCTGTTCTCGCCCGGCGCCTCCGTCTCCAAGGAATATGCCCCCAAGGCGGCTGCTGCCGGCTGTGTGGTGATCGACAACACCTCGCAGTTCCGCTACGACGACGATATCCCGCTGGTGGTGCCGGAGGTGAACCCCCATGCGGTGGCTCAGCACACCAACCGGGGCATCATCGCCAACCCCAATTGCTCCACCATCCAGATGCTGGTGGCCCTCAAGCCCCTGCACGACGCCGTGGGTATCGAACGCATCAACGTGGCCACCTACCAGGCGGTGTCGGGCACCGGCAAGGACGCCATCGAGGAACTGGCCGGCCAGTCGGCACGGCTGCTCAATGGCCAGCCGGTGGAATGCCAGGTCTATCCCAAGCAGATCGCCTTCAACTGCCTGCCGCATATCGACGTCTTCCTGGAGAACGGCTACACCAAGGAAGAGATGAAGATGGTTTGGGAGACCCGCAAGATCTTTGAGGATGAGGCGATTCAGGTGAATCCCACCACGGTGCGTGTGCCGGTGTTCTACGGTCACTCCGAGGCCGTGCACATCGAGACCCGGGACAAGATCAGCGCCGAGAAGGCCCGCGAACTGCTGGCCGCCGCGCCGGGTGTGGAAGTGCTGGACGAGCGTGCCGACGGCGGTTATCCCACGGCGGTCACCGAGGGCGCGAATCGCGATCCTGTCTTTGTGGGTCGTATCCGGGAGGATATCTCCCATCCCCGGGGCCTGAATATGTGGGTGGTGGCGGATAACGTGCGCAAAGGGGCCGCCCTCAACAGTATCCAAATTGCCGAAGTTTTGATAAAAGATTACCTATAACGTGAGCTTGTCCTGAGTCAGCGGACCGGATGCCGCGTCCGGTCCGCTGCATGATGAGGCTCAACCGGGGGAACGGCGACCGGGCCGGATAAGCAGGACGGTCCCCGGGTCGTGTCAAAGAGGGGATTACGCTGTGCGCAGACTGGCTTTGGGAACGGCCGTATTGGCCCTGATCGTACCGGGGGCGAGCCTGGGGCTGGGGCTGGGAGAAATCGAACCCCGTTCCGCGCTCAATCAGCCCCTCCGCGCGGAGATCGAACTGGTCTCCGTGGAGCCAGGCGAGATGGACGATCTGGTGGTTCGGCTGGCCCCCGACGCCCTGTTCACGCGCATGGGCATCGACCGGGATCACCGCTTGACCGAGCTCGAGTTCGAGCCCATGACCACACGGGACGGTCGCCATGTGATTCGGGTGACCTCCCGCGACCCCATCCGCGAACCCTTCCTCAACTTCCTTATCGAAGCCAGCTGGCCCAGCGGTCGCCTGGTGCGCGAATACACCATCCTGCTGGATCCGCCCACCCGCTTCGAACAGACCCGCCAGCCCACCCCGGCCCCCTCGGCACCGGCTCCCGGGCGGGAGACCGCCCCCCCAGGCGTGACCCGCGCCGAAGCCCCTCGCGACACCGCTCCCACCACTTACCGGGTCAGCCGTGGCGACACCATGTGGCAGCTGGGTGAACGTCTGCGGCCCGACACCGGTGTGAGCGTGGAGCAGATGATGCTCGCGCTGCTCAGAGCCAATCCCGAGGCCTTCGAGGACGACAATATCAATAACCTGCGCAGCGGCCATGTGCTGCGCGTGCCGGCCCGCGATGAGATCACCCGCCTGGCGCCCCGCGAAGCGCGCCAGGAAGTGGTGCGTCAGAATCGACTCTGGCGGGAATACCGGGAGCGGGCCACGGAGCAGCCTGAACCCCAGGTGGCCGTTGCCGATGAGCCGGCACCGCCGCGTGATCCGGCCCCGGACGAAGCCAGGGAGCCGGCACCCCCCGCGCCGGTGGACGACGATGCCCGCCTGGAGATTGTTGGCGATGGTCTCACCGATGACGAGGCCCAGCGGTTGCAGCGGGAACTGGCCCTGTTGCGGGAAACCACCGAGTCCCGTCGCCAGGAGGCGGAGGAACTGCGTAATCGCGTGGAAGAGCTGGAAGGATTGCTGGAAAGGCAGTCCCGTCTGCTGACCCTCACCAACCAGCAGCTGGCAGATCTGCAGAACCAGCTGGCCCGCTTGGAGGGGCGCGACCCCGACCACCTGCCTCTGGCCTTGCCAACCGAGCCTTTGCCAGCACCCCCCGAGACGGTCGCCCCGGCGCCGGACCCGGATGCTGCTCCGACCCCCGAAGTGGCCCCAGCGCCTCCTGCGCCGGCCGCACCTGCCGAACCGGAGCCGCGACCCACCGCGCTGACCCAGTTGCTGAACAATCCCTCCCTGCTGATGGGGGCCGGTTTTGGTCTGCTGCTGATCCTGGCCCTGCTATGGCTGATGATCCGTCGCCTGCGCGATCGCGAGGATGTGGAGGATGCCGCAAACCTCCAGGCTGATGCCTCGGTGGGCCAGGAGGCCGGTACTCAGGGCAAGGGAACCGCCGCCGCCGTGGCTGCCGGCGCGGCCGCCGGCGGTGTTGCTGCCGCCCGGGATGATGCGGATCGGGAGCGGCCCACCTTTGGTGTCGAGTCCGACTCCAAAGAGGACCTGTCCACGGCGATGATGGACACCATGGAAACGCAGTTGCCCTCCCCGAAAGGGCCCATGGGGGATTCTGCGGAGTTGACCGATACCATGGAGCTCTCGCTCCCCGGCGGTGATGCCGCCGAACCCGAGGATGGCGGCCCACGCCATCGGGACGAAGTATCGAATGACGATACCGTGGCCGAAGCGGATGTCTACCTGGCCTATGGGCTGTACCAGCAGGCGGAGGATCTGCTTGAAAATGCCGTGAAGCAGGATCCGGATCGCGTGGATTATCGTTTCAAGCTGGCAGAAACCTATTTCGCCAGCAAGAATCGGGAGGCCTTTGAGGGTGTGGCGGCAGACATGCGCCAGTCCCTGGGTGAGCGTCCTGCCAGGCTGTGGGACCGGGTGGTGCTCATGGGGCAGGAGATCAGCCCTGATAACCCCCTTTTCCGCGGTGCAGCCGCCTCGGGTCAGGGCACCCATGAGCGCCCTGATACCAGCGACTTCGATCTGGATACCACGGAACTGGAAGGCTCGCTCTCCGAGGTGGACTTCGAGATCCGTGATGACATGGATGACATGGGGCTGGGAGAAGATCCAGCCTCCGGGGATCAGACAGAAATCTCCAAAATCGGTGAGCTGGACCTGGATCTGCCCGAGGATATCGGTGCCGATGTGCCCGAGGATTCAAGAAAGGCGGCGCCGGAAGATGCGCCCACCATGCAGGTGGAAGAAACCCCGGGCATGGATGACGAGGCCCCCACCCGGGTTCATCCTCCGGCGCAGACGGCCACATCCGCCCCGGACAAGCCTGAGGAGCGCGCCCGTACCCAGGACGCCGATGATGCCACACTGGAATTCGATCTGGACGACAGTGACTTCCTGGACGAGGACTGGGCGAAAGACGTGGGTGAGGGTGCGTCCAGGCCGGACCTGGACGAGGGCGCTGATATCGATGCGGATGAGCCGACCCGGCGCGCCGGGTCGGGGGACGATACCGCCACGCTGCAGACGGACGAGCCCTTCCCTGATCTGGATGAACCCCCGGCACTGGATCGTGGTGTCGAACCCCCCACGACTGCGGGTACGGGCGAGCAGGACGATACCCTGCAGCTGGATGCGGACGATCTGAACTTTGATCTGGACGACATGGAGTCCATGGGCAAGGATGAGCCTGCCACGCCCAGGGCGCTGGGTGAGGATCTGGACTCCGATGCCGATACCCGATGGCTGGATGACACCTTTGACGCGGATGATGCCGCCCGTGCCTCGGACGAACTGGACAGCGCCGAGGATGATGACTTCAGTCTCGGCGACGAGATCAGTACCAAGCTGGATCTGGCCCGGGCCTACATCGAGATGGGGGATGCGGAAGGCGCCCGTGCCACCCTGGAGGAGGTGATCAGCGATGGTGACGACGTGCAGCGCCGCGAGGCCGAGGAGCTGATGCGTCAGATCCAGTAAGCCGCCGGTTACCCGGCGCCTCTTCCAGCCCTGGAAGACCACCCACCGGATGGCGCTGATCATCCAGTGGGTGGTCTTCATCGTGATTCATGCACCCAGCCACCAAGATACTCGGCGTTATCCTGTTCATTCTCTGCGTCGCTCGGGCCAACCCGGCGGTGATTGCCGGTGGATGTTGCTGGGTGGCGCTGGGTCTTTGGCATGTGGGCAGGGAGGGGGTCGACCGCTTTCTGACCATGGTGGGGCGGCTGAAATGGTTTTTCCTGTCCATCATCCTGGTGTTTGGGTGGTTTACTCCCGGGACGCCGCTGCTCGCCCTGGCCCCGGAGTTGTCCCCCAGCCGGGAGGGCCTGTTGCTGGGGCTGCAACGCAGCCTGGTTCTGGTGCTGGCCGTGGGAGCGGTGGTCTGGCTGCTGGAGACCACCCGACGGGATGACCTGGTGAAGGGCCTGCTCTGGCTCACCCGGCCCCTGGCGATCCTGGGGTTTCCACGCGAGCGGTTCGCGGTACGCCTGGTCCTGACCCTTGAGGCGCTTCCCCGCGTCGGACTGCTGGCCCGGGAGGCGCGGGATCGTCCCCGCGAGGCGCCCCGGGGGGTGGCGGAGCGCTTGCAAGGTCTGGGCGAACGGGCCGCGGGCCTGTTTCAGGGCGTTCTTCATCAGGCGCAACAGGCGCCGCTGGAACCCATTCATCTGGCCCCCGTGGCGGCACCGGGATGGCGGGACTGGCTCGGCATGGCATTGGTCATCCTGCCCTTGATGGCCCTGGCCGTCGGGCCCTGAAGGGCCCGAACGCCCCGAACACCCCCGATTCTTCCGAACGACTGACACACATGACTGAAACCCTCCATCGCCTGGCCATAGGCATCGAATACGACGGTTCCGGATTTCGCGGTTGGCAGACCCAGAAAGAGGCCCGCACCCTGCAGGTTCAGGTGGAGAAGGCCCTTTCCCGGGTGGCGGACGAGCCCATCAGCGTGACCTGCGCCGGGCGCACGGACGCGGGTGTGCATGCCACCGGTCAGATCATTCATTTCGACACCAGCGCGGTGCGCGATCCGCGGGCCTGGTTGCTGGGGGGCAACAGCCATCTGTCCCCGGAACTGAGTTTTCAGTGGGTGCGGCCCATGCCCGATGACTTTCATGCCCGCTTCTCTGCGCGGTGGCGTCGTTACCGCTACATTTTTCTCAACCGCCTCACCCGACCGGCCATCCTGCGCCGTCGAGTCACCTGGATTCATCGACCCCTGGATGCGGCGCTGATGGCCGAGGCTGTGCCGCATCTGCTGGGGGAGCACGATTTCTCCAGTTTTCGCGCCAAGGGCTGCCAGGCCCGCACCCCCATACGCACGGTGCAGGCGGTATCGGTGCACCGGCGGGGTGATTTCATTCATCTGGATATCCGCGCCAATGCCTTTTTGCATCACATGGTCCGTAATATCGCCGGTGTCTTGATGGCCATTGGTCGCGGCGAATATCCTCCCGAGTGGATGGCCGAGGTGCTCACGGCGCGAGACCGTTCCCAGGCGGGTGTTACAGCTCCACCGGATGGTCTGTATCTGGTGCAGGTGGGTTATGAGGATCGTTTCGACCTGCATCCGCCGGCAGTCGTCCCCGAGTACGCCTGACGCCCCGCGCAGGCTGATCCTGGGGCCGAATTTCTGTTAACCTTACCGATCCTGTTCAGCAACCCGGGCGGCCATGCGTACCCGTATCAAGATCTGCGGCATTACCAGCGCCGAGGACGCCGGGGAGGCGGCCCGTGCCGGCTGCGACGCCATCGGTCTGGTCTTCTACGATCGAAGCCCCAGGGCAGTGGACATGGAGCAGGCACTGGCCGTGGCCCGCGCCGTGCCACCATTCGTGACGCGAGTGGGCTTGTTCATGGACGCGGAGGCGGAACGAGTACGCCAGGTGATGGCACGGGTGCCCCTGGAGGTGCTGCAGTTTCATGGTGGCGAGCCGCCGGACTACTGCGAATCCTTTGGTCGCACCTATCTCAAGGCGGTTCCCATGGCCGGTTCTGACACGCCGGAAGCCTTCATGGCCCGCTATGCCGGGGCCCAGGGCTTCCTGCTGGACAGTCATGCTGCAGGTCAGGCCGGGGGTACCGGGCAGACATTCGATTGGGGCAGATGGCCCACGGGCAGCCCGCAGTCGTTGGTTCTGGCGGGTGGGCTGCATCCCGATAATGTGGCCGAGGCGGTCAGGCAGACGCGCCCCTGGGCCGTGGATGTGAGCAGTGGCGTGGAGTCGTCGCCGGGCGTGAAGGACCCCCGACGCATGATCCGATTCATCAGCGAGGTACGACGTGTCGACCGTGAGCAAACCCCAACAGACGCCTGACTGGAGCGCCTTCCCGGATGCCCGCGGGCATTTCGGACCCTATGGTGGCCAGTTCGTCTCCGAAACCCTGATGGAACCCCTGGAAGAGTTACGGGAGGCCTACCATCGCTACCTCAAGGATCCCGACTTCCTGGCCGAACTGGACCTGGATCTGGCCCGGTACGTGGGTCGCCCCAGTCCCCTGTACCTGGCGGAGCGACTCACCCGCGAACTGGGGGGCGCCCGGGTGTACCTCAAACGCGAGGACCTGAACCACACCGGTGCCCACAAGGTGAACAACACCATCGGTCAGGCGCTGCTGGCCAAGCGCATGGGCAAGACCCGCATCATTGCCGAGACCGGCGCTGGACAGCACGGCGTGGCGACCGCCACCGTGGCTGCGCGCCTGGGGCTGGAATGCGTGGTCTACATGGGCGCGGATGACATCCAGCGCCAGTCGCCCAACGTGTATCGCATGCGTCTGCTGGGCGCCCGGGTGGTGCCCGTGTCCTCCGGGTCGCGCACCCTCAAGGATGCCCTCAACGAGGCCATGCGCGACTGGGTGACCAATGTGGACAACACCTTCTACATCATCGGCACCGTGGCCGGCCCGCATCCCTATCCCGCCATGGTCAGGGACTTCCAGTCGGTGATCGGTCGCGAGGCCCGGGCTCAGTACCTGGAAGAGAACGGCGAACTGCCCGATGCCCTGGTGGCCTGCGTGGGTGGTGGCTCCAATGCCATCGGTCTGTTCCATCCCTTCCTGGACGATGCCGACGTGGCCATGTACGGGGCCGAGGCGGCCGGGGATGGCATCGACAGCGGCCGCCACTCTGCTCCCCTGTGCGCCGGAAAGCCCGGCGTGCTGCATGGCAATCGCACCTATCTCATGGAGGATGCCGACGGCCAGATTACCGAGACCCATTCCGTCTCTGCCGGCCTGGACTATCCCGGGGTGGGCCCCGAGCATGCCTGGCTCAAGGACGCCGGGCGCGTGCAATACGTGCCGGTCACGGATGAAGAGGCATTGTCCGCCTTCCATCGCCTCACCCGCACCGAGGGCATCATCCCGGCGCTGGAAACCAGCCACGCCATTGCCCAGGTGATCAAGCTGGCACCTCAGCTTCGCTCCGACGGCGGGATCATCGTCAATCTGTCCGGTCGTGGTGACAAGGACATCAACACCGTGGCCCGTATGGAGGGCATCGAGCTGTGAGCCGCATAGCCGCCCGTTTCGAATATCTCAGGTCGCAGGGTCGCAAGGCCCTGATCCCCTATGTGACCGCCGGTGACCCGGAGCCCGCCAATACCGTGCCGCTGATGCACGAGTTGGTGAACGCCGGAGCCGACATCGTTGAACTGGGGGTACCGTTCTCCGACCCCATGGCCGATGGCCCGGTGATTCAGCAGGCCTGCGAGCGTGCCCTGAAGCACCACGTGAGCCTGCGGGACGTGCTGGGCATGGTGCGCGAGTTCCGCCGCGACAACACCACCACGCCGGTGGTGTTGATGGGCTATCTCAATCCCGTGGAAATCATGGGCTACGAGACCTTTGCCCGGGAGGCGGCCGAGGCGGGTGTGGACGGGCTGCTGACCGTGGACCTCCCCCCCGAGGAGGGCGCTGACCTGGTGCAGACCCTGACCACGAACGGCATTGATCCCATCTTCCTGTTGGCGCCCACCAGCCACGAGGGCCGTATCAAGGCCATTTGTGCAGCCGCGTCCGGTTTTGTGTACTACGTCTCCCTCAAGGGGGTGACCGGTGCCGCCACCCTGGATGTGGATGCCGTGGCGGAGAAGCTTGCCCTGATCCGCCAGCACACGGACCTGCCTGTGGGTGTGGGTTTTGGCATCAGCGATGCCCCCACCGCCGCTCGCGTGGGCCGTGTGGCCGATGCCGTGGTGGTGGGCAGTGCGCTGGTCAAGCTGCTGGCCGCCAACACCCAGGATCTGCCGGCTGGCCGTGCCGCAGCAGCAGATCTGCTGGGAGAGATGCGCCAGGCCATGGATGCCGCCCCCAAGGCCTGACGGGATACGCCATTGTCTTCAAGGTCGGCCACGTGCCCGTGCCGATCATCGATCCAACAGGATGACCGACGCCCATGAGCTGGTTTGAAAAACTCGTCCCTTCCCGGATCCGCACCGACGCCACCAACAAGCGTGCCGTGCCCGAGGGCCTGTGGCTGCGCTGTGATGGCTGTTCGGCCACCCTGTATCGCCCCGAGGTGGAGCGCAGCCTGGACGTGTGCCCCAAGTGCGGCTTTCACATGCGCATGAATGCCCGGCGTCGCCTGGAAACCTTCCTGGACGCCGGCGAACGCGAGGAGATCGGGGCCCAGATCGAGCCGGTGGACATGCTGCGCTTTCGCGACAGCAAGCGCTACAAGGATCGCCTGCAGGCGGCCCAGAAGACCACGGGCGAGAAGGACGCGCTGGTGGTCATGAAGGGGACGGTGCGGGACGTGCCTGTGGTGGCCGCGGCCTTCAACTTCAACTTCATGGGCGGCTCCATGGGTTCCGTGGTGGGTGAGCGTTTCGTGCGCGGCGTGAATACTGCCGTGGAACAGGGCGTCCCCATGGTGTGCTTCTCGGCCAGTGGCGGGGCCCGCATGCAGGAGGCCTTGTTCTCGCTGATGCAGATGGCCAAGACCAGTGCCGCCCTGGCGCGGTTGCGCGAGGCGCGCCTGCCCTATGTCTCCGTGATGACTGATCCCACCATGGGGGGGGTATCGGCCAGCCTGGCCATGCTCGGCGACATCAATGCCGCCGAGCCGGGCGCCTTGATCGGCTTTGCCGGCCCACGGGTCATCAAGCAGACGGTACGTGAAACCCTGCCAGAAGGTTTCCAGCGATCCGAGTTCCTGCTGGAACACGGCGCCATTGACATGATCATTGATCGCCGGGAAATGCGAAACCGTCTCTCCTCGGTGCTGTGCCTGCTGACCCACCGGCCTGGCCAGCCGGTTCCCGAGGCCGAGGCCTTCGACGAGGAGCTCGAACCGGAGAGGGTGGGGCAACCTCCCGAGGGTGTGGTCGATCCGTCTTCGGAGCAGGATAAGGCTGCGCAGGGGCCGGCCAGTTCATGAGTGAACCCGGCGCGCCCCGGCCGCGATTCGACAACCTGTCGGACTGGCTGGACTGGCAGGAGCGTTTTCACATACGCCCCATTGATCTGGGGCTTGAGCGGGTGGGGCGCGTAGCCGACCTCATGGGTCTGCGGCCGGCCTCTGCCCCGGTGATCACCGTGGGTGGCACCAACGGGAAAGGGTCGACGGTGGCGTTTCTGGAGGCCATCTACCGGGCCGCGGGCTATCGCGTGGGTGTTTACACCTCGCCTCATCTGCTGCGTTATAACGAACGTATTCGCCTGCAAGGCGAGCCTGTGGGGGATGGCCCCCTGTGCGAGGCCTTTGCCGCCATCGACCGGGCCCGGGACAACATCAGCCTGAGTTATTTCGAGTTCGGCACCCTGGCGGCCCTGTGGCTGTTCCGTCGAGAAGCCATGGATGTGATCCTGCTGGAGGTGGGGTTGGGGGGGCGTCTGGATGCGGTCAATATCCTGGACGCCCACGTGGCGGTGGTCACCTCGGTGGGGATCGATCATCAAAGCTGGCTGGGGGAAGACAGGGAAGCCATTGGTTTCGAGAAGGCGGGCATCTTTCGCGGTGAACAGCCGGCGGTGTGTGGTGATATGGATCCGCCCCGTCGCCTGCTGGAACACGCCGCCAGCCTGGACACCCCCCTGGCCCTGGCCGGCAGCGACTTTCATCCCGGACCCGTGGCCGAAAATGGTGTGTGGGATTATCACGGCATGGGCATGACCCTCACGGCGTTGCCGCCACCGGGCCTGGCCGGATCAGTGCAGCGCGGCAATGCCGCCACCGCCATCACCGCAGCCCTGCTATTGGAGGATCAGGTCCCCCTGACCGAGCGGGCGGTGCGTGAGGGGATCGCCCAGGCACGGCTGGCGGGGCGGTATCAGTGCCTTCAGCAGGACCCCGCAGTGTGGGTGGATGTGGCGCACAATCCACAAGGCGCCCGCATCCTTGGGGGGCACCTGGCGGATGAGCCCGTCAAGGGCCGCACTCTGGCCGTCATGGCCGTCATGGCCGACAAGGATGTGCCGGGAATTCTGGAGCCATTGAGATCGTTGGTGGATGCCTGGTACCTGGGGGCGCTGGATGTTCCTCGAGCCCTGGCGCCCGAGGAACTGGCTGTCCATCTGGAGGGGGCAGCGCCGGTGCAGATCCAGGCCAGCGTTGCCGAGGCCTGCGAGGCGGCGCTTTTGCAGGCCAGCCCCGGGGATCGCATTATCGTCTTCGGTTCCTTTCATACCGTGGCCGCCGTGTTGCAGGCCCCGTTCCCCTGGGCCGATGCACCCTTGAAGAGCGCCTGATTCGCCCATACCTTGGTATGGGTGAGGGTGGTTTTTGATTGACCCATCCCTCTCGTTGATTCAAATCCGTCCGTTTAGCAAGGAGAACAAACCAGTGAGCAAGATCGATATCGGCATCAATGAACAGGACAGACTCAGTATTGCCGAGGGCCTCAAGCGCCTGCTGGCCGACTCCTACACCCTGTACCTGCAGACCCACAATTTCCACTGGAACGTGGTGGGCCCGCAGTTCCGCGAACTGCACCTGATGTTTGAGGAACACTACACCGAGCTGGCGACCGCGGTGGACGATATCGCCGAGCGTATCCGCACCCTGGATGTGGTGGCTCCAGGCACCTACAAGCAACTGGCTTCCCTGAGTTCCATCGAAGAGGTGGAGGGCGTACCTGCCGGTCGGGAGATGGTGGACATCCTCACCGACAGTCACGAGAAGGTGGTCAAGTGCTGCCGCGATGTCCTCAAGGTGGCGCAGGAGGCCGATGACGAGTCCACCGCCGCGCTGGTGTCGGATCGTATGCGGGTTCATGAAAAGACCGCGTGGATGCTGCGGGCACTGAACCAGTAACATGCGGCCTTTGGCTGCAGTGCCCGTGGGCCGGATCTCTTGCCTTGAGGTGAGGGGCCCGGCCCGTGGCTTTTGAGATGATGGGCAACACGTGGAAGCACCCCTGAAACAACGTCTGTTGGGTGCCACCGTCCTGGTGGCCCTGGCCGTGATCTTCCTGCCCATGCTGCTGGATGGCTCCGGGCGGGAGGCTCGCCTGGACACCACTCAAGCCATTCCCCCGGAACCGGTCTTTGATCGCCCGACCACGGCGGCAGCGCCCCGTGGCGACGCAACCGTGGCACCCGATGTATCCACACCGCGAATGCTTCAGGCGCCCGCCCCCGGGTCGGCGCGTGAGCCTCAGGCGCGTCCCCTGCCGGATAACGCCGCGTCGCAACCGGCGCCTTCGGCGGAATCCCGTCCGCCGGCACGTCCTCAGCCTGGCAGCACGCCGGTGGCCGGCGGCTGGGTGGTGCAGGTGGGCAGTTTCAGTCAGGAGTCCAATGCCCGGGCCGAGGCCGAGCGCCTCAGGCAGGCAGGATTCCCGGCCTTTGTGGAACGCACCGAGGCAGAAGGGCGATCTCTCTTCCGGGTGAAGGTGGGCCCCGAACTGGAGAGGCGCGCTGCCCAGGCCCTCAAGGCGCGGCTCGAACGGGAACAGGAGCTACCCGGTATCGTTGTGACCCATCCGTGATCGGGTTATTTTTCGGGCAAATGGCCATCCGCGCCTTCGATCTTTGTTAAAATCCCGTTCATGTTCCTGCAATCTTCAAGACAATGATCTGGATTGATTTGGTTATCGTGGCCATCATCGTCGTCTCGGCGGTGATCAGCCTGTTCCGAGGGTTCATCAAGGAGGCCATTTCCCTGGCCACCTGGGTGCTGGCCTTCCTGGTGTCGCTGACCTACGCGACCCCCTTCTCCGAACACCTCCCCCTGGGCATCGAAGATCCTACCCTGTTGGTGGGGATCGCCTTTGCCATTCTCTTCATCCTTACCCTGATTGTGGGTGGGGTGGTGAATCTGCTGGCGAGCCAGTTGGTGAAAAAGACGGGCCTTTCGGGCACCGATCGCAGCATCGGGGCTGTTTTTGGCCTGGCGCGCGGCGTGGCCATTGTGGCCGTGGTGGTCCTGATGGCGAGCCTGACCGTCGTGCCCCAGGAGCTCTGGTGGCAGGAAAGCCAGCTACTGCCCCAGTTTGAACGTATCGCACTGTGGATGCGTGATTTCCTGCCCCAGGATATCGCAGATAATTTCTCCTTCGGGGACTGACCCCCGGATTGGGTTCCCCCGCTCTTTTTTGAATCTTCAAGAGGCCTTCCCATGTGCGGAATCGTCGGAATCGTCGGTCGCAGCCCTGTCAATCAGGCGCTGTACGACGCCCTGTTGGTATTGCAGCACCGGGGTCAGGATGCGGCCGGCATCGTCACCTGTGACCTGGAGGGTCATCTGCATCTGCGCAAGGACAACGGCCTGGTCAGGGACGTCTTTCACGAGCAGCACATGCGCAACCTGACCGGCCCCATGGGGATCGGCCATGTGCGTTACCCCACCGCCGGCAGTGCCTCCTCCGCCGAGGCCCAGCCCTTCTACGTGAATTCCCCCTACGGCATCACCCTGGGGCACAACGGCAACCTCACCAACGCCAGTGACCTCAAGCGCGAGCTCTTCCTCGAAGACCGCCGCCACATCAATACCGAATCGGACTCCGAGATCCTGCTGAACGTGCTGGCCCAGGAACTGATCCGCCAGGACGGTCTGGCGGTCACTCAGGAGGAGATCTTCAACGCCGTGAGCGGCGTGCATCGCCGCTGCCAGGGGGCCTATGCCGTGGTGGCCATGGTGGCCGGGCGGGGTGTGGTGGGCTTTCGGGATCCCCACGGCATCCGTCCGGTCGTTTTCGGTCGACGGGAAACCCCGGAGGGCCCCGAATACATGGTGGCCTCGGAAAGCGTGGCCCTGGACACCCTGGGTTTTGAACTGGTGCGGGATCTGGACCCGGGTGAAGCGGTCTATATCGAGATGGATGGCACCGTGCACACCCGCCACTGCGCCGAACAGGCCACACTCTCTCCGTGCATCTTCGAATACGTGTATTTTGCCCGCCCCGACTCGGTGATCGATGACGTGGTGGTGCACCGGGCGCGCATGCGCATGGGCACGCGTCTGGGCAAGAAGATCCTGCGGGAATGGCCGGATCACGACATCGACGTGATCATCCCCATCCCGGATACCGGGCGCACGGTGGCCATCGAGATGGCCCATGAACTGAACGTGAAATACCGGGAAGGCTTCATCAAGAATCGCTACATCGGCCGCACCTTCATCATGCCGGGTCAGACCCAGCGACGAAAATCGGTGCGCCAGAAGCTCAATGCCATCGGGCTGGAGTTCAAGGGCAAGAACGTGCTGCTGGTGGATGACTCCATCGTGCGCGGTACCACCTCCCGGGAGATCGTCATGATGGCGCGTGAATCCGGGGCCCGTAAGGTCTACTTTGCCTCCGCCGCGCCGCCGGTGCGCTACCCCAACGTGTATGGCATCGACATGCCCGCCGCCCAGGAACTCATCGCTCACGGACGCAGCGAGGACGAGGTCTGCCAGGCGGTTGCCGCCGATAGATTGATCTATCAGGATCTGGAAGACCTGGTGGGTGCCGTGCGCAAGGGCAATCCGCGCCTGGAAGATTTCGATTGTTCCGTGTTCACGGGTGAATACGTCACCCAGGTCAGTCGTGATTATCTGGCCCATCTGGAGGAACGTCGCAATGACCTGGCCAAAAAGAAAAAGGAACGCGAATACGCCAACCTTGATCTGTACAACAACGCCTGATCTCATGTTGCGCCGCATCCAGACCATGGCCATGCTGGTGTTGTGTCTGTTTGCCTTCGGCCCCATGGCGGGCGCAGGCTGGTACGTGGAAACCTTCGATACGGAACGCGAGATGTCGCCCTGGTATCAACCCGTGCTCAAGCGATTGCAGTCGGATTTCCCCGAATTCTTCGTGGCCGACCCGGTGGCGGTGGTGCGGATTGATGAACAACGCCTCTATCTGATCCGCCAGGGGCAGATCCAGAGGGAATATCCTATTTCCACATCCCGCCACGGCATCGGCAATCAGGACGGCAGCTTCCGTACGCCGCTGGGGGTGCATCGGATCCACAGCAAGTTCGGTGATGGCGTGCCCAAGGGCACGGTGTTCAGGGCCCGCGAGAACACGGGCAAGATTGCGCCCATCGTGACTGCGCCCGAGCGCACTCCCGGTGATTACATCACGACCCGCATCCTCTGGCTTGAAGGGCTTGAGGATGGCGTGAACCGGGGAGAGGGGATCGATTCCTTTTCCCGCTACATCTATATCCATGGCACCGACGAGGAGGGGCTGATCGGTCAGCCTGCCTCGGAGGGCTGTGTGCGCATGACCAATGCGGATGTGATAGAACTGTTCGAAACCATGCCAGAGGGCACGCTGGTCGTGATCCAGTCGTCGCCCTGAAAGCCCAAGCCCCAGGAAGCAGAGGACAGCATATGAGCGAGTACGTCACGGCGGGTCAGTTGCAGGTTGCCGCCCAACTGCACGATTTCATCAACCAGGAAGCCCTGCCGGGCACGAATGTCTCTGCCGAGGCCTTCTGGGGTGGCCTGGACCGGATCGTTCATGATCTGGCCCCCCGAAACCGTGAGTTGCTGGACAAGCGCGATGCCATGCAGGTGTCCATTGACGACTGGCACAAGGCGCATCCCGGCCCTGTGGATATGCAGGCCTACCAGGATTCCCTGCGGGAATCCGGCTACCTGTTGCCCGAAGGCGAAGATTTCCAGGTTACCACGTCCAATGTGGATGCCGAGGTGGCCAGCCAGGCCGGGCCACAGCTGGTGGTGCCGGTGATGAACGCCCGCTATGCCCTGAATGCCGCCAATGCCCGCTGGGGTAGCCTTTATGACGCCCTCTACGGTACGGACGCCATTGCCGATGCGGATGGCTGTGAGCGCGGGGCCGAGTACAACCCCCGCCGTGGTGCCAGGGTGGTGGAGTTCGCGCGGCAGTTTCTGGATGACGCCGCACCCCTGCAGCAGGGCAGTCATGGTGGCTCCAGGGGCTATGCCGTGGTGGATGGGGTGCTGCGCGTCACGTGTGCCGATGGCAGCGAGACCGGCCTCAAGGTACCCGTGCAGCTCAAGGGCTACCAGGGCGATGCGTCGGCCCCCAAGGCGGTACTCCTGGAGCACAACGGCATTCACTTCGAAATCCAGTTTGATGCCGAACACCCCATTGGCAAGACCGATTCCGCCAGCATCAAGGACATACTCATGGAGTCGGCCCTGACCGCCATCATGGACTGCGAGGACTCGGTGGCCGCAGTGGACGCGGAAGACAAGGTGGTGGTCTACCGTAACTGGCTGGGCCTGATGAAGGGTGACCTGTCCACCACCTTCCAGAAGGGTGGCAAGAGCGTGGAGCGCTCCATGCACCCGGACCGGGAATACACCACGCCGGAAGGCGGTCGCCTGGTGATGCAGGGCCGCTCGCTCATGTTCGTGCGCAATGTGGGTCACCTCATGACCATTGATGCCGTGCGTGACAAGGATGGCCAGCCCGTTCCCGAGGGCATTCTGGATGGGATGATCACCAGCCTGATCGCCTTGCATGACCTGAACAAGACCACCGGCCTGCGCAATTCCCGCAGCGGTTCTGTATATATCGTCAAGCCCAAGATGCACGGCCCGGAAGAGGTGGCCTTCACCAACGAACTCTTCGGGCGCGTCGAGGATGCCCTGGGCATGACCCGTCACACCCTGAAGGTGGGGGTGATGGACGAGGAGCGGCGCACCACCTTGAACCTCAAGGCCTGCATCCGCGAGGTGAAGGAGCGCATCGTTTTCATCAACACCGGATTCCTGGATCGCACCGGGGACGAGATCCACACCTCCATGGAAGCCGGCCCCATGATTCGCAAGGCTGCCATGAAGAACTCCCGCTGGTTGCAGGCCTACGAGGACTGGAACGTGGATGTGGGTCTGGCCTGTGGCCTCAAGGGGCATGCCCAGATCGGCAAGGGCATGTGGGCCATGCCTGATCTGATGGCCGACATGCTCAAGCAGAAGGTGGGACATCCCAAGGCCGGTGCCAACACCGCCTGGGTGCCGTCCCCCACGGCCGCCACCCTGCATGCCCTGCATTATCACCAGGTGAACGTGGCCGACGTGCAGGCCCAACTGGCCGGTCAGCGCCGCGCGCGGCTGGAGGATATCCTCACCATCCCGGTGGAGGCCGATCCCCAGTGGAGCGCCGAGGAGATCCAGCAGGAACTGGACAACAACGCCCAGGGCATCCTGGGTTACGTGGTGCGCTGGATCGACCACGGCGTGGGTTGCTCCAAGGTGCCAGACATCAATAATGTGGGACTGATGGAGGACCGGGCCACCCTGCGTATCTCCAGCCAGCACATCGCCAACTGGCTGCATCACGGCATCTGCAGTGAGGCTCAGGTGGTGGAGACCCTCAAGCGCATGGCCAGGGTGGTGGATGAGCAGAACGCCAGTGATCCCACCTATCACCCCATGTCGGCGAACTTCAATGCCTCGGTGGCCTTCCAGGCGGCTTGTGATCTGGTCTTCAAGGGCCGCGAGCAACCCAGCGGCTATACGGAGCCGGTACTTCATCAGCGCCGGATCGAGGCCAAGGCAAGGGTCTGATGGACTCAGCGCCGGCAGGCTGGATTGTGCGTTGACGCATCGATGTTGACGTGTCGATGTTGGCGTATCGAAAAAGGGGGCGGCCCATGGGCCGCCCCCTTTTCAATGGTTCAATCTCTTCAATGGTTCAATTCAGTTGACCGGTCAATTGTCCGGTCTGGCTGTCGAGGCTCATTCGTGATCCAGCCAGAACTCCAGGCCCTGCACATTCAGTTCCACATCCATCCCCAGCAGCTCCCTGACCCGAGGTTCCGGCATGTCGCAGCCGTGGGTCCGCAGACGCTTCACCAGCAAGGCCATCATGCCTTCCACCAGGGCCTCGTGCCGACCCTCGCCGGCGTCCGCATGCGCACGGGCCATGTCCACGTAGGCATCGATCATCTCGTGCTGCTCCGCCTGCAGGCGCGATAGATCGTTCACGCGCCCATAGTGGGTGAGATACATGGCGTCCAACCCCTGATCCACCAGGCGATCCACTGAGGCATGCAGGGCATCGGGGTCGAATTGCACCGGGGTGGTGGTGGGCAGGGCGAAAGCGCCACGGTCCGTATCGAATTCACGATAGGACAACCCGAACGTATCTCCGCTGAAGGCCCCATGCCCGGCCTCGTCCACCACGCTGAAATGGTGCTTCGCATGTCCTGGGGTGTCCAGGAAGGTGAGGGTGCGGCCATTGAGTGAGACCGTGTCGCCGTCCTGGGCCTGAATGACCCGCTCTTCGGGGATGGGCAGGATCTCACCAAACATGCGCGCCATGGCCTCTTCCCCATAAACGGCCGTGGCGCCGGCGATGAGCTTGGAGGGGTCGATCATGTGCCGGGCACCCCGAGGGTGGATCACCAGCCGGGCCTGGGGCAGGTGGCTCATGAGTGCGCCGGCACCGCCGGCGTGATCCAGGTGGACGTGGGTGGGGATCACATAGTCCACCTGATCCCGGGTGATGCCCTTGTGCTCCAGCACTTCCAGCAGCCCAGGTACGGACAGGGCAGTACCCGTCTCCACGAAGGCGGCACGATCCCCTTCCTGAATGAGATAGCAGGCGGCCAGACCGGGGCGCTGGATCTGTGCGTCGATCAGGGTGATCCCGTGGCCCAGTTCCTGGTATGTCGCTGCTGGTGGCATGAAAAACCTCCTGGAATGTCTTGTGGGTGGGCTTGCAGGTGGGCGTTGGGGGTAGGGTGGTCGGGGTTCAGATCATGAAACGGTCCATGAACTCATGTACTGGCGTGTTGTTCAGGCGATTCGCATCGGTGCACAAAGCCAGGATCTCCTGGGCCTGCCCCTTGGGGAAACGCCCACGCAGGGCGTTCTCGAACTTGCGTTCCAGTTCCGGAAGGCCCTCGTCGCGGCGGCGCCGGTGGCCGATGGGGTATTCCACCTCCACCTTATCGGTCTGACTGCCGTCCTTGAAGAACACCTGCACTGCGTTGGCGATGGAGCGTTTTTCCGGGTCGTGGTATTCACGGGAATAGCGCTCATCCTCCACCACATGCATCTTCTCGCGCAGTACATCGATGCGCGGGTCAGCGGCCACGTCGTCCTCGTAATGACGGGCGGTCAGTGCCCCGAAGATCAGAGGCACGGCCACCATGTACTGCAGGCAGTGGTCCCGGTCGGCGGGATTGTACAGGGGGCCTTGCTTGCTGATGATGCGGATGGCCGAATCCTGGGTGGTGAGTTCCACCCGGTCGATCTCGTCCAGGCGATCTTTCACCTCATCGTGCAGCGCCAGGGCGGCCTCCACTGCCGTCTGGGCGTGGAACTCGGCCGGAAAGCTGATCTTGAACAGGATCTGCTCCATCACGTAGCTGCCATAGGGCCGCTGGAACCGGAAGGGCTGACCCTTGAAGAGGACGTCATAAAAGCCCCAGCGCGGCGCACTGAGCACGCTGGGCAGGCCCATCTCGCCCTTCATGACCATCATGGCCAGGCGTACGGCGCGACCACAGGCATCGCCTGCAGCCCAGGACTTGCGTGAGCCGGCATTGGGGGCATGGCGATAGGTGCGCAGGGCTTGTCCGTCCACAAAGGCCTGTGAGACGGCGTCGATCACCTGATCGTGCCGGGCGCCGAGCAGATGGGCGCTGACGGCAGCAGAGGCCACCTTCACCAGCACCACGTGGTCCAGCCCCACCTGGTTGAAGCTGTTCTCCAGGGCCAGCACGCCCTGGATCTCGTGGGCCTTGACCATGGCCTGGAGTACCTGGCTCATGGTGAGGGGAGGGTGGCCGTTGGCCACGGCCTGTCGGCTCAGGTGATCGGCCACGGCGAAGATGGCCCCCAGGTTATCCGAGGGATGCCCCCACTCGGCCGCCAGCCAGGTGTCGTTGAAGTCCAGCCAGCGCACCATGGCGCCGACGTTGAAGGCCCCCTGGATGGGGTCCAGCTGGAACGAGGTGCCAGGGATGCGGGTGCCGTTGGGCACGATGGTGCCGGGGACAACGGGCCCCAGGTGTTTGGTGCATTCGGGATATTGCAGGGCCAGCAGGGCGCAGGCCAGGGAGTCCATGAGGCAGTGGCGTGCGGTGTCCAGGGCCTCGGGGGAGGTGATGGGGTCGCCGCAGACGTAATCGGCGATGGCGACAAGTTCTGGATCGGGTTCGGGGCGAAGGTTGGTGTCGGCGGTGCTCGCGGTCATCGGTCATTCCCCCTGGTTTGGGTGGTCATGTGGCCGCCGGCGCCCTCACCCCGACCCCTCTCCCCCTGGGGAGAGGGGCTTCAGTGTCCCTTCTCCCCTCTGGGGAGAAGGGCCGGGGATGAGGGGAGAGCATCAACCCCGCTGGTTCATCGGCGCCCAGGCCCGGTTTTCCGGGCCGATGTAGTTGGCGCTGGGACGGATGATCTTGCCGTCCTGGCGCTGCTCGATCACGTGGGCCGCCCAGCCGGCGGTGCGGGCGATCACGAAGATCGGGGTGAACAGCGGTGTGGGGATCCCCATCATGTTGTAGGAGACCGCAGAGAACCAGTCCAGGTTCGGGAACATCTTCTTGGCATCCCACATGACCGTTTCCAGACGCTCGGCCACTTCGTACATGCGCATGTCACCCTGCTGCTCCGACAGACGGCGGGCCACTTCCTTGATCACCTTGTTACGCGGATCGGAGATGGTGTACACGGGATGACCAAAGCCGATCACGATTTCCTTGCGGGCCATGCGCTCACGGATGTCTGCCTCGGCCTCATCCGCATCATGATAACGCTGCTGGATGTCGCAGGCCGCCTCGTTGGCGCCGCCATGCTTGGGACCACGGAGGGCACCGATGGCGCCGGTCAGGGCCGAGTAGATATCGGAGTTGGTGCCGGCGACCACGCGGGAGGTGAAGGTGGAGGCGTTGAACTCGTGCTCGGCGTACAGGTTCAGGGAGGTGTGCATTGCCCGCACCCACTCCTCGGGGGGCTTGCGACCATGCATCAGGTGCAGGAAGTGGCCGCCCATGCTGTCATCGTCCGTTTCCACGTCAATGCGACGGCCGTGGTGGGCGAAATGGTACCAGTACAGCAGCGCCGAACTCAGGCAAGCCAGCAGGCGGTCGGCAATCAAACGGGCGCCGGCCACGTTCATGTCTTCCTTTTCCAGCTCCAGGGTGCCCAGCATGGACACGGCGGTGCGCATCACATCCATGGGGTGGGCTGAGGGCGGGATCTGCTCCAGGGTGACGCGCAGCGCGGCGGGCAGGCCGCGCATGGAGCGCAGCAGGGCCTTGTAGCGCTCAAGCTCGGCGCGGTTGGGCAGGGTGCCGTGGACCAGCAGGTAGGCAATCTCCTCGAATTCCGCCTCATCGGCGAAATCCAGGATGTCATAACCACGGTAGTGCAGGTCGTTGCCGGTGCGGCCCACGGTACAGATGGCGGTATTGCCCGCGACCGTGCCCGACAGGGCAACGGACTTCTTCGGCTTGGGCTTGTTCTCGGTTTCACTCATTTTGCGGTTCTCCGTCTTCTTAGCCGCCTTTGCGGTATAGCTGGTCCAGTTTCTCTTCGTAGGCGTGATAGCCCAGATGCTCGTAAAGCTCGGCGCGGGTCTGCATGGTGTGCAGGGCGGCTTCCTGCGTGCCATCCCGGCGGATGGTCTCGTAGACATTCAGCGCCGCCTTGTTCATGGCGCGGAAGGCGGATAGCGGATACAGCACCAGGCCTACGCCCACGCTCTTTAGTTGTTCGGTGGTGAACAGCGGGGTGCTGCCAAATTCCGTGATATTGGCCAGCACGGGCACGTCCACCGCGTCCACGAACTGCTGATACTGTTCGAGGGTGGTCATGGCCTCGGGGAAAATCATGTCCGCGCCGGCCTCCACGCAGGCCTTGGCTCGCTCGATGGCCGAGTCAATGCCTTCCACGGCCAGGGCATCGGTCCGGGCCATGATGACGAAGTCCTGGTCGCGGGCGTCGGCAGCGGCCTTGATGCGGTCGACCATCTCTTCCTGGGTGACAATCGCCTTGCCGGGGCGGTGACCGCAGCGCTTGGACTGCACCTGGTCCTCGATGTGGCAGCCGGCGGCGCCGGCGCGGATGAGTTCCCTCACTGTGCGGGAGATATTGAATGCGCTGGAGCCAAATCCGGTATCGGCATCCACCAGCAGCGGCACGTCGGTCACATAGGTGATGCGGCGCACGTCCTCCAGGACATCATGCAGGGTGCTGATGCCCAGATCGGGCAGGGCCAGGGAACCGGCGGCCACGCCGCCTCCAGAGAGGTACAGGGCCTTGTAGCCCACGTGCTCGGCCATCATGGCGTGATAGGCATTGATGGCGCCCACCACCTGCAACGGTTGCTCTTCCTGTACGGCGGCACGCAGGCGCGCCCCGGGCGTGGATGGATCGCTCATGTGAACTCCTGAAACCAAAGGAATGAAAAACGAAAGGTATGCGTGCAGACCCGCTCCAGTAGCGGGCTATCCGGTGGCACCCAGGTCCTGACCCTGACGCCGGGTCAGCGACGCTTGAGCATCGAACAGCATCTCCACGTTCACCCGTGAACTGCGAATGTGACGGCGCATGATCAATTCGGCCATTTCCGGGTCCCGGTCGGCGATCGCCTCGACGATGTGGCGATGCTCGCGAAAGGCAATCCTCGCCCGGGAACTGGCCATGCCGAACTGGTATCGATACATGCGCATCAGGTGGTACAGCTCGTTGCACAGAAACTGGATCAACCGGGCATTACCGCTGGCCTTGATGATCCGGTAATGAAAATCCAGATCGCCTTCCTTTTGAAAGTAGGCGATGCCGTCCTTCACGTCGGCCCGTTGCTCGTGCTGCTTGAGCAACTGGCGCAGGCTGTCGATTTCCGTGGCGGGCATGCGCTCCGCCGCAAGCCGGGCCGCCATGCCCTCCAGGGCCTCCCGCAGCAAATAGAGTTCCAGCAGGTCTTCCTGGCTGAGGGAGACCACCCGGGCCCCCACGTTGGCGCGTCGTTCCACCAGATGACAGGCCTCGAGGCGGCCCATGGCATCCCGCAGTGGACCGCGGCTGATACCGTATTCAGTGGCCAGTTCCGGCTCGCTGATCTTGCTCCCGGCCGGGATCTGGCCTTCCACGATGGCCTTGCGCAAGCGGGAGAAGACCCGATCGGCAATGGTCACGCCCTGTTCGCCTGGCTGCTCGGTATACGGTGGCATGGGTGGGTCCGGATTGTTAACAATATTAGGTTAACAGTATGGAAAGCAGGGGTAAAGGGGAAAGGTTTGCTGACAATTTGCCTTCACCCCTCACCCCAACCCCTCTCCCCTGAGGGGAGAGGGGCGCGGAGGGCAGTGGGCATGCCGGTTACCCCTTTTTTCCCTCCGCATACCCGATGCCCGTCAGGTTCTCCCGAATTTCATCCAGTATAGCCGGGTCATCGATGGTGGCCGGGGGCTGGAAGGGCTCGTTATCGGCGATCTTGCGCATGATGGCCCGCAGGATCTTGCCCGAGCGGGTCTTGGGCAGGCGCTTGACCACTGCCACCAGCTTGAAGGCCGCCACGGGGCCGATCTGGTCGCGCACCTGGGCCACCAGTTCCTTGCGCAGGCTCTCTTCATCCTGCTCCACGCCGCTCTTGATGACCACCAGACCCATGGGTAGCGACCCCTTGAGGGTATCCTGCACGCCGATGACGGCACATTCCGCCACCGCCGGGTGGGAGGCCAGCACCTCTTCCATGGCACCGGTGGACAGGCGATGGCCGGCCACATTGATGGTGTCGTCGATACGGCCCATCACGTACAGGAACCCTTCCTCGTCCAGGTAACCGGAGTCGCCGGTCAGATAGTAGCCGGGCTGGGCACTGAGATAGGCCTCCTGGAAGCGCTGGTCATTCTGCCACAGGGTGGGCAGGCAGGCCGGGGGCAGCGGCAGCTTGATCATGATGCGGCCCATCTGACCGGCAGGTATGGGCGCACCATGGTCGTCGAGGATTTGCACGTTGTAACCGGGCACGGGCTTGCCGGCGGTGCCGGGACGGATGGGGAACTGTTCAATACCCAGGAAGTTGGCGGCGATGGGCCAGCCCGTCTCTGTTTGCCACCAGTGGTCGATGACCGGACGCTCCAGGATCTCCTGAGCCCAGCCCAGGGTGTCGGGATCGCAGCGTTCACCGGCCAGGAACAGGGCCCGGAACTTGCTCATGTCGTAACGCTTGAGGTGCTCGGCCTTGCTGTCCTCTTTCTTGATGGCTCGAAACGCCGTCGGAGCGGTGAACATGACCGAGACTTCGTGCTCCTGAATCACTCGCCAGAAGGCACCCGGGTCTGGTGTACCCACGGGCTTGCCTTCGTACACGACCGTGGTGCAGCCGTAGAGCAGGGGGGCGTAAACGATATAGGAGTGTCCGACCACCCAGCCCACATCGGAGGCGGCCCAGAAGACTTCGCCGGGCTCCATGCCATAGATGTTCTTCATGCTCCAGTTCAGGGCCACGGCGTGACCGCCATTGTCCCGCACCACGCCCTTGGGTTTGCCGGTGGTGCCGGAGGTGTAGAGGATGTAGAGGGGGTCGGTGGCCTTGACGGGCACACAGGGGTGGGGTTCCACACCGTCGATGGACTCGTTCCATTCCAGGTCGCGACCCGCCGTCATCTCGCCCGGTCCCTGGGGGCGCTGCAGGACCACGCAATGGTCCGGCTTGTGTTCGGCCATCTCGAAGGCCTTGTCCAGCAGAGGCTTGTAGGGCACCACACGGTTGGGCTCGATGCCGCAGGAAGCCGCGACCAGCGCCTTGGGCTTGGCGTCGTTGATGCGTGTGGCCAACTCGTTGGAGGAAAAGCCGCCAAACACGACGGAATGGATGGCGCCCAATCGCGCGCAGGCCAGCATGGCCACCAGGGCCTCGGGGATCATGGGCATGTAGATGATGACCCGGTCACCCTTCTCCACCCCCAGGCGCGCCAGGCCGCCGGCAAACAGGGAAACCTGCTGCTGTAGCTGGGCATAGGTGATGGTCTGCTTGTTCTGGGTGACGGGGCTGTCGTAGATGATGGCCGCCTGCTTGCCCCGGCCGCTCTCCACATGCCGGTCCACCGCGTTGTAGCAGGTGTTCAGTTCACCACCGGCGAACCAGTGGTAAAAGGGCGCCTTGCTGTCATCCAGCACCTTGTCATACGGCTTGTACCAGTCGATCCCTTCGGCGGCTTCACCCCAGAAACCCTCCGGATCATTGACCGAGCGGTTATAAACCTCTGCGTAACCCATGACTCGCTCCTGCTGTGCTTGTCCCCCATCAGGGGGGGTGATGGCCACGTTCTGGTGGGTGGCCTTTTCGATGGTGAGCCCGTGAAGGGCCTGGTTCGTATCTCGTCAAGGCATGACCTTAGAGGATTTGGCGAATGTGTCAACAATTTCCGGGGGGTGTTGCGAGTATGGGCGCATGATGGGCCAATCCGGACCATGCATGTGGGTCATGTGTCGACTCCCGAATCCCGGTGCTTTGTCAGAATCGGGGCAGGTCAGGGAAGGGTAGCTGCCCTCGATGCACGTGCATGGCACCGAATTCGGCGCAGCGGTGCAAGGTGGGCACCGCCTTGCCCGGATTGAGCAGGCCCTGGGGATCAAAGGCCGCCTTCACCGCGTGAAACTGGGTGAGCTCCGCAGGCTGGAACTGCACGCACATCTGGTTGATCTTTTCGATGCCCACGCCGTGCTCGCCAGTGATGGTGCCACCCACCTCCACGCACAACTCCAGGATCTGACCGCCCAGCTCTTCGGCTTTCTCCAGTTCGCCCGGCTGGTTGGCATCGAACAGGATCAGTGGGTGCAGGTTGCCATCCCCGGCATGAAACACGTTGGCCACCCTGAGTCCGTAGGCCTTTGACAGGTCGGCAATCCCGCCCAGCACTTTGCCCAGCTGGCGCCGGGGGATGGTGCCATCCATGCAGTAGTAGTCCGGCGAGATACGCCCAACAGCAGGGAAGGCGGCCTTGCGGCCGGCCCAGAAGCGCATGCGCTCGGCCTCGTCGGTGGCGGTGCGCACCTCGGTGGCTCCGGCCCCGAGCAGCAGTTCGCGCACCTCGTGCACCTGCTCGGAGACTTCGGCGTCGGTACCATCCAGCTCACATAGCAGGATGGCCGCTGCGTCCACCGGATAGCCGGCATGGACGAAGTCTTCGGCTGCACGGATGGCGTCGTTGTCCATCATTTCCAGGCCACCCGGGATGATTCCCTGGCCGATGAGGGCGGCCACGGCTTCGCCAGCCACCTGGGGGTTGTCGAAGGCGGCCATGAGTACCTGGGCGCGCTCGGGTCTGGGCAGCAACCGGACCGTGACCTCGACAATGATGCCCAGCATGCCCTCCGATCCGTGGATGAGAGCCAGCAGGTCATATCCCGGGCTGTCCAGGGCCTCGGACCCCAGGGTGACCAGGTCGCCTTCAATGGTGAGCATTTTCACCGCCACCACGTTGTGCACGGTCAGGCCGTACTTGAGGCAATGCACGCCGCCGGAGTTCTCGGCCACGTTGCCGCCAATGGAGCAGGCAATCTGCGAGGAGGGGTCGGGGGCGTAGTAGAGCCCGTGGGGGGCAGCCGCTTCGGAGATGGCCAGGTTGCGCACCCCGGGCTGAACTCGGGCGAGTCGCTTGACCGGGTCCAGATCGATGATCTCGTTGAAGCGCGCCAGGCTCATGAGCACGCCATTGGGGAAGGGCAGGGCGCCGCCGGAGAGCCCGGTGCCGGCGCCGCGAGCGGTGATGGGAATGCCCCGCTCCCGACAGATGGCCAGGGCCTGCCGGGCCTGATCCAGGTCGTGGGGGATGATCACCGCCAGCGGCAGTCGCCGGTAGGCGGACAGGCCATCGCACTCGTAGGGTCTCAGGTCTTCTTCTTCGTGGAGGACGGTGTCCGCCTGCAGGGCCTGCTCCAGCGCCTTGATGAGATCCGCCTTCGCTTGTGGGCTGACGGTAGGGTGAGGATCGGGGTAGAGCGGATCCTTGGGAGTCTGGGGTTGAGCGGACATGAAACCCTCCTCACGAAGACATTGCATGGAGTGTCCTACCCCCGGCCCGTGCGGTCAATCGCCAAGGGACCCTGTGCTACCATCCCCTCAGTTTTCATCCACCTTTTTCCTGATCCTGGATACGGACGCATGCTCGATCCCAAGACCCTCAGAAATGACCTGGACACCATCGCCGCCCGCCTGGCGCGCCGGGGCTTTGCGCTGGATACCGATGCCTTCAATCGCATGGAGACCGCCCGCAAGGAATTGCAGGTGCGCACCCAGGAGTTGCAGAACGAGCGCAACACCCGTTCCAAGGCCATCGGCCAGGCCAAGGCGCGGGGCGAGGACATCGAGCCCCTGAAGGCGGAGGTGTCGCGTCTGGGAGATGAACTCAAGGACTGCGAAAGGCGCCTGGGTGAACTGCAGCAGGAACTGTCGGACTTTATGATGGGCATCCCCAACCTGCCCCACGAGAGCGTGCCCCAGGGGGATGATGAGGATCAGAACGAGGAGGTGCGTCGCTGGGGTGAGCCCCGCGCGCTGGACTTCGAGCCCCGGGATCACGTGGACCTGGGGGCGCCCCATGGCTGGATGGATTTTGACAGCGCGGCGCGCATCAGCGGCAGCCGCTTTGCGGTGATGCGCGGTGCCATGGCCCGGCTGCACCGGGCGCTGATCCAGTTCATGCTGGACGTGCACACCCGGGAGCATGGCTATCAGGAAGTCTATGTGCCTTACCTGGTGAATGCCGATAGCATGCGGGGCACGGGGCAGTTGCCCAAGTTCGCGGCGGATTCCTTCCGGATGGCCGATGATCCGGGCTTTTACCTGATTCCCACGGCCGAGGTGCCGGTGACCAATCTGGCCCGGGACAGCATCCTGTCCGCCGAGCAGGTGCCGGCCCGGTTCGTGTGTCACACGCCGTGCTTCCGCTCGGAGGCGGGTGCCTATGGCAAGGACACCCGGGGGCTGATCCGCCAGCATCAGTTCGAGAAGGTGGAGATGGTGCAGCTGGTGCCCGCGGGTGATTCCTGGCGTGCCCTGGAGGAGTTGACCGGGCATGCCGAGAGCATCCTGCAGCGTCTGGAACTGCCCTATCGGGTGGTCACCCTGTGCACGGGGGATCTGGGTTTCTCGTCGGCCAAGACCTACGATCTGGAGGTGTGGTTGCCGGGGCAGAATGCCTATAGGGAAATCTCCTCCTGCTCCAATTTCGAGGATTTCCAGGCCCGGCGGATGATGGCCCGCTATCGTAACCCGGAGACGGGCAAGCCGGAGTTGCTGCATACGTTGAATGGGTCGGGTCTGGCGGTGGGCCGCACCTTGGTCGCCGTGGTGGAGAACGGTCAGGATGCCGAGGGGCGCATCCATATCCCTGAGGCATTGCAGCCTTATATGGGTGGGCTGAGTGTGCTGGATCCTGGGGTGGGGGCCGGCTGATTCCGCGGGTATCGCCTTCTCCTTGGCACGCGGCTCCTTCGGTTGGCTTCAGGGTGGGGGCCGGAGACTGGTGTGGCTTCGATGGGTCGTCATCGTGGGGTGTTGTGAGGAGTCTTGCCGCGGACGATTGAAGGGTGATGGTTTGCCGCACTGATGGGCATTCGAAGGAGTGGACGATGAGGCATTGTTTATCGCGACATCGATTGACGCTGGCCGGATGGCTTTGCGGGCTCCTGGTGGCGTTCCTGGGCCTTGGGGCACCGGCGGTGGCGAAGGATCAGCCTCCCATTGATGACACGCCGCGCCTGATCGGTCTGCAGCATCCCCACTGGTTCGAGCTCTCCCTGCTGGATCTGCGGGAGGATCTGGAGAGGGTGCGGGAGCAGGGCAAGCGGGCCTTGGCCGTGTACGTGGGTATGGATGACTGTCCTTATTGCGAGGCCCTGTTCGAGGTCAATTTTGCCGAGCCGGACATCGTTGAATACACGCGGCGGCATTTCAATGTGGTGGGGCTGGATGTGCTGGGCAGCCGCGAGATGACCACGCTTGAGGGTGAGTCCATGACGGAGCGGGAGTTCGCCGTGGGCAAGGGGCTGAATTTCACGCCTGCCTTCATCTTCTATGAGCCGGACGGCACACCGGTGTTTCGTCTGCGCGGGTATCACTCACCTTATCGTTTCCGCGCCGCGCTGGAATACGTGGCCGATGGTCACTACGAGAACGAGACCTTCCGCGAGTATCTGGCTCGCGCGGATCCACCGCCAAGATTCGATCCGGATGATCTGAATCACCAGGATTTCTTTGCCCCCAAGCCCTTCGCCCTGGATCGCTCACGCATCCCAGCCGACCGCCCGCTGGCGGTGTTTTTCGAGCAGGGGGAGTGTCACGCCTGCGACATTCTGCATACCGAGCCGCTGGGCGACGAGCAGGTGCTGGAGTTGCTGGATCTGTTCGAGGTGGTGCAACTGGATATGTGGTCGGAGGAAACGCCGGTACGCACGCCGGACGGCCGTTCCATGACGGCCCGCGCCTGGGCGGAGGATCTGGGCCTGTTCTACGCACCCACGCTGATCTTCTTTGACGAGGCGGGTGAGGAGATCATCCGCATCGATTCGGTGGTGCGGCTGCACCGGCTGCGTTCGGTGCTGGAATACGTGCTCACCCGGGGGTACGAGGACTATCCCACCTACCAGCGCTGGCGGATGGAACAGGGCGGCTGATCAGTCGCGGTCGTCCCGGTCCACGGGGGGATCAATGCGAGGGGGTCCCGCCCGCTTCTGGGAGACCAGTTGCGCCACCAGGTGGGCGATGCCGGTCATGAAGGCCACCATGAAGAACAGCGCCAGCATCGGGATGCCGGCGATCACGAACAAGAAACCCAGGGGCGAGACCTGGATCAGCCAGGCTCCCAGGGCAATGAGCATCCAGCGCCCGGCAAAGGTCCCGCAGTGGTCCCGGCACCAGGCTGCTCGGGCCAGTCTCTCTTCGGGCGTGGCCTTGGGCATGTCCTTGAGGTGCCAGGGGGCGAGCAGGTAGGCCAGCACGGTATGGTGGACTGGCGAATTCTTTGGGTCGGTCTGATTCATGGTGCTGCTCGCAAAGGGGCCGGTGGGCAGGTCACGGAGCATTCAGGTTATCACGCGGGCCTGTTGCGATCCGACAGGGCAGCGCTGGAACGGGCGGGCCGCGTGGAGGCGGCCCGCCCGATGAAGCCTGGAGGTGGTGACTATCGCCCCATGCCGGGCTGGTCCAGACCGCCAGCCGGGGGTGGCTCAAGGCCGCGTCCCTGTCCAGGGGGCTGTTGGTTCAGGCCTCTACCCTGGCCCGGGGGTTGCTGGTCCAGTCCCCGACCCTGGCCCGGCGGTTGGTCGAGGCCACGGCCTTGCCCCATGCCGGGCTGGCCCATGCCGGGTTGAGGCCGGGTCCCGTCTTGATCCTGCCAGCGCGTCCACTCCCGGGCGGTGGGTGAGTTATCGAGGATGTCCCGTTGCCCGCGGTCCAGGGATCGGTACAGTGCCCGTGCGGCATTTCGAGCCTCCCGGGCCTCTTCCAGCCGCACTTGGGCCATCGAGACGCGCGTTTCCATGCGACTCAGGAAATCCGTCTCCTGCATGGCTTCGCGGCGCTGGGATCGATCCTCAGGGGTCTGACGAGGTCCCATGTGCTGGACGAACTCGTTCCACAGGGCCCGTTGCTCATTGTCGAGATCGAGGGACGCCTCCAGTTGCTCAATACCCCGCTGCCCCGGCGCCATGCCGGGCTGCTGCATGCCCCCCTGTCCCATTCCGGCCTGAGCCAGGGTCACGGGCTCATCGGCCTGGAGCGGAGCGGCCAGGCCAGCCATCAGCACTGCCGTGGCAACGCCCACATACAGGGCCGTCGAGCGATTGTGATTCGATCGTTTCATCATGCAACCTCCGAGAAAAGATCTTGAAAAGGGCCGCTCCCACCGGGACACGCCTTTGCACCATGGCCTTTGCCCCGACACGGGTCAACCTCAAATGGCCTGGTCCACCCGTGCGGAATCGCCCTTGTCCATGCGCTCGATGGCCTCGTTGCCCTGCTGGGCCAGGGCATCCAGGCGATCGATCTGCGCATCCAGCTTGGGCAGGGCCTCCTGACGGTAACGGGATACCTCATCGATGGCCCCCACCACGTCCTCGAAGGCTTCCTCCAGCTTTTCCATGTCCAGCATGGTCGAGGCGGCCCGGTTCTGGATTTCCACCCCCTGGGTGCGCAGTGCGTGGGCCGTGCCGGCAATCATGTCCGAAGTGGTGGTGTTGATGGCCTCCACCCGGTCCAGTACCAGGCGCTGGTTGGCCAGGGCCATGGCCACGGTGACGGCCACATTCAAGGCGGACACGGTGACGTTGATGGCCCGGTCCACGCCGCGCATCAGCTCCCGGTTATTGCGGATCACCACCTCAAGAGACAGGATGCCCTGCTGGCTCACCGCCAGTTGCTGCTGCAGATCCACCACCCGCTGGCGCAGCGGGAAGAGCAGTTCTTCGTCCACAAACCGCTTGCGACCGTCATCCTCCGGAAGTTGCCGGGATTTTTCGCTGAGACGCCGATCAATCAGGCGCCCCAGGGCGATCTGTCGCTTGAGCTGCTCCAGGCTCTCGCGCAAGGATTTCTGGTCGTCGCTGAGGGTGAGGTTGTCCCGGTGAAGCATGTCCTTGCCTGATTCCAGATCCTTGATGATGGCATCCAGCGCCTCCTGGGCCGTCTCGAACTTGTGGAAGTACCGCTGCAGGGGCGTGCCTACCCCTGGCAGGCGGGACAGCATGCGTTTCAGGCCGCTGGCACCGAGATTGTGTCGGCGTGGATCCAGATCCACCATCCGGTCGCGCAGATCCAGCAGCGACTTGGCCACCGGACCACCCTCGTCGCCCTGATGGGCCAGTTTGCGGATGGGGGCCTGCAGCATCTGGCTGCGATGGGCCGCCTGGCGCTGGATATTCAGCCCCATCTCATCCACCGCCTGACGGTGGCGATGGTCTGGTGTTTCCTTCGGTTCGCCTCCCAGCACCTGATCGAGGAAACGGTCCGCCAGGGCATTCAGTTCCGGATCATCCGTCACCGTTTCCGGATCGCTCTCCTTTTTCACCTGGGACTCGATCTCCTCGGTGGTGGGCAGCGAGAGATTCAAAGGGTCGGAATCATGGCGGCTGACGTTCATCTCGGGCCTCGGCTAGGGACTGCGGCGTGAATGCCCATGATACGCATGCGGCAGCCCGGGTTCACTAACCCTTGCGACCGTAGTGGTGGGCCTTTTCCACGAATTGGCGCAGATCCTCCATGGCCTGTTCGGCGGCCACCGAGGCGCGGGGGCGGTCGGTGTTGACGGCGGACACAGCCACGGCGGCATCGTCCAGGGCGGTGATGGCGGCCTCGTTGCGGGCACCCAGGTCGCGCAGGCGGGTTTCGGTTTCCTGCACCAGTTCCAGGCGTCGCTCCAGGGCGCGCCGTTCCTCGTCGCTCATATGGGACTCCCGATCCAGGCGGCCCCGTACATGATTCACGTCCACCCCTCGTACGCCGCGTGCCACCGAGGCCATGGTGTTCAGGTTGTCCACTGCGGTCCAGGAGACTTCCCGGACCAGCTTGAGGGAGCGTTCGAAGGTCAGTTCACGTTCGTCGAACTTGCCCTCAAGCACCTCGTTCACGTGGGCGTAGCGGGTATAGATGCGATCCACCTGGCTGGCCAGATCTGGCCGCCGTGCCTTCAGCAGAGCGCCCTTGGTGTCGCACAGGGCTCGCACCAGTTCATCGGCACCCACCGGCGGTTGCTCCGGATCCAGAATGGCCAACCCGGCTTCCCTTGCCTTGTGTTCCAATGCCGCCCGCTCCCGCTGCGCCGCCGCCTCCTGCTCGGCCTCCTGACGTCGCTCGGCGCGTCGCCGAAGCCACCCACGCCAGGACCGCTCCGCCGGGATGGCCACGAAGATGGCCAGCAGCCCCGCTACCCAGCCACCCAGGGTGGGACCAAAGCCGCCAAACAGGGAAGTGACCCAGAGGATGAAGGCGATGAAGGGGATGATGAGCCAGTAGCGCAGCATCACATGCCAGCGGGTGGGGTTCTCCAGAGGCACGGCCATGCGTGGCTCGATCAGTCCGATGATCAGCCAAGGCAGGCAGGAGATGAACAGCCCGTAGGCAAAACCTTGCAGGAATCCCAGCATGGGGTCAGTCTACTATTTCCAGCAGCCAAAACGGAGTCCCTGAACGGAAGCCGGACCCGCTGGAACATCCCGCGTGGGACCGGCCCCCGGCTGCGAAGCCCATGTCGGGGATGACTCCTGTGGTGATCCCGGGCCCCCATTCGCGGGCAGGCCCGCTCCCACAAAAAATCACCACCAACCACTGGGAGTTTCTGCCTCTTTTTTCTTTTTTCCAAGAGCCACCTGAGTGTCCGGGCCTCGGCGGGGTGGCATGTCTGGGAGCGGGTGTTCGCCGCATGGATGCGGCGGTCAAGCCTACAGGGAGGTATTCACGGCGTCCCGCGGACAGGCATGCCACCCCGCCGAGGCCTTGCCCGGATGCTGAACCCAGGGAAGAGGCGAAAAGGGGTCTGTCCCCGTTTTGAGTTTTGTTAGACTCGGGTGGGGAAGAGCCATGCCTGGGGCATTCTCGCGCCGGGCTCACGCAACAGGAGGGAATCCATGGGTTTTGCACTGTCCGACATGCAACTGACCAGCCCCGCCTTTTCCCAGGGCGGCGCCATCCCCAGCCGGCATACCGGGGAGGGCGAGGATGTCTCGCCGGCGCTGGCCTGGAGTGGTGCTCCTCAGGGCACCAAGGCCTTTGCCGTCATCTGCCACGACCCCGATGCACCACTGATTTCTCCGGGTGGTACCTACGGCTTCGTCCACTGGGTGCTCTACAACATCCCAGGATCAGTGGCCCGATTGCCCGAGGGGGTGGAGGAATACACCAGCGGCGCCACCGATTTCGGCCGTACCGGCTATGGGGGCCCCATGCCGCCCGAGGGGCACGGCGTGCATCAGTATTACTTCTGGGTGCTGGCGCTGGATCGGGAAATGGATCTGCCGGAGGGACTCACCCTGTGGCAGTTGCTGGAGAAGATCGAGCCGGCCGTGATCGGCATGAATCGGCTGGTGGGGACGTATCAGCGCGGCTGACCCCATCGCCTGCATTGGCATTTTCAAGCGCCAGGGATTGCCACAAAAAAGGCCACCCCGGTTACGACCGGGGTGGCCTTTGAGGCGGGTCCGACCTGTCGCCTTAGAATGTCATGAAGCGGGCGTCATCAAACATCAGTTCGCCCATTTGCGGCGGGGTGGCCACGCCAACACCGTCGATCAGGTCATCCTTGGTGTAGTCACTGTTGGGAAGGAACAGGGCGCAGACCTGCACGCTGGCAGCGCCACGCATGACGTTCTGCATGATCTGCTGGGGAGTGGCGTCGGCGCCCTTCATGGTGGGGCCTTCGTAGGAACGGGTGGCCAGTTCGCCGCCCTTGTCGCACAGCAGTACATGCAGTTCGGCACCGCGCTCTACAAGCTGCCCGGACAGGATCATGGCCATTGCCTGGGTCTGAGGCTGGTCGGTGGTGACGGTGACCACCACGCGGTTGCTGTCAGCCGCGGCAGCCAGAGGAATCATGGCCAACAGCAGGGCCAGGGAAATGATGCCGGTCTTGAGATGCTTCATGGTCAGCAATACTCCTGTTTGCGAATGACGATGAACACCATATCATCAAATTCTAATGTTTGTCTCCCGTTGAGCGGGATGGAATTCACAGTTCCGGCATACGCAGCCGGCGGAGCCTTGTATCCATGGTCAAATTTCTCACCCTGCTGATCCTGCTGGCCTTCGCCTGGTGGCGCTTCAAGCGCTGGTGGCGAGTGCGGCAACTCAAGGCGCAGGGGCAGCCGGTGCCTGAGGAGACGGGTATCCGGCCGATCACCCTGCTCAGCATCGTCCTGCTGGGCGTCTACGGCGGCTTCCTGCTCTGGCATCTGTTCGGGCAGCCCCAATGAGGTTATGACGGGACATCAGCGCGAGCGCATCCAGCGCCGTGTGACCTCGGCCCCGGCGCGAGCCGTCTGCTTCAGCACCCTTTTCCATTCCCCCGGCGAGGCCTTGAGCAGGATGCGCATGGCACGGCCCCGCTGCGCCCGATCCAGCTGGCCATTGACCCGGTCCCATATGGCGTCGACGTTGTAGGCCTTCTCCCGGGTATCCAGCCGAGCCGGAATGGTGGATTCCACGGACACGCCCAGATCAGTGGAAATCACCTCCATGGCGCGGCGTATTGCCTGCGCCTTGGGGCGCGTGGGAGCCTGCAGCTCATAGGGAGGCTCCCACTCCCGCGGCGGCGACAGGCGATCCACGTGGCTCAGGATGACCAGGATCGGGGGCAGGATGCGGCGCGGGTCGGCGGCAAAGCGCTGTCGCAGGTGCTCCAGTGCCCGTCCATCCAGGGCCCGATCGGCCCGGTGGGCATCCACCACCCAGAGGATGCAGTCGCTCTCGCAGAGTGTGTCCACCAGGGCATCAATGCCCTCCCTGTCCTTGAGTCCCGGGGTGTCCACGAGCACCGCCTCGGGCAGACCATCACGCTCCAGCAGATAGCCGTTGGCCTCATGAGTGCTGGGGAGTACATCCACACCGGCAGCCACCCGGTCAAGCAGACAATTGACCAGGCTGGATTTACCTGCGTTGGCCTGACCGGCCACCATGATGCGGATGGGCCCCCCCTTGTCCGCCAGAGCCACGCCCGGCCCCATGGCCTGCATGGCCGCGGCTTCGTCCAGTTGTTCGGTATCGATGCGCAGCCGCCCGGAATACAGTTCAATGGCGGCGCGGCCCACTTCCTCCACCCAGATGCGGGCACCGCGCCGTCGCAGATAATCCCCGGCCTCACCCATCATCATGGACACCATGCGTTCCCGGGCCTCGGCCATCACGGCGCCCAGGGGATTGACCAGTCGGGCCGCCCGGTACACCCGCGTGGCACCGCGAAACCAGCGCATGCTGGTGCTGGCAGCCGGCTGAAAGTCCCACAATCGCATCAACTGACTGGCGCGGATCATGTGGGAGCCAGGCACCTTGTCCAGCATCACCCGGCGCAGGCGCACGCTCACCCGCTCGGTGAGCAACAGCGCCTCGGGTACGGTGAAACGCCACATGGGGTGGCGTTCCTCCGGGTGATAGTGGCGGGCCACCTGCTCGATGGTTTGCCGGCCGGCCAGCAACAGCAGGCGGTAATCGCCGACGATATGGGGGTCTGAGTCGGCCGCGATCTGTTGCACGCTTTGCCAGGCGGCCATGTCCCGGGGGGACCAGTCCGCATCCGGTGCCGAGACCGCGCCCTGATCCTTGTCATCGCTGATGGCATCCACGCGCTCGGCCCGCCGTTGCAGCCACAGGGACAAGGTGTATCCGACCAGTCCCAGCCCGGTGGCGATGCCCAGCCAGATCAGGAGCCAGCCCTGCTGCCACAGCCAGAAGGCCCCCAGGGGGATCAGGATCAGAAAGGGCAGGGTGGCGGCGGCAAAGGCTGCGGCCAGGGCGCCCCAGCGGGTCCAGAGCGTGCCGGGCCGGGTCATGAGTGGGGTCCTCCCGAGGGCGGGGATGGGTTAAGCCCGTTTTGTCGCCGGAACAGGGTGTGAGCCTCCTTGAGGGCGCCATTGAAGGCCTCGGACACACCCTCGGGTGTATTCACACCCATGCGCACCTGTTCCAGGTAATAGCAGGCGGCGCGCCCCAGCGCGTAGGTGACGGCGGCGCTGGCCGCTCCCGCCACCGCCGCCCCCGCAGCCTGACCATACACCGGGATCAGCTTGCCCAGTTGCCGGGCGGCGAACCCGGCCCCCAGGCCCAGCAGGGTGCCCGAGCCCAGGGAGGCCATGAAGGCCTTGAGCGTGGGCCGATCCCAGGTGAGGGCATAGAATTCCCCGATGCTGTGCAACATCTTGCCCTGCAGGGTGGGTACGGTGACCATGCCTACCACGGGCACCATGTCGGTGACCCCGGCAGCGGTGGCATAGCCCAGTATGTGCGGGCGGATGCGGGCCTGGCGGCTGTCGCGAGCGTTGCGTGCCAGTTCCCGGATCAGGCCGGCGCGCCCGGCACTGCAGGCCGCCTCCAGGGCGTCCAGCAGGGCATCAAGGCCGTAGTCCGGGTCACTGAAGTCGTCCTCCGGGCGGGTGAGGTCCACGGCCACCTGGTGGAATGGCCCGTGGCCCGGCAGTTCACGGAAGGCCCGCGCCTGGGTTTCCATGGAGCGCCGCAGATCCTCAAGGTCGGGGTCACGGGCCAGGGCTTCAGGCCCTGGATGATCCCGGTCATCCGGGTAGCCGTCATGCAGGCGGGTCTGCACCAGCACGATGGCCCAGTCCGGATGGCGGCGGCGCACCTGCCTGAGCACCCGCAGGAGGGTCTCCTGCTGTGGGTCCATGGCCCGTGCCACAGCAATCACCGCATGGGCGCCCCGTTCCACCACGGCCAGATCATCGCTGGGGTCGTAACCCGCTTCCTCCAGGCCGCGCGTATCCAGAAACCGCACCACCGGGACATCCGCCGGGAACTCATGGATGCGCGAGGCCCGGGTGCACGGCTCAAAGGCGTTGCCGATCTCCACCCCGGGGTCGCCAGTGACACTGCGCACAATGGAGCTCTTGCCCGATTGCACCTTGCCCAGCAGCCACAGTACCGGGGCCCGGGCACGGGCCTGGGTACGGATGTCGGCCGCCAGGCCCGGATCCGGTTCGGGTTTGAGTACGGCGTCCATGAAGCGTCGCCATGGGGTGGTGGGTTTCAAGACTTGGGAACCTCCGCATCCAGGAGTAGACTCAGATTTTACATCCCTACCCGCAAGCACCCGGAGAGATTGCATCATGGACGCCCACCCAGGTAACCGTATCCTCCAGCGCCGCATGACCCGGCGTGACTTCCTGTGGCTCATGTCCGCCGCCTCCGCCGGTGCGGTGGTGGTACCCCAGTTGCAGGGCTGCGCAACCGATCCGGTCACCGGCCAACAGCGTCTCATGCTCATGTCCGAGCAGGAAGAGATCAATATTGACAGGCAGCACTCGCCGCACCAGTTCTCCAACGACTTCGGGTTGTTGCGCGACGATCGGGTGAACCGCTACGTGAGCGAGGTGGGCACTTCCGTGGCCGAGGTCTCCCATCGTCCCCACATGCCCTACAGCCACAATGTGGTCAATGCCAACTATATCAATGCCTACACCTTTCCCGGGGGCACCATGGCCTGCACTCGCGGCATCATGGTGGAAATGGAGGACGAGGCACAGCTGGCTGCCCTGCTGGGTCATGAGACCGGCCACGTCAATGCCCGGCACACGGCGCGACGCCAGACCACCGGCTTGCTGGCCTCCCTGGCGCTGGGAGGGCTTGGCATTGCTGCGGCCCAGTCCGAGCAGCTCTCCGGATACAGCAATCTCATCTACGCCGTGAGCGCGGTCGGCGCCACGGCGCTGCTGGCCCACTACAGCCGCCAGAACGAGCGTGAGGCAGACGATCTGGGGCTGCAGTACATGGCCGAGGCGGGCCAGAATCCCCAGGGAATGGTGGATCTCATGGACATGCTGCGCTCCATGTCCGACCGTCAGCCCAATGCCCTGGAAACCATGTTCTCCACCCATCCCATGAGCCAGGAGCGCTTTGATACCGCCCAGCGTGAGGCCCGGTCCCGTCATGGCGATGCCATGGATCGCAACGTGCGGCGCGAGCGGTACATGGACAATACCCGTGACCTGCGCCGCATCAAGCCGGCGATCAAGGAGATGCAGGCAGGAGAGGAGCGTCTGGCCCGGGAACAGCCCCGGCAGGCCGAGGAGCACTTTGCCAAGGCCCTGCGCCAGGTGCCGGACGACTATCCCGGCCTGGTGCTCATGTCCAAGGCCAAGTCGGCCCAGGGGCAACATCAGGAGGCCCGGCGCTATCTGGAACAGGCGCGGGCGGCCTACCCCGAGGAGGGACAGGCAGTCCATCTCAGTGGCATCAATCAGCTGGCACTGAATCGGCCAGAGGCCGCCCTGGATCATTTCCAGCAATACGAGCGCATGCTGCCCGGCAATCCGAACACGATCTTCCTCAAGGGGGTGGCCCACGAGGGTATGCAAAACCGCCAGGCGGCTGCCCGGGAGTATCAGCGTTTCGTTCAGCAGGTGGGCACCCAGACCCCGCAGGGTCGGTTTGCAGCCCAGCGCCTGGAGGCGTGGCAATAGGTCATTGCTTGACGTGGCCCGCTTGTCGCGGAGGGGGGGAGTGGGTAGTTTTGGTGGATGAACCCATCATCCGTGACTGATCGAAAGCCGCGTCGTCACCCCCTCGCCCGTCCGCGCCTGTGGATCCTGATCATCCTGGTCGTGACCGGGCTGGTGCTGGCCGCCTGGCAGCCCATCTCCCTGGATGCCCTGCTGGACTGGGGCCACGCCATGAGTGCCAACCCCCTGGTGGCCGTGGGCATCATCCTGCTCCAGGCACTGCTGCTGGCTGCGGCCCTGCCAGGTACCCTCATGCTCTGGGTGGTGGCCCCGGTCTATGCACCGCCGGTGGCTGCCTTGATCCTCACCTGCGGCAGCGTGCTCGGTGCCCTGGGGGCCTACATGGTCGCCCGGCGCCTGCGGGGCGCCCACCCCGAAGAGGTCGACCATGGGCGGGTGCTGAATTTGTTGCGGGAGCGCGGGGATCTGCTCACGCAACTGACCCTGCGGGTGACGCCCGGATTTCCCCATTCGGTGGTCAACTACGCCGCCGGTATGCTGCATTTGCCCTTGAAGACCTTTCTGGTGGCGGCGGTGATCGGCCTTGGGGTCAAGTGGATGGTGTATGCCGCGGCCGTGGATGCCTTGGTGGATGTCGGTACTGGCGCCGAACCTCTGGGCCTGGAGTCGGTGGCCCCGCTATTGGTGCTGGCCCTGTTCCTGGGCATCGGCGCAGTGGCCCGACACCTGTTCCTGCGCCACCGCGGCCGCCGGTGATTCAGTATCCACATGACACTGACCATGCCCGGTCATGCAGGGAACTGGCTTTGGACTCAACGGGCTTAGTAGAATCCACCGGCTTTGCAGCATCACAACCCACATCCCGGGAGATTGACCCCTTGCCTTCCTACCTTGACGAATTTCACGCCCGTGACAACGGGGCTGTCCGAGTCACGCCGGATCAGGCCAGCCGCTTTGCCAAGGAGGTGGCCGGGGACTTCAATCCGATTCACAATCCGGATGCCAAGCGCTTCTGTGTGCCGGGTGACCTGCTGTTCTGCCTGGTGCTCAACGAATATGGCGTGAGTCAGCGCATGAGCTTTCGCTTTACCAACATGGTAGGCCCCGACGTGGCGCTGCGGTTCTCGCCCTCCGAGGAGTCCAGCCTTGCCATCCAGGATGAAGCGGGCAAGACCTATCTGGAAGTGGAGCGGGAGGGTGAGCCCTCCACGGACCCCCAACTGATCGAATCCCTCACCCGGGACTATGCTGCGTTTTCCGGCCAGAATTTTCCTCACATCCTGGTGCCGCTGATGAAACAGCATGGCGTGATGGTCAACCCGCAGCGCCCGCTGGTGTTCTACGACAGCATGTCCTTTGCCTTTGATCAGTGGCCGGCACCGGCCCCGAGCCTGCGCTTTGCCAACGCCGAGCTGGTGGTGAACGGCAAGCGCGGCGACGTCGCCCTGGATTTCGATCTGCTGGCGGATGAGAAGGTGGTGGGGAGTGGTCGCAAGAAGCTGGTCATCTCCGGTCTGCGCCCCTTTGAACAGGCGGTGATGGATGACCTGGTGCGTCAGTACGATGGCTGGAAGTCGGACTATCAGTCCAGAGGGTAAGCACTTTGCATCGCTGCTTGGTGCAGCATCGGGCGCGGGTTGCCGGCCGCCTGCGCTCTGGTTGTGCTTCCAGGCAGGCCCGAAGAGGCTGGGCCCTGACTGCTCCAGCCTCCCCGGAAGCGGTCAGAACTGTTGTCGCGACCGCCACAGGGCCCAGATGGCCAGTCCAATGACCAGCAAATGGCCCACAACCGCCGCATTGGCCAGGGTGATGCCCAGGACCTGAGGTCCCATCTCGTCACACATGCCCGTGGCCATGAACAACGTGGGTGCCTGGTCCCCCAGCCACTCCACAAGGCGTTCGATGGGTCCCGGTTCAACGCCCACGCAGGAAAACCCCAGATCCGCGGGCTGGCGTTCCAGCCAGCTCTGATAGCCAGCCGCCCCCAGCCCCGTGCCCGCTGTCGCGACCACCAGCACGCCCAGGATCATGCCGGGCAAGGCGGCCCCGAATAGAACGCCGCCCAGGGCCAGTGCCGTCAGGACCATGAAAATCAGTCTCTGGAAGATGCACAGATGACACGGGTGAAGATTGAAGAACTCGGTCAGAACAATGCTCAGGCTGGCCGCCAGGGCACAGAGCAAGGCTATCGCGAGCCAGAGGGGGCGAACCGCCGGTGTGAACATGTGGAGTCTCTCATGGTTTGCGTGAACATATGCGGTTGATGAGATATATCGCAGAGCGTATGCTTCATGAGCAATGTCATTCTCCTGGAGGCGCTCATCATGACCGAAGTGACCGGATTCGATCCACCCTTGTGCTGCTCGCGAGTGGGGGGTGGAGCTCTGGACGAGACCTGCGATTGAGAATGAAGAGGCATTGCTGATGCGCATACGCGATTTAATGACCGCGGATCCCCGGCAGATCCACGCGGATACACCCATCCCCGAGGTGGCTCGCCTGATGGTTGAGCATCGCATCAACGGCGTGCCAGTGGTGAGTGGGGAAGGGCATCTGGAGGGCATCGTCACCACAGGCGATCTCACCCATCGGCTGGCCGATGAGCGCATCGAACAACGGGAATCCTGGTGGAAGGAGTCCTACTATCGGTCGCCCATCGGTGGCGCCCGGGACGAGGGCCCGAATCGCGCCAGCGGTCGCACCGCCGGTGAGGTGATGACCCGCAAACTGGTCACACTGGGCCCCGATGACGACATGACCCTGGCGGCCCGCATGTTTCTGGAACATGGAGTACAGGCCCTGCCGGTGGTGGAGGGAGAACGCCTCGTGGGAATCATCTCCCGATTCGACCTGTTGGCCTGCCTCGCGGAAGACCCGGGGTGTTGCAATCCTTTCCGGGGGGGGAGGGCCGACCATGTGTCCCAGGACACAGACCCGGATGAACCAACCGAACCTTAGGACACTTTCATGCTCCTCACCGCCCTGACGATCTTCATCGCCACCATCACCCTCGTCATATGGCAACCCAAGGGCCTGGGCATCGGCTGGAGTGCCATGGCCGGCGCCGCGCTGGCCCTGGCCACCGGTGTGGTGCAGTTCTCCGACGTGCCCATCGTGGTGGACATCGTCTGGAATGCCACCCTGACCTTCGTCTTCATCATCATCATCTCCCTGTTGCTGGACGAGGCCGGGTTCTTTGAATGGGCGGCCCTGCACGTGGCCCGTTGGGGCGCGGGCAGCGGCCCCAGGCTGTATGCCTTCATCATCCTCCTGGGGGCCGCCGTGGCCGCCATGTTCGCCAATGACGGCGCCGCCCTGATGCTCACACCCATCGTGCTGGAGATGCTGCTGGCGCTGGGGTTCTCCGCCGGGGCGGCCTTTGCCTTCGTGATCGCCGCCGGTTTCATCGCCGACACGGCCAGTCTGCCCCTGGTGATCTCCAATCTGGTGAACATCGTTTCTGCCGACTTCTTCGGGATCAGTTTCCGTGAATACGCCTCGGTGATGGTGGTGGTCAACCTGGTCTCGGTGGCCGCGTCCCTGGCCGTGCTCTATCTGTTCTTCCGCAAGCAGATCCCGCGCACCTATCAACTGGCCGGGCTGCGTACGCCCCAACAGGCCATCAAGGACCCGGCCGTCTTCAAGGCCGGTTGGGGTGTGCTGGCCCTGCTGCTGTTCTCCTTTCTTGTGATCGAGCCCATGGGGGTGCCCATCTCCGCCATCGTGGGTGTGGGCGCTGCGGTGTTACTGGCCGTGGCCGCCCGGGGGCGGGCCATCTCCACCCGGCGGGTGGTGGTCAGTGCCCCCTGGCAGATCGTGATCTTCTCCATTGGCATGTACCTGGTGGTCTACGGTCTGCGCAATGCCGGACTCACCGCCGATATTGCCGGGGCATTGAACTGGATCGGTCAGTACGGCGTCATGGCCTCCGCTGTGGGGACCGGGTTCATTGCCGCTTTCCTCTCCTCAATCATGAACAACATGCCGGCCGTGATGGTGGTTGCCTTGTCCATCGACGAGGCCCAGGTGACCGGTGTCATCAAGGAGGCCATGATCTATGCCAATGTGGTCGGCTCGGATCTGGGCCCCAAGATCACGCCCATTGGTTCCTTGGCCACGCTGCTGTGGCTGCATGTGCTGGCGCGCAGGGGCATCCACATCACCTGGGGGCAGTACTTCAAGATTGGCATCATGATCACGCCGCCGGTGCTGCTGGTGACCCTGCTGGCCCTGGCTGGCTGGCTGAGCATCATTCGCTGATACCCCTGTCCCGTTCCATTGGTCACGAGAGTAACGCTCCATGAACCTGCTGTTTCTGTGTACCGGGAATTCCTGCCGTTCCATCCTGGCCGAGGCCACCTTCAACGCCCTGGCCCCCGAGGGCTGGCAGGCCATGAGTGCCGGCAGTCAGCCCACCGGGGCGGTCCATCCCCGCTCCCTGGCCTTGCTGGAGCGGGAGGGCATTCCCACCCTGGGGCTTCACAGCAAATCCTGGGAAGATCTGCCTCAACCCCCGGACGTGGTGGTCACGGTCTGTGCCAGCGCGGCCGGGGAGACGTGTCCGGTGTACCTGGGATCGGCCCTGCGCACCCACTGGGGTGTGGATGATCCGGCCAAGGCCACCGGCACAGAGGAGCAAATCAACGCCTCCTTTGAACAGGCCTACCGCACCTTGAGGCATCGCATCGAGGCGTTCCTGGCGCTGGGGCGGGATCATCCGGTGTTGCAAGATCCGGACGCCCTCAAGGCGGTTCTGGATCGCATCGGGGAACAAACCCCCTGAGGCAGGGGTCCATTGCACAAAGGTGCACGAAGCGATAACGTCACCAACTTGCCACCTGTGAGGCCTCATCCATGCTTGACCGCATCCTTGCCAGACACTCGATCGACCGCCAGCAGTTCCAACTGGGGGCACTGGTACTGTTCACCGGGCTGGTGCTCACGCTGCAGAACCCGGATGCGCGGGACTCGGCCGCGGAGCTGATATCCCACGTGGAGATGCCTTCCCTGTCCAACATCATGGAAATGCGCCCCAGCGGCCCGCCGCCGTGGATGGACAGCGATCAGTTCCTGATGGAAGACGCCGAGGAGATCCAGCCGGCGCTGGCGACGCTGGATCGGGATCAAGCCGTTCCTGCAGGGGATCTTCGGGAGCGCCCGCAGCGTTAAGGGGCGACGTGTTTCAGTCGAACGCCTGACTCAATACGTCGCGGTAATTGCGAATGCGCTGCACGAAATGCACCGGCTCGTAACCCCGCGCGTAGCCATATCTCAGTTGAGGGTAATACCGCTCATCCGAGAGTAGTGGCAACACCTCCCGCATGTCGGACCAACTGTCCGGGTCCTTCCCCAGGTCCCGGGCCAGTTGGCGGGCATCCAGGAGATGGCCGCGACCCACGTTGTAGCTGGCCAGGGCCAGGAAGAGGCGATCAGGTTCCGGGATATGCTCTGGCAGCCGCCGGTGGCGGTCCTCCAGATAACGCGCTCCCGCCAGGATACTCTGCTCGGGATCCAGCCGATTGGTGACGCCCAGGGAGCGTGCGGTGTTCTGTGTAAGCATCATCATGCCGCGCACGCCGGTGGGGCTTCGGGCATTGGGGTTCCAGTGGGACTCCTGATAGGACAGGGCCGCCAGCAGGTCGGCTGGCATGTCGGTTTCCTCCTCAGCGGCCAGGAAAAGCTCCTTGTACTCAGGCAGGCGGTCCTCGATGCGCCGGTTCAGTGCTCGCAAGTCCACGAAATCGAACTCAGTGATGTAGGCGTAATGGCGCCGCTCCATGCGATCAATGGCCTCATCACCCTCCCGGCTGTTCATCCACCCAAAGGCCTGTTCCGCCAGCTCCGTGGCTCCTCCAGCCAGGTACCAGCCCAGATTCTGCCCCTCGCTGAGATCCATGGCCACGCTCAGTGATGGCATGAATCGGCGATTGACCTTGACGATGTTGGAGTCGGCCACAGTGCATTGCAGGGCCTTTTCCGCGACTTCTCCCAGCAGTCGCTCGGTGCCCTTGTTCACTTCCTGAAAACTGAGCCCCTCGTGATCGCTCGCCAGCGTCCGCAGCCGCTCGGCATAGCTGGAATCCGCTGTCACTGCGATTTCCACGTTGGCCAGATCCGCGTTCTGGCGGGGCTTGCTGGCAAGATCACGATGGCAGACCACCTGTTGAGTGACCTCGGTGTGAGCCGGACCCCGTTCAAAGCGCTGGTTGCGGGATTCCAGGTGCGTCAGCCCCGAAGCAGCCAGATGGGCCTTGCCGGCCTCCAGTGCCTCGATCACCTGGGCGGTGGAGTCGACCACCATCCAGTCCACCTCCCATCCATGGGCCTTGGCAAAATCGGTCACCAGGTCATATTCAGGGCCGCTGGGGCGCTCGTGACGGTCCAGGTAGTAGGTGGTGGGACCATTTCGGGTCACCACGACCAACACCCCGGATTCGTCCGGATGGACCTGGGCGACCCCGGAACCCCGCTCACAGCCGCTGAGCAGCCAGGGGAGCAGGCACAGGAGGATCAGAGCAGTGAGCAATCGTCTAATGTGAAAGGAATCCATCAATTCTCTTCGCTCCAATGACAGGGATCTTTCGGTCAGACACCGCGTGGGCGGAGGCTTTTCCGAGCTTAAGACTATACTTAATCTGAAGATTTTGCGCAGATCCAGGCCAGTTGATCCGGGGGATTCGAGCCTCGATCAAAGCGCCTGCCATGAGACACTCAACCCATATCCTCAGAGGGGTTTTCATGCTGTCCGGATACCGTCGTGCCCCGTGGTCACTGATGCTGGTGGTGTGCCTGTTCGTGCTGGGGGCCTGCTCCCCCCGGCCGGAGCCCCTGCTGCTATTGCCGCCGGATGCCGTGATCCTGGCCTTTGGTGACAGCCTGACCTACGGCACCGGGGCTCCGGCGGGAGCCAGTTACCCGTCCCATCTGGCGCGGATGACCGGTCTTGAGGTGATCAACGCAGGCGTGCCCGGCGAGGTGACCACTCAGGGGCGGGCGCGTTTGCCCGGGTTGCTGGATCAGTATCAACCGGATCTGCTGATCCTGATCCACGGTGGCAACGACATGCTGAGGCGGGGCGACAGCGAACACAAGCGGCAGAATCTGGAGGCCATGATCTTCACGGCTCGCGAGCGGGACATCCAGGTGGTGATGGCGGCCGTGCCCACACCGGCCCTGTGGCGGCTCAGTGGTGCCCAGGTGTACCAGGATCTGGCCGATGAACTGGGCGTGACCCTGGAGGGTGACGCCCTGGCCTATATTCTTTCCCGGGATTCCCTCAAGGCGGATCCCATCCATCCCAACGCCGAGGGCTATCGCATCCTGGCGGAGCGAGTCCATGATCTGCTCCGGGAGGCAGGCGCGTTGATCAACTGAAGTATCAAACAGCTTCGGGTGCGAGGTGATAGTGTGGCACACACATCCCGGGCATGAGAGGGCAGGGAGATACCCAGTGCCTCGCCGTTGCCGAGGCACTGGGGGCGTGGAGTTCAGGTCCGGGTGTCTGGGCCTGGACTCGAGTCAGGCTTTCTGGCGATCTCCGAGAGCCGGTCGTGAATGCTGAACAGGACCAGCATCAGTTCACAGGTGATGCGCCAGAACACCACGCCCAGCACCAGCATCAAAACCCCGGCGAAGAAGTTTTGACCGAACATGGTCCCCAAGGCGCTGACCACGATGGCGGCCACACCGATCCAGAAAATGATATGGATGAAGGGCGGGGTGATCATCTTGCGAAACAGCAGATAGTCATTCATTGGTGTCACTCCCCTTAAGGTTCTTCCTGAAACGAACCGGCGCGCGCACGCCGATCCATGAAAGCGGTCGAATGCCGCGGGGCAGCCCGGCGCCCGCTCCGAACGAACGCGATCCCCCTTGAAAGTATAGTGGGTTGACAGCAAGACGCTGCCAACGCGGTGTGGAGCGTCTATCCTTGGCAAAGCCTGCCCATTCATTTCGTGATGGCGACCATGACCGTGAATTCCCCCGCACAGCCCCATGTGGCCCTGTATGCCACGTGCCTGATGGACCTGTATCGCCCCAATGTGGGGTTCTCTGCCATCCAGTTACTGGAGTCGGCGGGCTGTCGGGTGAGTGTGCCGCGAGGCCAGACCTGCTGCGGACAGCCGGCCTACAACAGCGGTGATCGCGCCACCGCCCGGGCGTTGGCGCTGCGGGTGTTGAAGGAATTTGAGGGTTTTGACTACGTGGTGCTGCCCTCGGGCACCTGCGGCGCCATGATAGGTGCGTATCCTGAGCTGCTTTCCGATGACCCCGAGTTGCAGGTCCGGGCTCGGGACCTGGCGGACCGGACCTTTGAGCTGACGTCCTTTCTGGTGGATGTGATGGGGGTGACAGCGGTGAGTGCGCGTCTGGATGGTGTGGCCACCTATCACGATTCCTGCTCCGGGCTTCGCGAACTGGGGGTGCGGGATCAGCCGCGCCGCCTGCTGTCCACGGTGCAGGGCCTGGAGCTGAACGAGATGACCGACGCCCAGGTCTGCTGTGGGTTCGGGGGCCTGTTCAGCGTGAAATATCCTGAGATCTCCGGACGCATGGTGGCCGACAAGGGTCGGCGGGTGAGCGAGAGCGGTGCCCGGTTCCTGTTGGGCGGTGACCTGGGATGCCTGTTGAATATTGCCGGGCGGCTGCGCCATGAGGGCAGCCCGGTCCGGGTCTTTCATGTGGCGGAGGTGCTGGCCGGACGGGCAGATGGGCAGGCCATCGGGGAGGGCAGGGCATGAACACGTCCACGACAGATTTCAAGGCCCGGGTCCGGGTGGCACTGAACGATCGACATCTGGAGCAGGCACTGGGCCGCGCGCGAGACGGCTTCGTGCTCAAGCGCCGCAAGGCGGTGGATGCCCGTCCTGACTTCGAGGCCCTGCGCGACCAGGGGGTGGCCATCCGGGACCACACCCTGGATCACCTGGAAGATTACCTGGATCAGTTCATTCAGGCCTTCGAGGCCCAGGGTGGTCAGGTGCATCGGGCCGCCGACGCCGAGGAGGCTCGGCGCATTGTCCTGGATATCTGCGCGCAGGCGGGTGCCCGGCGCGTGACCAAGGGCAAGTCCATGGTGGCCGAGGAGGTGGGGCTCAACGAGGCCCTGGATGATGCCGGCTACGATCGGGTGGAGACCGACCTGGGTGAGTACATCATCCAGCTGGCCCATGAGACCCCCAGCCACATCATTGCGCCTGCGGTCCACAAGACCCGCGAGCAGATCACCGAACTCTTCCACGAACACCACCGGAAACTGGGTTTTGCCGAGCGGGTGACCAGTATCCCGGGCCTGGTGAACGAGGCCCGCAGTGTGCTGCGTGAGCGCTTCCTCACCGCCGATGTGGGCATCACCGGTGCCAACTTCCTGGTGGCCGAGAACGGCGCCAGTGTGATTGTCACCAACGAGGGCAACGGGGATCTGACCGCCACGTTGCCCCGGGTGCATGTTTCCGTGACGGGTATCGAAAGGGTAGTGCCCACGCTGGAGGACATGACAAACCTGCTGCGCCTGCTGGGCCGCAGTGCCACGGGACAGGTGATGACGAGCTACACCACCCTGTCCACCGGCCCACGCCGCGCCGATGACACGGATGGCCCGCTGGCCCATCACGTGGTGCTGGTGGACAACGGCCGCTCCGGGATGCTGGCAGATCCGCGTTACCGGGCCATGCTGCGCTGCATTCGTTGCGGGGCCTGTCTGAATCACTGTCCCGTGTATGGCGCCATCGGCGGTCATGCCTATGGATGGGTGTACCCCGGGCCCATGGGTTCGGTGCTCACCCCCCTGACCCGCGGCCTGGGCAGTGCCCAGGATCTCCCCCAGGCCTGCACGCTGAATGGTCATTGTGCCGAGGTGTGCCCGGTGAAGATTCCGTTGCCGGAACTGCTTCGGGGGCTGAGGGAGTATCAATTCGAGCAGCGGGTGATCGGTCGACGGCCCCGCTGGGCAGTGTGGCTATGGGGTCAGGTGGCCAGGCGGCCGGGGTTGTACCGCCCGGTGGCGCGATGGTCGGCGCGGACCCTGGGCTGGCTGGGGAGGGGGCAGGGTGTGCTCCAGCGTTTGCCCATGGCGTCCGGGTGGTTCAAGGGCGGGAGATATCTGCCGGTACCGGAGGGGCGCAGTTTTCTGGAGATGTTGGGCGGAGGAGATACCGTGCCCTCCACACCCCTCACCCCAACCCCTCTCCCCGGGGGGGAGAGGGGCTCTGGATCTGAGGCTGAGGGCTCCACCCATGATCTCCCTTCTCCTCTCGGGGGAGAATGGTCGGGGATGAGGGGCACGGGGAGCACAGTGCCTGAGTTTCCCCGCACCCCAACCTCTCTCCCGGGAGGGGAGAGAGACTTTGAAAGTGCGCTGGAGCAGGCCGCCGGCACCGTTGAATGGCTGGATCAGCCAGATGACATTCCCCGACAACTTGCCCGCGTCATGCAGCAACAGGGCCTTGATGGGCCGGTCGTCGTGGCCCCGGCGCTGGCTCACCTGGACTGGGCTGGCGCCGGACTGGCCCCCCGCTTCGGCCCCGCCCTGGGCGATGAAACCGTCGGCCTGAGTCAGGCGGTCTGTGGCGTGGCCGAGACGGGTACCCTGGTCCTTGCTTCAGGTGCAGATGACCCCACCACCATCAACTTCCTGCCTGAATACCACTTCGTGGTGCTGGCGTCAGCGAACGTGGTGGACCGCCTGGAGGATGCCTGGATGCGACTCCGGGAGCGGGATAAGCCCTGGCCACGAACCGTCAATCTCATCACCGGCCCCTCGCGCACCGCCGACGTTGAGCAGACCATCCAGCTCGGCGCCCACGGCCCCCGCAGCCTGAAGGTGTTCATGCTCAGCTAAGGGTTCAGCTACAGACACTCCCTCCTCCCCCACGGGTGGGAAGGGCTAGGGATGCGATAGGCACTGTAACGGCCATCGCCCCTCACCCCAACCCCTCTCCCCCGTGGGGAGAGGGGCTCGTGACGTATCTTTCTTCGTCTGGGGTGCATTACCACCTTGGTGCATGAGAGTTAGTCAGTGTTCACCCAGGGCAGCCGCCGCAACACCGTCTTCTCCAGTTCCACGATCACGAACACCACCAGACCAAACAGCAGGATGCGGGCCCAGTCTTCCCAGCCGATGGCCGTGGTGCCGAACAGGGTGTTCATCACCGGGGCATAGGTGAAAGCCAGTTGCAACAGCACCAGGATGCCGATGGCCAGCCACATGGCGCGGGACTGGAAGATCGCCCAACCGCGCAGCACCGGCTGATAGATCAGGCGCAGATTCAGCAGGTAGAAGGCCTGACCGGCCACCAGGGTGTTGATGGCCACGGTGCGCGCCAGTTCCTCGGAACTGCCCACCACCTCCTGCATCCACACGAAATGCCCAAAGGTGCCCAGCCACAGGAGCACCGCCACGAAAGGGATGCGCCAGAGCAGAAAGCCCGATAGCAACGGGGCATTGGGGTTGCGCGGTGGTCGCTTCATCACCCCCGGCTCACTGGGCTCGAAGGCGAGGGCCATGGCCAGCGTCACCGAGGTGACCATGTTCACCCACAGCACCTGCACCGGGGTGAGGGGCAAGGCCAGGCCCATGAGGATGGCCATCATGATGGTCATGGACTGCCCGGCATTGGTGGGCAGCATGTGCAGGATGGCCTTGCGGATGTTGTCGTACACCGTGCGACCTTCCTCCACCGCATGGGCGATGGAGGCGAAGTTGTCATCGGCCAGCACCATCTCCGAGGCCTCCTTGGCCGCCTCGGTGCCCTTGTGGCCCATGGCCACGCCCACATCGGCGCGCTTCAGGGCAGGGGCGTCGTTGACGCCATCCCCCGTCATGGCCACGATGCTGCCGCCGTGCTGCAGGGCCTGCACCAGTCGCAGCTTGTGCTCGGGGGTGGTGCGGGCGAACACGTCTGTCTTGTGGGCCGTCTCCCTGAGTTGTTCCGGCGTCAATTGATCCAGTTCGTGGCCGGCGATGGCGGTGGCCTTGTCCTTGTCCTTGCCGCCGATCCCCAGCAACCCGCCCACGGCCTGGGCCGTGATGAGATGATCGCCAGTGATCATCTTCACCCGGATGCCCGCCTCCAGGGATTGACCCACCGCCCGGATGGCTTCCTCCCGGGGCGGGTCGATGATGCCCAGGATGGCCAGCAGGGAAAATCCGCCAGCCTCCACCTGGCTGTAATTGAGGTCGTTCTGGTGCGGTCGGGCATCTCTCGCCGCCACGGCGAGCAGGCGCTCACCCCGGGCGGCCACTTCTTCCATGGCCTGCTCCCACCAGGCCCGCTCCAGTGGGCGTGCCCCATCGCGGGTCTGCTCATGCTCACACAACTCCAGCACGCGCTCCGGCGCACCCTTGAGGTAGATCACGCCCTGCCCGTCGTGATCTCGATGCAGGGTGGCCATGTACTTGTGATCCGACTCGAAGGGGATTACATCCACCCGGGGCATCTGTCCCTGTTCGGTCTGCGGGTCCATGCCGGCCTTGCGGGCCAGAACCACCAGGGAGCCCTCCGTGGGGTCCCCCTCCATCACCCAGTGACCTTCCTTTTCGAATACCTGGGCATCGTTGCAGAGCAGGCCCACCCTCAGGGCCTGGGCCAGCACCGGGTCGTCATCGGGATTGATGTCCTGGTCGTCCTCGGAAAACCCGCCCTGGGGCGCGTAGCCCACGCCATCCACCTCCACATGGCGTTCACGGCTGCGCAGTGAGGAGACGGTCATCTCGTTGCGGGTGAGGGTGCCGGTCTTGTCGGAACAGATGGTGGACACCGAGCCCAGGGTCTCCACCGCCGGCAGGCGCCGGATGATGGCATTGCGTCGGGCCATCTTCTGCACACCGATGGCCAGGGCGATGGTCAGGATGGCCGGCAGACCCTCGGGGATGGTGGAGACCGCCAGGCTGGCGGCGGCGAGGAACATCTCGTCCAGGGGGTAGCTGCGAACCCAGTAACCAAAGGCAAAGGTGGCTGCTGCGACCACGATGATGACACCCGCCAGCCAACGCCCGAACTGCTCCATCTGCCGTACCAGCGGCGTTTGCAGGCTGTCCACCTCGCCCAGCATGGTGGAGATGCGGCCCACCTCCGTGGTCTGCCCGGTGGCCACCACCAGGCCCCGCCCGCGACCAAAGGTGACCAGGGTGCCGGAGTAGGCCATGCAGAGGCGATCGCCCAGGGGGGCATCCTTCTCAACGGGTGGCACCGCCTTCTCCACCGGTACCGACTCTCCGGTGAGCACGGCCTCGTCGATGCGCAGGTTCTTGGCATTCAGCAATCGCAGGTCCGCCGGCACCTTGTCGCCCGCCTGCAAATAGACCACATCCCCGGGCACCAGGCTGCTGGCCTCCACCTCGCGGCGATGACCATCCCGCAGCACCAGGGCCCGGGGTGAGAGCATCTTGCGGATGGCGTCCAGAGCCTTTTCGGCCTTTCCCTCCTGCACGAAGCCAATCAGTGTATTGATCAGCACCACTGCCAGAATCACCCCGGTGTCCACCCAGTGGCCCAGCAGGGCGGTGCCCAGGGCAGCCACCATCAGGATATAGATCAGGATGTTGTGGAAGTGGCGGAAGAACCGAATCAACGGGCCGGCTTTTTCCGGCGGGCGCAGTTCGTTGGGGCCATATTGCTCCAGACGCTGTTCCGCCGCCTGTGCGGTCAAGCCATCGGCATGGGACTCCCAATGCCGGACCACCTTGTCGGGATCCTGGGCGTGCCAGGCCGGGCTCTCGTGGGTGTCATCTTCATTCTGCGGGGTGTTGGAATCCATCGGTACCGCTCCAATCTTCAAATATCCGGCAAGTGGTGATCATGCCCCTGGCATGTCGCATCTGCCGCTTGATCCCTTCAAGATTAACACCGAACATAGGGGCTCAAACCATCCCAAGGGACGCCCCGGTGAGCCTGGAAAAGGTCTTTTTTGGTTTCTTCATCCTGCTGGCACTGACCCTGAATTTCGGGTTCGTGCTGGGGGAGTTCGACAATCCCGATCATCACAATACCTACGAACTGCTCGCCGTGATCATCGTCAACCTGATCGCCACCGTTCTCAAGTTCGGGGACCGCACACAGACCGGGGCCCTGCTGCTGGCCAGTTCGCTGGTGGCGGACCTGCAGTTACTGGCGGCGGCCCTGGTATGGGCCTATGCCGTGCACGTGCATGCAGGGGGCATGGACGCCATGTTCATGGCCAGTATCGTCTCCCTGGCCGCTGGCGCGTTGCTGGCCAACATTGTTTCGGTGGTGCTGGTGATCATTGATACCGTGAACCTGCGGCGTTGATGGCCAACGGTTCCAGGCTCACGCCCACACGCCCATGAACAAGGTCCTTTTCCTCTTTCTGCGGCGCATGAGAACCCCGCTGCTGGTTCTCATCGGCGCCTACACCCTGGCCGGGCTCGGGTTGTTGCTGATCCCGGGGGTGGATGAGCACGGCGAGACCTGGCGCATGGACATCCTGCATGTGCTGTATTTTCTCAGCTACACAGCCACCACCACCGGTTTTGGAGAGGTCCCCCGTGATTTCAGTGAGGCCCAGCGACTGTGGGTGATGTTCTCCATTTACCTCACGATCATTGCCTGGCTGTATGCCATCGGCAAGATCCTCGCCCTGGTGCAGGAACCCGCATTCAGGCAGGCCGTCCGATATCAGGGCTTCGAGCGCCATGTCAGGCGCATGCAGGAGCCTTTCTATATTGTCTGCGGTTACGGGGATACCGGGTCCATGCTGGTGAAGGCCCTTGTGCACCGGGGGCAGCGGGCAGTGGTGATCGACTTGAATCTCGATCGCATCAATGACCTGGAACTCACGGATCTGAGCAGTCATGTGCCGGCCATGGTGGGGGATGCCAGCGTGTCCAGGCATCTGCGTACTGCCGGTCTGCGTCATCCCCTGTGCCAGGGCGTGCTGGCGGTCACGGATAACGACGATGCCAATCTGAAGATCGCCATCACCGTCAAGCTGCTCAATCCCACCCTGCCGGTGGTTTGCCGCGCCCACACCCGCGCCACCCGGGACAACATGGCCTCATTCGGCACGGATCATATCGTCAATCCCTTTGATGCCTTCGGCGAGCGCCTCACCCTGGCATTGCAGTCGCCGGGGCTGTACCTGTTGAGGGAATGGCTCACCAGCGTGCCGGATACGCCCCTGCAGCGGCCCGTGGAACCGCCCCGGGGCACCTGGATCCTGGTGGGGTTCGGTCGTCTGGGAGGGGCAGTGAAACAGGGCATGAAATCCCTGGGCATGGGTACCGTGGTGATCGAGGAACTCGCCGAGCGGGCGGATCCCGATGGCCCCAGCCTGCATGGTCGTGGCACGGAGGCCGACACGCTGCAGCAGGCGGGCGTTGCCAACGCGGTGGGTCTGCTGGCCGGCACCGATGAGGACACCAACAATCTTTCCTGCCTGATGACCGCCCGGGCCCTGAACCCCGATTTGTTCATCGTGGCCCGGCAGAACCACCACGATAACCGGGACATCTTCAGAGCCGCCAAACCGGACCTGATCATGCGCCCCAGCGAGATGATCGCCGAGGCCATTCTGGCGCACCTGAGCGCCCCCTTGCTGGCCCGCTTTCTGGAGTTGTCTCGGGAAAAGGACGACGACTGGGCCAACGAACTGCTGAGCCGGATCACCGGCGTCACCGATGAGGTGGTGCCCGAGGTCTGGCTGGTGAACGTGAACGACAAGTCAGCGCCGGCCCTGGTCCGGCTGCTCCAGGAGCAGTCCGTCACCCTGGGGGCGCTGCTGGATGCCACCCATGCATGGCGGGACTCTTTCAATTGCGTGCCCCTCATGCGGGTACGTGAGGGAGAAGCCTTGCTGACCCCCGGGCCCGAGACCGATATCCAGACGGGCGATCGGCTGCTGTTGTGCGGCCAGCCCCGGGTGGCGGATCGTTTTCATCACCTGCTGCGGGATGTTCAGGCCCTGCGCTACCTGGTGACGGGCTACAATCGGCCCGATGGCTGGGTGTGGCGCGCGGGCAGCGGGCGTGGCCGGCCCGGCACCACGGGCAACACGAATTGACGAGGACAAGACCATGGCAGTGAATTCATCCGGCGGTGGCCGCCTGGATCAGGTGGTCGCCAACAGCCACCGGGAACGCGAGGATCGGGAAAAGGGCTACCGGGCCAAGGCCCTGAAGATGTACCCCTGGGTCTGCGGTCGTTGCGGGCGCACCTTTGATCACAAGAACGTGCGCGAACTGACCGTCCACCATCGCGATCATAACCACGACAACAACCCGCCCGATGGCTCCAACTGGGAGTTGTTGTGCGTGTATTGTCACGATAACGAGCATCAGCGCCTCACCGAGGCCATGAGTGGTCATGGTGGCGGGCAGGGGGATGGTCCTGGCCAGGGGGCCACCCATAATCCCTTCGCCGCCCTCGGGGATCTGCTCAAGGGGCAGGGTGGGGGCAATCGCGGGGATTGACCCGGCCACGGGGCGCGGCGTAGCTTCAGACCATACCAGTTGAGGAGAGACAGACCATGGGTGAGGGTTCGGACATCAAGGCCCTTGAAGGCCTATTGATCGTTGCTGTGGTCGCTGCCTTTGGTATCTGGCAGTTCATCTCCCTGCGCCGCGATCGGGAAGAGCGAGAGCGCCGCAAGGACGAGAAGGCCCGGGAGAACAAGGACAAGTAACACCAGGGGGGCGCGGCTCCCCGCTGACCCAAGCACATGGAGGCTATATGAGAATACTCATCACCGGCGGGACCGGTTTCGTCGGTTCGCGGCTGATCGCCCGCATGCAGCCCCAGGGACACGAGTTCGTGGTGCTCACCCGCAATGCCGAGAAGGCCCGGCGCAAGCTGGGCATGGATACCTTCCGCATCATCGAATGGGACACCCGTTCTCCCATTCCCCCGGATGCCTTTCAGGGCGTTGAGGCCGCCGTGAACCTGGTGGGTGAGAGCATTGCCAGCAAGCGCTGGAGCGCCCAACAGAAAAAGAAGATCATCAACTCACGCGTGGAACCCACCCGCGCCCTGGTGGAGGGCATCAATGCGCATGCGCCCCAGTGCCGTGCCCTGGTGTCTGCTTCGGCCATTGGTTACTACCCGGTGAACCAGCCGGAGCCGCTGGAGGAGGAAAGCGAGCCCGCCGCCGGCTTCATGTCGGAGATCTGCCAGAAGTGGGAGGCGGAGGCCGAGCGTGTGAACGAGGGCACGCGGCTGGTCATCGTGCGCATCGGTGTGGTGCTGGGACGGGGGGGTGGTGTGATCGGCCGTCTCATGCCCATCTTCAAGGCCGGGCTGGGTGGGCCGGTCTCCGATGGTTCCCAGATGATGAGCTGGATCCATGTGGATGACCTGGCCGGGATTCTCTCCCGGGCCCTCAAGGAGGATTCGATGCGCGGGGTCTACAACGCCGTGGCTCCCCATCCGGTGACCAATCGGGAGTTCTCCAAGGCTTTTGCCAAGGCCCTGGGCCGTCCGGCCCTGCTGCCTGCTCCGGCCTTCATGCTGCGGGCCACCATGGGAGAAATGGCGGATATCGTTCTGGATTCCCAGGCCATTTCCGGGCGCAAGGTGCAGGAGGAGGGCGGCTACAGTTTCCTGTATCCGCGCATTGAACACGCCATGAATGAGATCGCCGGTCGCTCATGATGCTGGAAGGTATCGACGTTTCGTCCCGGCCCGGCCGGGTGATCCTGATCTGTGAGGGAATTCTTCGTTCATGGTAATTCGTCACCCCGACCCCATGGCCATGTTGCTGCAGGCCATGCCCATCGTGGCCATGGTGGTGTATGGCACGATCTATCTGCGCCAGTTCCTGGATGGCTACCCCCCTCCGTTGGCCAATCTCGCCATCCTGATCGCCTTGGGCGGCATGTCTTTCTATGCCCTGTGGCGCCTGTCGCCCTTCACCCTGTACCGGTTCCGGCATTCGCCGGCCCATGTGGCCATCGAGAAGCAGCGACTTGTCGGTCGTAACCCGTTGCTGGAGCATGACCTCTCCCGTGTGCAGCGCATCAGCATCGAGCGCTATCCCTTCAACCGGGGTTATCGTTACGTGGTCTGCATGCACCTGGCGGACGGTCGCCGCATTGTGGAAGGCATGCCGGACGCGCCGAGACCCGAGCCCATCTATGATTTCGCGGTGCGCGTGGCTCGGTTCTACGGCGTCGCCGAAGGGCCCGGGGGCCCCCCGGAAGAGTAGAGTAAAGGGCGGGCGTTTTGTTTGCCCCGGCCCAGCAGGTTCCGTTTCTCCACGGTGAGTCGTTTTTGCGGGAGCGGGCCTGCCCGCGAAGGGGGGATTGCCATGCGCGTTGTCTTCGGCATGGGCTTCGCGGCCGAGGGCCGCTCCCACGGGCGAGCATGGTAAGCGGGGATTGGAAAATTCCCTTTGTCAGCTGCCCCGGAAGGCGGCGGTGATGGCGGTGGCGATATCCACGTGGGTGACGCCGGGGATGTCCAGGGCCACATCGGTCATGGCCTGCTGGGTGGCGCCCTGGAGTGAGTCCTGAGTGAGGGGTACGCCCTTGAGGGCGTCGGCCAGGCGCTGCATGCCGTCCTCCGGGAAGACTGTGAAATCGCCGCTCAGGGACAGGTCCACGATGTGGTCGTCCTTGGCCAGCAGACGGCTGCGGATCAAGCCGCCGGGGGCCTTGAAGGCGCCTTCGGCCAGGTGGGTGTCGGCGGAGATCTTTACGCCCCGCTCGATGAATCGACGCCCCTTCTGGTAGGTCCACTCGGGGTCCTGCAATTCCCTTTCCTGCCTGGCAATGGCCGCCTCCTCGTCCTGCGTGGCCTGATCCATCACCGGGTCCACCTGCAGATGGATGGCCAGTTCCTCCATGAAGGTCTTGATCACCGTCTCCCGTGAGGGGGGCGTGTCCAGTTCCCGGGTGAGGGTGGTGATGTAGTCGGACATGCCGGCCCGCAGCTTGTCGCGGAACTTCTCCGAGGGCACCTTCAGGCACCGGGACATGGTATCCACGTCGAAATCGAACATGAAACTGCCCACCATGAGGGTGGCATCCCCGATGGAGGCGGCGCCGGTGCCGCCGATCTTGCGACCGTCCACATGGATGTCGTTCACCGGGCGAAAGATCGCCTGCACGCCCAGTCGGTGATAGGTCTGGATCACCGGCTCAATGAAATGTGAATAGATGTCGCTGACCCGCCGTGGGGCCTTCTCGGCGGGGTAGATGAAGTGGAAGAAGAGTTGATTCTGGTCCAGAAACACGGCTCCGCCGCCCACATGGCGACGGATGATCGGCAGTTGATGCTCCCGACAGTAGTCCTCGTCCACCTCGAGGGTCACGTCCTGATGCAGACCCACGCAGACATAGGGTGATGAGGGATTCACCAGGGTGAGCACCGGCGTGTCGCCGGGTTGCATATGGTGGGCAATGCCGTGATACACCGCTTGGGATCGCAGGGCGGGCTGGGATCCAAAGTCGAGCACTCGAAGCTGCATGGGGCGTGTCCTTCCGGGTTGTGATCGGTGTGCGTTGGATTTGGTGTCGGCATCCGGCCCGTCAGGCCTGCTCGATCCGGATGCGCCACTCCTTGGGACCGGTTTCATGCACGGAGGTGCCCTGGCTGTCCACGGCCACGGTGACCGGCATGTCCTTGACCTCGAACTCGTAGATGGCCTCCATGCCCAGATCCTCGAAGGCCACCACCCGGGAGGCCTTGATGGCCTTGGACACCAGGTAGGCGGCACCGCCCACGGCCATCAGGTACACGGCCTTGTTGTCACGGATGGCCTCCACGGCGGTGGGGCCGCGCTCGGCCTTGCCCACCATGCCCAGAAGTCCGGTCTGCTCCAGCATCTGGCGGGTGAACTTGTCCATGCGTGTGGCGGTGGTGGGGCCGGCCGGACCCATCACCTCGTCGCGTACCGGGTCGACGGGGCCCACGTAGTAGATGAAGCGGTTGGTGAAATCCACCGGCAGGGTTTCTCCTGCATCCAGCATCTGGGTGAGACGCTTGTGGGCGGCGTCCCGTCCGGTGAGCAGGCGGCCATTGAGCAGCAGCACATCACCCGGCTGCCAGCTGGCCACGTCTTCGGGGGTGATGCTGTCCAGATCAACGCGCTTGCCTTTGCTGGGGTCGTAATCCAGTTCCGGCCAGTCTTCCAGGGCGGGTGGGGTGAGTTGTGCCGGACCGCTGCCGTCCAGGTGGAAGTGCACATGACGGGTGGCCGCGCAGTTGGGGATCATGGCCACGGGGAGGGAGGCGGCGTGGGTGGGGTAGTCCAGGATCTTCACGTCCACCACGGTGGTCAGACCCCCCAGACCCTGGGCGCCGATGCCCAGGGCGTTCACCTTCTCATAGAGCTCCAGGCGCAGCTCCTCCACCCGGTTGGCCGGCCCGCGGGCCTGAAGCTCCTGGACATCCACGGGGGCCATCAGCGATTCCTTGGCCATGAGCATGGCCTTCTCCGGCGTGCCGCCGATGCCCAGACCCAGAATCCCCGGCGGACACCAGCCGGCGCCCATGGTGGGGACGGTCTTGAGCACCCAGTCGACGATGGAGTCGGAAGGGTTGAGCATGGCCACCTTGGCCTTGTTCTCGGAGCCGCCCCCCTTGGCAGCGCAGATCACCTCCAGGTGATCGCCGGGCACCGTCTCCATGTGCACCACGGCCGGGGTGTTGTCCTTCGAGTTGCGGCGCTCGCCGGCGGGATCCAGCAGCACCGAGGCGCGCAGGGTGTTGTCGGGATCGGTATAGGCGCGGCGCACGCCCTCATCCACCATTTCCTGAACACTCATCGTCGCCTCCCAGCGCACGTTCATCCCGATCTTGAGGAACACCAGGGCAATGCCGGTGTCCTGACAGATGGGGCGGTGTCCCTGGGCGCACATCCGGGAGTTCACCAGGATCTGGGCCATGGCGTCTTTCGCCGCGGGGGACTGTTCACGCTCGTAGGCCTGGGTGAGGGCCTGGATGTAATCCTTGGGATGGTAATAGCTGATGAACTGGAAGGCGTCTGCAATGCTCTGGATCAGGTCTTCCTGGCGGATGACGGACATGCAATGGCTCCGGCGGTATGACGATGGGCGGTATGACGACGGTTGGTAACCCACCATCTTACTGAGTTCGCGGTCGGAGTAGAATAATGACCTCAAGAACCTTCCACTTCCATTGCACCCATGGCCATCATGATCCCCGCGAGATCCCATCTCCTTTTTCGACTGTCAGTGTTGCTGCTGATGATGGCCCTGGGGTCATCAACCGCCTCTGCCGGTCTGCCTCATGCCATTGTCCAGGTGCTGGAACGCCACGGCGTGCCCCAGGACGCGGTCAGCCTCTGGGTGCAGCCTCCGGGGGCATCCCCCACGATCGCCCATCGGGTGGATGTGCCGCGTAACCCGGCCTCCACCATGAAGCTGGTCACCACCCTGGCGGCCCTGGATATCCTGGGCCCCGCGCATCGCTGGGAGACTCGCCTGCACACCTTTGCGCCGGTGGAAAATGGTGTGCTCAAGGGCGATCTTTACGTGCTTGGCGGCGGCGATCCCTTTCTGGTGACCGAGCAGGTGTGGAAGCTGGCAGGGGCCCTCAGGCGCAGCGGCATCGAGCGCATCGAAGGGGATCTGGTCTTTGATCTCAGTCATTACGATGTGGCCCCGGAAGATCCGGGTGAGTTCGATGGCCAGGCCTTCCGGGCCTACAATCAGCCGCCTCATGCCCTGCTGATGAATTTCAATGCCGTCCGTTTCGAGTTTCGTCCTGCGGAGGATGGTCGTTCGGTGCAGGTGACCACCGACCCCCCGCTGTCGCGTTTGCAACTGGATAACCGCCTGCGCCTGGCAGCGGGGCCCTGCGAGGGGTATCAGCGCGGCGTGGCCTATCACGTGGAGGATGCGGGTCGCGTGCGCCTGGAGGGGAGCTTCCCCCGGGGGTGCGATCAGTACAGCCTGCTGCGCACGGCCCTGGCTCCCGAGGCCTATGCCCACGGCCTGTTCAGCGAACTCTGGGAGCAATGGGGCGGGACGCTTGATGGCAACTGGCGTGTTGGCACGCTACCGCACAAGGATGCCAAGCCCCGGGTGGTGCATGAATCCCCTCCCTTGGGTGACCTGATTCGTCTGATCAACAAGTACAGCAACAATGTCATGACCCGGCAGCTCAAGCTGGCCCTGGGGGTGGCGGTGTACGAGGGTCCGGCCACCGTGGACAAGGGGCATGCGGCCATCCGGGCCATGCTGGCCCGCAACGGGGTGGATACCCTGGGCCTGGAGCTGGACAACGCCGCCGGTCTCTCGCGCAGCAACCGCATCACCGCCCGGCAGCTGGCTCAGGTGCTGCAAGTGGGTCGAAACAGCCCCTATATGCCCGAATATCTGTCCTCCCTGGCCGTTTCCGGCGAGGATGGCACCTTGCGCCGGCGCTTCGTGGATGCCCCAGGGGCGGGGGACATGCGCATGAAGACCGGGTATCTCAATGGGGTCTCTGCGGTGGCCGGTTACCTGCGCACCGCCCGGGGAGAGGACCGCATCGTGGTGCTCATGATCAATCACCCCGGGTTGCAGCACTGGCGGGGCACCCGGATACAGGATGGGATTCTCGACTGGCTGCATGCCAACGGATGACGATTGGCCCCGCATCGTGCAGTCAAACGGCTCAAGTCCTGTCAGAATACAAGACAGGTACCGCTGGGTTTTGAGAGATGGATGGGCCAAGAGACTCGATGTCTCGACAGAGACCGTGGCTTGAACGACGTTTCGAGGAGCGAACGCATGATCGGCAACATACAGAACTACTACGAACACCTGGTTTACGACCGGATTCGCCATGTGCTGCTGGAGCTTGGGGATGCCCTGGACACCACCCACATGGACGATCTGGCCTGCGTGGCCCTCAACCGGCTGCCGCCGCGGTATGTGCGTTTTTCCGTGGATCTGACCACGCGGCTCACCGACGAGGACTGGGAGCTGATCAGCTCCCAGGTGAACGAGGCGGTGGATTACGCCATGCGCACCACCGGGCGGCGCCAGGAGATCCGTCTGGGCGAGGACGAGTGAAGCCCATTTGTCCATGATGTCGCTGACCGCACCGCCCAAACCGCTGTTCTCCCATCGGCCCTACTGGGCTGCGCGTTTCGGCGTGGCCCCCTTTCTGCCCATGTCCCGTGCCGAAATGGACGAACTGGGCTGGGATAGCTGCGACGTGATCCTGGTCACCGGCGATGCCTATGTGGATCATCCCAGCTTCGGCGTGGCCATCATCGGTCGGCTGCTGGAGGCCCAGGGGTTTCGGGTGGGCGTGATCGCCCAGCCCGACTGGCGCTCCGCCGACCCTTTCAAGGCCCTGGGACCGCCGAACCTGTTCTTTGGCATCACCGCGGGCAACATGGATTCCATGGTGAACCGCTACACCGCCGACCGCCGCATTCGCCGCAACGATGCCTACAGCCCCGATGACGAGGGCGGGCGACGCCCGGACCGGGCGGTGATCGTCTACAGCCAGCGGGTACGCGAGGCCTATCGGGATGTGCCCATCATCATCGGCGGCATCGAGGCCAGCCTGCGGCGGGTGGCCCATTACGATTACTGGTCCGACAAGGTGCGTCGCTCGGTGCTGCTGGACTCCAAGGCGGATCTGCTGCTGTATGGCAATGCCGAGCGGGCCCTGGTGGAGGCGGCGCATCGCATTGCCGGCGGCGAACATCCGCGCAGCCTCCGGGATCTGCGGGGTACTGCGTTTCTCAGTGATGGCCTGCTGGATGGCTGGCAGGAACTGGATTCCACCCTGCTGGACCGGCCCGGCCCGGTGGATCGCCATCGCGATCCCTACTGCGAGGACATCCCGGAACATTGTGGCCCTGGACAGGCCGTGGCCTGGCGGGCGGGCACCGGTGCCCAGGTGGTGCGGGTGCAGCGTCGGGCGGTGGCCGCCCATCCGCGGGAGAGCACCGTCATCCGTCTGCCCCAGTGGGATGCGGTCACGGACGATCCGGCCCTGTACGCCCATGCGGCCCGCCTGCTGCACCTGGAGACCAATCCGGGCAACGCCCGCGCCCTGGTCCAGGGGCATGGGGATCGGGATCTGTGGGTCAATCCGCCCCCCATTCCGCTGACCACGGCGGAGCTGGATACCCTGTTCGATCTGCCCTTCGCCCGGGCTCCGCATCCCGCCTACCGGGGGGCGCGCATCCCCGCCTGGGAGATGATCCGCTTCTCCGTCAACATCATGCGGGGTTGCTTTGGCGGCTGCACCTTCTGCTCCATCACCGAGCACGAGGGGCGCATCATCCAGTCCCGCTCCGAGGACTCCATCGTCCGCGAGGTGGACGAGATCCGTGACCGGGTGGAGGGATTCACCGGCATCATCTCCGACCTGGGTGGACCCACGGCCAACATGTATCAGCTGGGCTGCAAGGACAAGGCCATCGAGGCCCGATGCCGGCGCCTGTCCTGCGTCTACCCGCGCATCTGCTCCAATCTGAACACGGATCACGGTCCCCTGATCAGCCTGTATCGCCGCATTCGTCAGCGCCCTGGCGTGAAGAAGGTCCTGGTGGCCTCGGGGGTGCGATACGACCTGGCGGTGCTTTCCAAGGAGTACGTGAAGGAACTGGTCACCCATCACGTGGGCGGTTATCTCAAGATTGCCCCGGAACACACCGAGAGTGGCCCCCTGTCCAAGATGATGAAACCGGGCATGGATGTCTACGAGCGTTTCAAGGCCCTGTTCGATCACTACACCCGGGAGGCGGGCAAGGAGCAGTACCTGGTGCCGTACTTCATTGCCGCCCACCCGGGCACCACGGACCAGGACATGCTGCACCTGGCTGTGTGGCTCAAGCGCAACGGCTTTCGTCCGGACCAGGTGCAGGGCTTTCTCCCTGGCCCCATGGCCCTGGCCACCACCATGTATCACACGGGCAAAAACCCCCTCAAACCCATTCGCCGTGAGGGAGGAGAGGTGGTCAGCAATGCCCGTGGCCTGCGCCAGCGACGGCTGCACAAGGCCTTTTTGCGATACCACGACCCGGAAAACTGGCCGCTGTTGCGCAAGGCCCTGCAGGACATGGGTCGAGCGGACCTCATCGGCAATGGCAAGCGTCACCTGGTGCCCCGCTATCAGCCGGAGGGTACGGGGCAGTCGGGGGAGGGTCGGCGTCGTGGCAGTGGTGTGACGCCCGCTCGGAAGGGCCAGCCCAAGGCCTCAGGGCGCCCTGCAGCAGGCAGAGGTCGCGGGCAGGCTGGACGAACAAGGCGCCGGTAGGGGATGAAACTCCCTCCTCCCTGGACGGCCCTCACCCCAATCCCTCTCCCGCCAGCGGGAGAGGGGCTAAATGCTCCTTTCTACCCTCCAGACTCCACCATGCGGTGGGAAGAAGGGTCGGGCATAGGGCCAGGTGAGGGATGACTCAGGCGGTCAGCGCCCCGCCTTCGGCCCCAGCAGCAGCCAGAGGATGAAGCCGATCAGCGGCAGCAGGACAATCAACACGATCCACAGGACCTTGGTTCCGGTTCCTGCGCGGCTTTGAACGGTACTCACGATTGCCCAGATCACCGCGATCAGCAGTACGAGACCCAGCAGGCCACCCACTTCGATGCCCATGATGTCACTCCTTGTTGTGTTCAGGTAGGTTCGGTTTGGTACTCTCTCAACACGCTCAACATACAGGCAGAGCACCGAACGTGACCACCCCCGAGCGCCGGGGGCGACACGGAGGCTTTCCCATCATGCCCACCCTGGAGTCCTGATTCATGCCCTATGTCAACATCAAGATCACCCGCGAAGGAGCGACCCCCGAGCAGAAGGCGGAACTCATCCGCGGCGCCACGCAGTTGCTGGTGGATGTGCTGGACAAGAACCCCAACACCACCGTGGTGGTGATCGACGAGGTGGAGACGGACAACTGGGGCGTGGGGGGTGAGACCATCACCGTGCGCCGCCAACGGGAATAAGGGGGAAGAACACCGATGACACGACGCAAGAAGACCGACACGGGCCTGGTGGTGATCGGCCTGCTGCTCCTGGGCGTGGGCGGCTTCGCCCTGTTTGGCGGCGAGATCTGGATCAGTCGTCTCACGGTGGGTGAGGGGCAGGGGATCGGCGGTACGGCGGCCCTGGTGATCGGCGGGATCTTCATCGGCCTGGGGCTTTACTTCCTCAAGGAGTCCCGCAAATAGGGCAGGGCCCCTGGCGCCCGCCTCAGGCGGGCTCCACGGCCTCGCCGTTCAGTAGCCGATAGAGGGCCACGTATTCCCCGGTAAGCTTGTGATTGGGGGCCATGTGGATCAGCGGCTGGGCCGCCTGATGGGATTCACGCACCTTCACCGAGGCGGAGAGATAACTGCCCAGCACCGGCAGGTTCTCGGTGATGAGTTCGTCCACCACCGCCCGGGGAAGGTTCGCGTTGGACTGGAACTGATTGACGATGATCCCTTCCACCATCAGTTGCTCGTTGTGATCCTCCTGGATCTCGCGCACGTTATCCAACAGTTCATACAGGGCGCGCCGGGAAAAATCGTCGCAATCGAAGGGGATCAGGCAGCGATCCGCTGCAATCAGGGCAGATCGCGTAAAGAAGTTCAGGGCCGGTGGGGTGTCGATGAAGACCGCGTCGTAGCGATCGGCAATCCCCTGCAGGGCATCGCGCAGCTTGTAGATCTTGTAGCGGGATTCCAGCTTGCCCTGGAGGTTCTCCAGTTCCCGGTTGGCCGGTACGATGTGCAGTTCCTCAAAGGGGGTCTGCAAGGGGATCAGGTCCACCGGCTTGCGTGACTTGAAGCTGAAACCGCCACCGAGGGTGCCGGCGAAGAAGTCCACTACCGTGTGTTCGCATTCGGTAAAGGCAGGCCCCAGCAGATACTGGCTGGAGTTGCCCTGGGGGTCCAGGTCCACCACCAGGGTGCGCAGGCCGTAAGCGGCGCTGATGGCCGCCAGGTTGCAGGTGATGGTGGACTTACCCACCCCGCCTTTTTGGTTGAATATGACGCGTCTCATGACCTACTCCAAAGCCGGATACCCGGGCCGCAGGTGTGCGGCAGCCTGATAGTGTATTCAATGCAGGCGGGGCAGGTCGAGTCAGGGCGTGAACTTGCACTGAAACCGGATCTTCATCGGTCCGTCATCTTGTCACCAACATGTAACAAAGATCCGCTCTAATGGCGCTCATCAAGTTGACCGTGGATCGCAGACCATGAATGAAAAGACCATCCTGGTCGTGGAAGATGAGCCGGCCATCCGTGAAATGGTCGGCTTCGCGCTGACCCGTGCCGGATTCCAGATGGACGAGGCCGGTGATGCGCACGAGGCGCATGCCCGTCTGGCGGATCGGGTGCCGGATCTGATCGTGGTGGATTGGATGCTCCCCGGTGTGAGCGGCATCGAACTGGCCCGCCGCCTCAAGCGAGAGGACTACACCCGCGAGGTGCCCATCATCATGCTCACCGCCCGTGGCGAGGAGGACGACAAGGTGGGTGCACTTGATGCGGGTATCGATGACTACATCACCAAACCCTTTTCGCCCCGGGAACTGGTGGCCCGGATCAAGGCGGTGCTGCGTCGCAGCCTGCCGGAAGAGCAGGCCAAGCCCCTGAGCGTTGACGGGCTCACGCTGGACCCCGCCAGTCACCGGGTGATGGCGAACGACAAGCCCCTGGAGATTGGTCCCACCGAGTTCCGCCTGCTGCATTTCTTCATGACGCACCCCGAGCGGGTCTATTCGCGCTCGCAACTTCTGGATCGGGTGTGGGGCCGCAATACCTACGTGGAGGAGCGTACCGTGGATGTTCACATCCTTCGGTTGCGAAAGGCCCTGAGCCCACATGGCTGTGATCGCTATGTGCAAACGGTGCGCGGCGCCGGTTACCGCTTCTCCCAGCAGGGGTGACGGTTTAGTGCCCGTGATGCATGGAGCGATGTCATGATCCGCGATCCCCATCCATGGAAACTGGAGGCGTGGCGGTTTGGCGCCGTGCTGACGGCCGGGGCGATGATTGGCTGGTGGGTCGGCCATGTGTTTGCCACCCTGTTCCTGGCAGTGCTTGGTTTCCTGGGCTGGCATGTCTTCCAGTTGTGGCGGTTCCACCGCTGGGTGCGCCTGGGCAAGCGCAGTGATCCGCCGGATACCTCCGGGATCTGGCATGACCTCACCTATGATCTTTACCGCCTGCACCAGCGCAGCCGCAAGCGCAAGAAGAAGATCGCCAGGCTGCTCAATCGTTTCCATGAGTCCAGCGCGGCCGTGCCCGATGCCACCGTGATCCTGGGCAAGCGCTATGAGATCGAATGGTTCAACGAGGCTGCCGGAGAGTTGCTGAGGCTGCAGCAACCCGGGGACGTGGGACGACCCATCACGCATCTGCTGCGGGAGCCCCGTTTCATTGCCTATCTGGAAGGGGGCGTTTACACCCAGTCCCTGGAGATGCCGCGCCTGCCTGACCGGCAGGTACAGCTTTCGGCTCGCGTCGTGGCCTATGGTGATGGGCAGTTACTGTTGACAGTGCGGGATGTCACGCGCATCCATCGCCTGGAGTCCATGCGCCGGGACTTCGTGGCCAACGTCTCCCATGAGTTGCGCACGCCGCTCACGGTGATCGCCGGGTATGTGGAAACCCTGGTGGACGACCCGACGCTGGCCCCGGAGGTGCATCGCACCCTGCAATCCGTGGAAACCCAGGCGGAGCGGATGCGCCGGATCATCGACGATCTGCTCACGCTTTCACACCTGGAGACCCGGGAGGATACCGTGGCCGAGCAGACGGCGGTGCCGGTGCCGGCCTTGATCGGGGCCATCGAGGAAGATGCCCACATGCTGGTGGCGGAGCGGGACCTGACCGTCCATGTGGAGGTCGAGGCCGGGCTGTGGCTGCGCGGTGCCCGCAGTGAGTTGCAGAGTGCCTTTTCCAATCTGGTGACCAATGCCATCCGCTACACTCCCGATGGCGGCACCATCACCCTGCGCTGGTTTGCCGACGCCGAGGGCGCCCGCTTCCAGGTGGAAGACACCGGCATCGGCATCCCCCAAGGGCAGATTTCCCGTGTCACCGAGCGTTTCTACCGCGTGGAGTCGGATCGCAGCCGAGCCAGCGGCGGTACGGGCCTGGGACTGGCCATCGTCAAGCACGTGCTGCAAAGGCACGGCGCCACCCTCCACATCCAGAGCATCCCCGACCAGGGCAGCACCTTCACCTGCCACTTCCCCCTCAACCGCACGCTCCAAAAACCCCCATCCAGCAACACCCTGTCATGAGTGCAGCCCTTCCCTTGTAACTGGCCTCCCTGTGGGAGGAGGACTCTCTGTGGGATGAGGCCTCTCTGTGGGATGAGGCCTCTCTGTGGGAGCGGGCCTTGCCCGCGAAAGCGGCAGCCACATGGCAGGGCGCTGCTACCGCAGCGCTTCGCCGGCAAGGCCGGCTCCCACAGGCCGGCCCCCACAGGCCAGCTCCCACAAGCCAGCTCCCACAAGCCAGCTCCCACAAGACAGCTCCCACAAGACAGCTCCCACAAGACAGCTCCCATAGGCCGGCCCCCACAAGCCAGCTCCCACGGTGCCCGGCCTGACCTCACAGTTCGGCACAAAAACCACACTCGACTCCCTCCCGCCGTGACACTTCCGTTACAATGCCGGCCAGATCCGGATTCAGACGCCAGGCTGCCTAAAACATGCACCTTCCCGACGCCTCGGAGACCCTTTCATGCCGCGAGTTCCAGCATCTGCGGGCCTTGATTCCCACCTCATCCAGGATCCACATCATCAGTCCATGACATGACGCCGGCATCGTCCGACAGTCATCGCGTGTCAGGCCCTCGCCATTCGCCGCCGCCTCAGCGCCCGCAGCGTTTCGCATGCCTTTCCGACCCTACGGAAATCGTGGATTTAGGAAACTCCAGATGTTCAAGAAACACACTCTCTTTCCGGATACGCCTGCCTTGACCCGCACGCCACAACGGGAAGTTCCCGCCTGGATGCGCGGGATCTATGCCGGGATCTGCCTTTATCTGTTCCTGGCGGCGTTGAACGTCCTGGGAAGCGGCATGGGCACCTTCGGCGGCGAGAGCGACTTCCTCGAGCGGGCCTTTGCCTACGGGGAAAACCCTTTCATCGCCCTGCTGGCCGGGGTGCTGGTCACCATGATCGTGCAGAGCTCCTCGTTCACCTCGGCGCTCATCGTGACCCTGGTGGCTACCGGCGAGATGTCGCTGGGCACCGGGGTCTTTGCCATCATGGGGGCCAATATCGGCACCGCCGTCACCGGCGTGATCGTGGCCCTGGCCAACATTCGCATCCGCCGGAATTTTCGCCGCTCCTTCACTGCCGCGCTGCTCCATGACTTCTTCAACATCCTCACCGTCATGGTCATCTTCCCCGTGGAATGGATCACCGGCTGGTTTCATGAAACCGGCCGTGGCATCTTCACTCAGGCGGCGGCCTGGCTGAGCGGTGTGATCGGTCTGGAAGAGGTGGCCCGCCCCGATAGTCCGGTCAAGGTGATCACCGCGCCGGTGGTCAACACCGTGGATTTCATTGGCGCGAGCATGACCTCCACCGCCACCAGCGAGGGACTGGTGGTGGCGGCACTGGGGCTGGTCTTGATGTTCATCGCCCTGATCCTTATGGTCAAGAATCTGCGGGGTGCCCTGCTGCGCCACGTGGACGGGCTGTTCCGCAATTATTTCTTCCGCACCGATCCACGGGCCTACAGCGTCGGGCTGGTGTCCACCGTGCTGGTGCAGTCCAGTACCATCACCAGCAGTCTGATGGTGCCTCTGGCGGGGGCCGGGGTGGTGCGCATCCGCCGCGTGCTGCCATTCATGATGGGCGCCAACCTGGGCACCACGGTCACCAGTGTGCTGGCGGCCACCGCCAACCCCATGGCCGCAGCCATGACGGTGGCTTTGTTCCATGTGATGTTCAATCTCACGGGCACCGCCATCTGGTATCCGCTGCGACGCATCCCCTTGCGGGTGGCCATCTGGTACGGTGGATTGGCCGGTCGTAAACCCAGTTACGCGTTCCTGTTCCTTTTTGGCGTATTCTTGATCATTCCCCTGGTGGGTATCGGTGCCACGGAATTGTTCCTGAGCTTGCGCTGATCCCTGTTGAGGTTCTCATTCGATGTTTCGACAGCTCTACACCGCCCTGGTCTCCGAAAACACGGTCAACCGGGCCTTTGAAAACCTCACGGACATGCTGGAGCATGGCTGCTGGATGTTCGAGCAGGCCAATGATGTGCTGCATGGCCGCACGCCCTCCGATCAGGTGGGCGACAGCCTCTATGAGCGGGACCAGGCCATCAACGCCCTGGAGCGCTCCATCCGTCGCAAGGTGTTGCGGCACCTGACGGTGAATCCGGGCTACGACGTGGCCATCTGCCTGGCCCTGATGAGCGTGGCCAAGGACGCCGAGCGCATTGGTGACTACTGCAAGAGCGTGTTCGAGGTGGGCTGTCTCTATACCGAGGGCTTCCATGTGGAGAAATACCAGAAGCCCCTGGACGAGATGGCCGAGCAGATGCTGGTCATGTTCTCCGCGGTCATCGAGGCCACCCGCAACTCGGACGAAGGCCATGCCGGCAAGGCCCTGATGCAGGCCGCCGAGATGCGCCGCCGTTGCGATGAGATCATCCGGGAACTGTTCCGCGACGAGGGCCAGATCGAGTTCCATGAGGCCGTGGCCTATTCCCTGCTGGCCCGTCATTACAAGCGCGTGGCCGGTCACCTGGCCAACATCGCCACCGCCGTGCTCGGGCGGTTGGAGGATCTGGATTTCTACCCGGGCAAGGATGCCTGATCGGGGCCTTCATCTCATTGCAACAAGGCGAAGGCATACTGAGGGATGCAGGATCGTGTGAATGGCCACCATCGGGGGGAGACGCCAAGCACCATGGAACAGACCTTCGGACTCATTCTCGTGCGCCACGCACAGGCCGGTGATGCGGTGGAGTTCGCCCGCACCGGCCAACCCGATGATTTGCGCCCGCTCACCGAACAGGGCGTGGAACGCATGCATCGGGCCGCCCAGGGTCTGGCCAGGTTGCTCAAGGGGCCGACCACCCTGTTGAGCAGCCCCTACACGCGGGCCCGCCAGACCGCGAACATCCTCGCCGAATACCTGCCCACCACCGGCCCGCTGGAGATCCATCAATCCCTGGTGCCCGAGGCCCATCCCGGCAGCCTGGATGACGCGCTCCAGCGCAAGCGGGCAGGGCGCACCCTCACCCTGGTGGGGCACGAGCCCCATCTGTCCTGCCTGGTGGGCTGGCTGGTGGCCGGGCGACCCGTTTCCCTGGTGCGAATGAAGAAGGGAGGCGTCTGTTATCTGCATTTTGATGGCCCGCCACAGGCGGGTCGTGCCATCCTGCACTGGCTGCTCACCCAGCGGCACCTGCGCCTGATCTGAAGCCGTCCGCCACAGGGATTCCGCCATGTTTCGACGTCGCCAGCCTTTCGACACCATCGCCGCAGTGGATCTGGGATCCAACAGCTTTCACATGATCGTGGCACGCGTGCGTGATGGCCAGGTCCACGTGCTGGACCGCCTGCGCGAGACCGTACGCCTGGCCAGCGGTCTGGATCATCGGGGCAATATCAGCGATGAGGCCATGGAGCGGGGCCTGGCCTGCCTGGAGCGCTTCGGCCAGCGGGTGCGGGAACTGCCCCTGGGCAGCGTGCGTGCAGTGGGGACCAACACCCTGCGCAAGGCCCGGGATGCGGGCGACTTTCAGGAGCGCGCCCGCGAGGCCCTGGGGCATCCCATCGAGATCATCGGCGGACGTGAGGAGGCCCGCCTGATCTACCTGGGCGTGGCCCACTCCCTGGCGGATGATGGCGGACGTCGCCTGGTGGTGGATATCGGCGGGGGCAGTACCGAACTCATCATCGGCGAGCGCTTCGAACCCATTCACATGGAGAGCCTGCACATGGGCTGCGTGAGCATGGGGCGCTGGTACTTCCCCAACGGGGAGATCAAGACCACCGCCTGGCGCGCCGCCGAGATCGCGGCCCGGCTGGAGTTGCAGCCCATTGAGGGCCATTACAAGCGGGTGGGCTGGCAGGACTCCCTGGGCGCCTCTGGAACCCTCCTGGCAGTCGCCAGGATCCTGCGTGAGCAGGGTTGGTGCGAGAACGGGATTTCCATGGATGGGTTACGCAAGCTGCGTGAGGCGTTGTTGAAAGCGGGGCATGTGGATCGTGTCGACCTCAAGGGCCTGAGCGAGGATCGACGCCCGGTACTGCCTGGCGGGATGGTGGTGCTCGTATCCATTTTCGAGGCCCTTCAGATCGAGCACATGCGGGTGTCCGACGGGGCCCTGCGGGAAGGGCTGGTCTATGACCTGCTGGGCCGCAACGGCCACGAGGATGTGCGCAGCCGCACCATCAATGGTCTGATGAAGCGTTTTCAGGTGGACGAGGCCCACGCCCTGCGGGTGGAGCACACCAGCCTGCAACTGGTGGAACGCGTGGGCGAGGAGTGGGAGCTGGATCAGGACGATGCCGAGAGCCTGGCCTGGGCGGCCCGGCTGCATGAGGTGGGCCTGAGCATCTCCCATAGCCAGTACCACAAGCACGGTGCGTATCTGGTGGAGAACGCGGATCTGGCCGGCTTCACCCTGCAGGGGCAGCAGCGCATGGCCTTGCTGGTGCGTGCCCATCGCCGCAAGTTTCCCACCAAGCCCTTTGAGGCCCTGCCTGCTCGGGAACGCCGCGTGCTGCAGCGATTGGCGATCCTGTTGCGTATGGCGGTACTGCTGCACCGGGCCCGTACCGATATTGAAGTGCCCATCCAGGAGATCAGGGTCAAGGATCGGAGTCTCAAGCTGCGCCTGGCAGAAGGCTGGCTGGAGGCGCATCCTCTGACGCGGGCAGATCTGGAACGTGAGGCTGAACACCTGCGCAATGCGCAGTTCAAGCTCAAGTTCGAGTAAGGAAGGGCCGCGCCTGGAAGCGGACCTCGGTCAGGGCCCGGTGAGCAGTTCCAGCAGTTCCTGTTGTGCCGACCGGGGCTTCTGGTTGCCGGTGGGTTTCAGGCGCTGGTAGGTGCCGTCACTCTGCAGCACCCAGGTCTGGGTGTTATCGGCCACATAGGCCAGCAGGGACTCGTTCAGCACCCGCTCACGAAGATCCGGATGATCCACCGGGAAGGCGGTCTCCACCCGGCGGAAGAAGTTGCGTTGCATCCAGTCCGCGCTGGAGAGGAACACCTCCGGGGTATCGCCGTTCTTGAAGTAGAACACCCGGGAGTGCTCCAGGAAACGACCCATCACCGAGCGCACCTGGATGTTCTCGGAGACGCCAGGGACCCCGGGGCGCAGGGAGCAGATGCCCCGGACCACCAGATCGATCTTCACACCCCCCTGGGAGGCCCGATACAGGGCCTGCACCAGACGTGGCTCGATCAGGGAGTTCATGCGGGCGATGATGCGTCCGCCACGGTTGGCCTTGGCATGCTCGATCTCACGGTCGATGCGCTCGATCATGCCCGAATGCAGGGTAAAGGGTGATTGCAGGAGCTTGCGCAGCTTGGATACCTTGCCCAGGCCCGTGAGTTGCTGGAAGATCTTGTGCACGTCCTCCCCCACCACCTTGTCGGCGGTCAGCAGACCCAGGTCGGTATAGGCCCTGGCGGTGCCGGCGTGGTAGTTGCCGGTGCCCAGATGCACGTAACGCTTGATCTGGCTCTTCTCCCGGCGCACCACCATCAGCAGCTTGGCGTGGGTCTTGTAACCCACCACCCCATAGGTGACGTGGGCTCCCGCGTCCTGCAGGCGGTTGGCCAGCTGGATATTGGCCTCTTCATCAAAGCGGGCCCGCAGTTCGATCACCACGGTCACTTCCTTGCCCGCCTGGGCCGCCTCCACCAGGATATCCACCAGTTGGGAACGCACACCGGTGCGGTACAAGGTCTGCTTGATGGCCAGCACGTTGGGGTCACGGGCGGCCTGGCGGATGAACTCCACCACCGGCACGAAGGACTGATAGGGATGGTGCAGCAGCACATCGCCGCGGCGGATGGTGTGGAAGATGTCCGAGGCAGAGGTGAGCGACGGGGGCAGGGCGGGCACGAACGGGGGGAATTTCAGATCCGGGCGGTCCACCAGTTCATGCACGGCCATGAGCCGGTTCAGATTCACCAGACCGTTCACCTGATACAGGTCCTCCCGGCCCAGCTTGAACTGGCGCAGCAGGAAGTCGGCCACCTTGTCGGGGCAGTTGTCGGCCACCTCCAGACGCACGGCCTCGCCATAATTGCGCTGGGGCAGTTCCCCTTCCAGGGCCATGAGCAGGTCGTCGATCTCCTCCTCATGGACGAACAGATCCGAGTTGCGGGTGAGGCGAAACTGGTAACAGCCGGTCACCTTCATGCCCTGGAACAGCTCGCCCACATGGGCATGCAGGATGGAGGACAGGAATACAAAGTCGTGGTCGCCCTTGGCCAGTTCCCGGGGCAGGCGGGCCAGGCGGGGCAGGGAGCGCGGCGCCTGTACCACGGCCATGCGGCTCTCGCGACCGAAGGCATCCTTGCCCTCCAGGGTGACAATGAAGTTCAGGCTCTTGTTGAGGATGCGCGGGAAGGGATGTGCCGGGTCCAGCCCCAGCGGGGAGAGCACCGGCAACAGTTCCATGTTGAAGAATTCCTTGACCCACGCGGCCTGGTCTGACGTCCACTGGGTGCGGCGCACGAAGCGGATGTTGGCCTCGGCCAGGGCGGGGATGAGGATGTCATTGAGGGTGCTGTACTGGTCGTCCACCAGATCGTGGGCGCACTGACCGACCCGGGCGAGCTGCTCGCCAGCGCTCAAGCCATCGGCGCCCGGATTGCTCACCCCCAGGGCGAGTTGCTGCTTGAGCCCGGCCACCCGGATCTCGAAGAACTCATCCAGGTTGGTGGACGAGATGCACAGATAGCGCAGCCGCTCCAGCAGGGGCATGTTCTCCTGCTTGGCCAGCTCCAGCACCCGCTGATTGAAGCCCAGCAGGCTCAGCTCACGGTTGAGGTAAAGCTCCGGGTTGGTCAGGTCTATATCGTTCACGCTTATCATCCCCAGCTGTTGCCCGGCAGGAGGCAGCCCCTGGCACCCGCCCCTGTTCTGCCCGGTAGACTTGTCCTGTCAATTGGCCTTGTTCCGCCAAGCGCCTGTGTTGTCCAGGCGCCTTATTCCGCCCCCCGCGGGAGCGGCCCTTGGCCGCGAAGCCCATGCCGGGAAGAACTCCGGTGAATATCCCGGCTCCCATTCGCGGGCAGGCCCGCTCCTACAGGGGCGAGGTCCGGTGGTTCTGGTTGCCGGCACCCTAGCTTACAAATGTGAACATTCCATGACAGGGTTGCGGGCAACCTCGCAGGCTCAGGACTCAGGCAGTCTCTGGGTGTCCCAGGCCAGCAGGAACTCCAGCAGGGCCTTCTGGGCATGCAGGCGGTTTTCGGCCTCGTCCCAGACCACGCTCTGCGGTCCTTCCAGTACCTCGGTGCTCACCTCTTCCTCCCGGTGTGCCGGCAGGCAGTGCATGAACAGGGCATCCGGGGCGGCACGGGCCATGAGTTCGCTGGTGACCACGTAATCCCCGAAGGCCCGACGGCGCGCCGATTGTTCCTGCTCCTGACCCATGCTGGCCCATACGTCGGTGACGATGAGATGCGCTCCTTCGGCTGCCTCCATGGGGTCGCGCACCATGTGCACCGACCGTCCACCCGAGGCCAGGATCAGCGGATCCGGGTCGTAACCCTCGGGGCAGGTGATGCGCAACTCGAACCCCAGGCGTTCGGCGGCGTGGATGTAACTGTGGCACATGTTGTTGCCATCGCCCACCCAGACCACCGTACGACCGGCGATGTCACCGCGCAATTCGAACCAGGTCTGCATGTCTGCCAGCAACTGACAGGGATGCTCAAGATCGGTGAGGCCATTGATCACCGGCACCCGGGAGTAGGCGGCAAAGCGTTCCACCTTCTCATGCTCATAGGTGCGGATCATGACCGCGTCCACCATCCGCGAGAGCACGCGGGCCGAGTCCTCGATGGGCTCGCCACGACCCAGCTGGGTGTCCTTGGGGGACAGGAACAGCGCATGGCCGCCCAGTTGCTGCATGCCCACTTCAAAGGACACCCGGGTGCGGGTGGAGGATTTCTCGAAGATCATCGCCAGGGTCTTGCCGGCCAGGGAAGCATGGGGCGTGCCCTCGCGCTGTTGCACCTTCATCTGCATGGCGCGCTGGATCAGGTGACGCAGCTCCTCGGTGGACAGGTCCAGCAGGGACAGGAAATGACGAACAGCCATGGGTACTCCTCAGGCGGCCTGGGCCGCGAAGCGTTCCACCAGGGTGGCGACGGTGTCGATGATTTCGTCGGCCTGGGCCTGGTCAATGATCAAGGGGGGCAGCAGGCGGATCACGCGTTCTGCGGTGACGTTGATCAGCAGGCCGGCCTCCAGGGCCTGGCCCACCAGTTCGGCGCAGGGACGGTCCAGTTCGATGCCGATCATCAGGCCCTTGCCACGGATCTGGCGAACGGCAGGGTGCCCGTCCAGGCGCCTGGCGAAACCCTCGGTCAGATACTCACCCATGCGCCGCGCGTGGTTGGGAAGATCCTGCTGTTCCAGGGTGTCGAGCACCGCCAGCGCGGCGGCGCAAACCAGCGGATTGCCGCCAAAGGTGGTGCCGTGGGTGCCGGGTGTGAACAGACCCGTGGCCGGGCCGGCCACCAGGGTGGCGCCGATGGGCACGCCATTGCCCAGACCCTTGGCCAGGCTGAGCACGTCGGGCGTCACATCTTCGTGCTGGTAGGCGAACAGTTGCCCCGTGCGGCCGATACCCGCCTGAATCTCGTCCAGCATGAGCAGCCAGCCGGCCTGGTCGCAGAGTGCCCGCAGGCCCTTGAGATAGCCCGCCGGCGGGATGCGGATGCCGCCCTCGCCGGTAATGGGTTCCACCAGTATGGCCACTACATCGGGATGCTCGCTCAGGGCCCGGACCGCTTCCAGGTCACCGTGAGGGACGCGTACAAATCCTTCCACCAGGGGGGCGAAGCCCTTCTGGATGGCGGCATTGCCGGTGGCGGTGAGGGTGGCCAGGGTGCGGCCGTGGAAACTGCCCTCCATGACGATGACGGTGGGGCGCTCCACACCCTTGCCATGCCCGTGCAGACGCGCCAGCTTGAGTGCCGCTTCGTTGGCCTCGGCCCCGGAGTTGCAGAAAAAGGCCTGCTGCATCCCCGCGGCCCGGGTGAGTCGCTCGGCCAGACGGGTCTGGAGGGGGATTTCATACAGGTTGGAGGTATGCACCAGGGTGCGCGCCTGCTCACACAGCGCTTCGGCCACTGCCGGGTGTGCATGGCCCAGGCCGCACACGGCGATGCCCGAGAGTGCGTCCAGATAACGGCGGCCCTGGCTGTCCCACAGCCAGGCACCTTCACCGCGCTCAAAGGCCACCGGTTGGCGCTTGTAGTTTTGCACCAGGGCGTCTGACATCGGGTGAATCCCCTCCATAAAACGAAAAAAGGCAGCCCATGGCTGCCGGCATGAATCGCGCTCCGTGCGCCGGATGATCAATACGGAAAGATCGACGGTTCCCTGTTCCTGCCCGGAATCATACGATGCCCCACGCCTGCACGCAAAGTCACCGGTGGAGCCTGGGGCCCCCCTCCCCCAGGGGAGAGGGGTTGGGGTGAGGGGAGCGAGCCCCTTCACCCAAAGTTTTTCGCCACAAACTCCCAGTTCACCACATTGAAGAAGTTCTCAATGTACTTGGGGCGCGCATTCCGGTAGTCGATGTAGTAGGCATGCTCCCACACATCCATGGTCAGCAGGGGGGTCATGCTGCCGTCGGTGAGCGGCGTCTGGGCATTGCTGGTGTTGACGATCTCCACCTGACCGCTGGGGTTCTTCACCAGCCAGGTCCAGCCGGAACCAAAGTTGCCGGCACCCGAGGCGGCGAACTTTTCCTTGAACTCGGCGAACGAACCAAAGGCCTGGTTGATGGCGTCCGCCAGGGCGCCCGTGGGTTCACCGCCGCCGTTGGGGCTCAGGCAGTTGAAGTAGAAGGTGTGGTTCCACACCTGCGCCGCATTGTTGAACACGCCGCCGGCCGGGGCCTTCCTGATGATGTCCTCCAGCGACAGGTTCTCGAATTCGGTCCCCGCGATCAGCTTGTTGAGGTTCGTCACATAGGTGGCGTGGTGCTTGTCGTGGTGATACTCCAGCGTCTCGGCGGAGATGTGTGGTTCCAGGGCCTTTTTGTCGTAAGGCAGGGGAGGCAGTTCGTGGTTCATGCATCGTCTCCTTGCTGGCCGCGCTGAGCGCGACATTGAAAGTCTGGACTCAGTCTAAAAGATGGCCGGCGCTATTGGAATAGTTTCACGTTAACGACAGCCCTGAATGATGCTGCCGAAAATGCGTTTTGGCAATGAACTCATGATAATCTCGAGCCGTCCATCACTGCCGTCAGGATACCCATGCCACGACCCCGCGGTCCACGGACCGGGGCCTACTTGGCGCTTTCGTGTTCCTTCTCCCAGCCGGTGATCATGACCTTGATCTTTTCCAGCGGGGTGTGGCCCGTCGTGGTCAGGTAGACATGCACGATCACGAAGGCCAGCATGAGAAAGGCCCCCAGGGTGTGCGCCACAGCCACCTGCTGCAACCCAATGAACTCCGGCATGAAGCCCTTCAAGCTGCCCCAGAAAAGATAGATCAGTCCGGAGATCCAGATCAGGGGATTGATCAACAGCTTGATCCCCAGATAGGCAAGGCGCTGCAGGGGGTTGTGCTTGCGTTCCACCGTGATGTGGTAGGGATGGTTGGCGCCGATGAAGATACCGTAGGCGTAATAGCGCACCATCCGGTCAATATTGCGCAGCGTCGGGATGTAGTGCTTCCATTGTCCGGTGGTGAAGTGCCAGAAGATGGCGAAGATCCATAGCCCGATCAGCAGCCAGGCGGCGATTTCGTGAACTTCCACCGCTGTCTGAAAATCCAGAAGGCTGTGGGTACCGTGGATGGCCAGCCCCGAAAACAGCAGCGTGAGGATCAGGGCTGCCTGAGACCAGTGCCAAAAACGCTCAAAACGGGTGAACAGGTAGATTCGCTTACTCATGGGGAGCGCCTCTCTTGCGCATGCGGCTGACCAGACGGGTACCACCATGGGCGGCAACCCCCAACAGCATCAGACCCGCCAAGCCGAATCCGATCCCATCCACCCAGGGATGACTGTCTCGGCCCGGTAGCCAGATGCCGGGGACATCATCCAGACGCCCGCCCGGCCGGTGGCAGTCTGCACAGGCCAGGGCGTCTTCGGCGGGAGCCACCATGTGGGTAATGGGCCAGGTCATGCGAGTGTCAACAAAATCGAATTCGCCGCTGAAGGGACGCCCCGTGGCAGCCATGCCGGCTTCGATGGCCTTGGTGAAGTCGAAATTGAACCAAAGGGAAGTGTCATTGGGGATGGCCACCTGCATGACTGTCAGCTGGCGGTGTTCCGTGTCATAGGGTTGGCGGCCGCTGAATTTTTTCACGGGCCAGATGCGAGCCTCCTCGGCACCGGGAGTGCCGCGGAAACGGTTGACGTGGAAAACCTGCCCCGGTTCCACCGGGGCGTCCGGCTGGATGTAGTCCACGCTGCCATCAAACCACAGGTATTCAGGAACCACGTTTTCCTTGGGGACGAAGCTGCCCTTGCGGCTGTCGTAGACCAGGTGGCCCTGTTCGTTCCTCAGCATGAAGGGCTTGCCGTCCCCATCCATCCGCGTGGCCTCGGACCAGTCCCAGGCCATCCTCGTGGGAACACCGCCACGCGCATAGGTCGGGATATGGCAGGTCTGGCAGGCGAGGGTGTGGGCGTGATTGTTCAGGCGCTCGGCGTGCAGAAGGTCGCCGCTGTGGGGTCGTTCCCCATGGCAGGCCTGGCATGAGGCTGGATTCCGATCGTCCTTGCGGCCTCGCATGATGGGCCCCTGGGCGTCACTGGCGGTCATGGACAAGCGACTGCCAGGTACCTTGTGATCCCGGGTTTCGTGGCACTGGGCACAACTGAAGTTCAGCCCGTCGCTGGCCATGTGCACGTCCAGTTCCCGACCGGGGTCGACCAGGGAGGAATCCAGGTCGCCGTGTTTCACGCCATCGCCGCCCCCTCCATAAAAGTGGCAGCTGCCGCAAGCCTCCCGACTGCTGACCCCCACGCTTCGGGCAGCCGCCACCAGGTCCGTGGGTTCGTAAAACTTGCCCGAATCGGGTGGATATTCCGTGCGTTCGTAGGCCGGGTGACCGGCCAGACCGAAGGGTTTGACGTAATCTTCTGCGGAATGGCAGACGAGGCAGTCAACGTTGCGCTCCGCCGTGAAGTCGAACTGATCGTCCTCCCAGCCATAGCCGGCATGGCAGGCTGCGCAAAAGGCTTCGTTGGATTGATGGCCGATGCAGAAGGCGTTGAGCATCGTCTTCTTGCCCAGCGGCTTGCCCTTGACCGGATCCTGGTATTCCCAGGTCCAGTGCGGGGACTGCATGAGTTGGGCCGCCGCCTCGGTGTGGCAGCCCAGACAGGCTTCGGTGACCTCCTGCCCCGTCGCGAACGGCCCTTCCAATTCCTTGAATTTGGTGTGATCGGCTGTGGAGGCCGCCAGAGGGCCGCTCACCAGCCATATGGTCAGTAATAGTGCTGTGCCCAGCACCCACCATTGGGCTGTTGCCGGCCCATCAGCGGGTGACGCGGGCATGAACCTCGCCGCGTGTCTCACCCTCCATCTCCCCGAATCTTTATTTAGTTATATTCGGAGATTATGGTGATATGACCAGAACCGATCAATGGCTTTTATCAATGCACATTCACTCTCCCAGCAACGCCTCAATGGCACGCTGGAAACGCTGCGAGTCCGGCGAGACCATGCTGGAATAGGCGGCGACCACCTGGCCGTTCCGGTCCACCAGATACTTGTAGAAGTTCCAGCGGGGCGCACGGCTCTGTCGCGCCAGTTCCTGGAAGATGGGATGGGCGTCATCTCCCCGGACCCCAATGGGCGCGAACATGTCGAAGCTCACCCCGAAGTTGCGAAAGCACACCCGGGCCGTCTCTGCTTCGTCGCTGGCCTCCTGATTGAAGTCGTTGGAGGGAAATCCCATCACCTTGAGCCCCCGGTCGGCGTATTTCTCATGGATCGCTTCAAGGCCCGAGAACTGACCGGTAAAGCCGCAATGACTTGCGGTGTTGACGATCAGCAGCGGCTGGCCGGCGAATCGCTCCCTCAGGTTCACCACCTCACTGGAATGCAGGCGCCGCATATCGTGATCGAAAAGATCTGTATGGCCGGGCGGTTCCTGCACCGCAAAAGCCGGGGACGCAAGCAAGGGAATCAGCAGGCAGACGGACAGGAATCGGATCATGACGGGGCCTCCACGGATTGTCCCGGTTGAGACCACCCGGGAAAGCCTGAGTTCATGGGTGGGGCTTTTGTGTCCAGGCACCGTACGACTCAGGCCTGGTCACCCTGGGGGCGCCTGGCATCGCGTTTCAGGATTTGCCCGGAGTAGGCCAGAAAATCATCCAGATGGTGCTTGATGATGCTGATGGTGATGGGTAGTTGCAGGCTCTGGTAATCGTGCACGGCAATATTTCGAAAACCCACCATGCGTCTCATGACATCCGCCAGGTCCGGGCCGATCCAGCCGCCGCGATGCAGCAGCGTGAATACGTCCCGGGCGCTTTGGGGTACCCCAAGACGTTCGCGCCGGATCAGGTGCTGGCCCATGTCCAGTGCTGCTTCGCAGGCACGCTGGATATTGAGGATCGCTGCATCCTGGCGCGTGTAGTCCTGGGGGAACCCCTCGGGATTGGCTGCATATTCCTCTCGAGCCCGGGCCACGCAGCGCTCGATGGTGGCCGCCTTGTTGATCAGGACATCATCCGCCATGGACTTGCCCCCGCTTGCCGATGTCCTCCAGCAGGCCCGCGCGGGCCATGTCGAGCTCGGTCTTTTCGCTGAGTATGGCGGCCTCGTAGAGTGTGGTGCGGCTATCCAGGGCCCACCAACGCTCCCCGCGGGTGATGATCTGATATTGCATCACCGTGGAGGCAGCCCGCAGGTCCACCAGGTCCACCGGGCAGCCCGCCACATCTGCCAGTTCGCCGGATACCTCCCAGAGCAGCAGCACATCGGCATATCCCGCCACCAGAACCGCCAGGTCCAGGTCACTCTCGGGCCCGGCTGTTCCGTGAATGCGGCTGCCGAAGGCATAAATGCCCATGAGCCCCGGCACCCGGTCTTGCAGTCGCTGAATGATCTCTGCCTGATTCATCGGTTTCCTCCCATTCCCTTGAGTCTATCGTGTTTGCCCTTGGGGGGCAGGGCGGACGCAACCGGGCCCCTGAGGTGACGACGCGGGCGGTGCCTGAAATAATGACTCCCTGAGCTCAGCCTGGAATCAAACAAGGAATCACGCTTCATGTGCGGCATCTGCGGCGAACTGCATTTCAAGGGCACGCGGCCCGACCTGGCCTCCATCCGGCGCATGCTGGATCGTCTGGAGCGGCGCGGGCCGGATCACGAGGGGAGTTACTCCGACGGCCCCCTGGCCTTCGGGCATCGACGCCTGTCCATCCTGGATCTGTCGGAGCGCTCCAATCAGCCCATGGTGGACCCGGAGCTGGGTCTGGCGGTGGTCTTCAACGGCACCCTCTACAACTTCCGGGAACTGCGCGCGGAACTGGCCGGCCGGTATCGCTTTTTCTCCACCGGGGATACCGAGGTAATCCTCAAGGCCTACCATGCCTGGGGGGAAGACTGCGTCAAGCGTTTCCATGGCATGTTCGCCTTTGCCGTCTGGGATCTGCGTGAACAGCGCCTGTTCCTGGGCCGCGACCGGATGGGCATCAAGCCCCTGTATTACAGCCTCACCGATCAGCGCCTGCGCTTTGCATCCAATATTCAGGCCCTGCTGGCGGCCGGCGATGTGGACACCGGCTTCGACCCGGTGGCCCTGCATCATCACTTCACCCTGCATGCGGTGGTGCCGGCGCCGCGCACCCTGTTCAAGGGCGTGCGCAAGCTGCGGCCCGGCCACACCCTCACGCTGGAGCATGATGGCCGTGTCCGGGAGCAGCGTTACTGGGCCCTGGAGGCCGTGCGGCCCGATACCCCACTGTCGCCCGAGGAATGGACCCAGGCTATCCATGACAGCCTGCGCCAAGCAGTGAAAAAACGGCTGGAGGTGGCGGATGTGCCGGTAGGCGTGCTGCTCTCCGGTGGGCTGGATTCCAGCCTACTGGTGGCCCTGCTGGCCGAGTCCGGCGTGCGCAACCTGCAGACCTTTACCGTGGGTTTTGAGGATCAACCCGAGGAGAAGGGCAGCGAGTTCGAGTTCTCCGATCCGGTGGCCGAACGCTACGCCACGGTGCACCATCGCTTTCACGTACCCAACGACCAGGTGCTTCAGCGCCTGCCCGAGGCCGTGGATCAAATGGCCGAGCCCATGGTGGGCCAGGATGCCGTGGCCTTTTACCTGCTCTCCGAACAGGTGTCCCAGCATGTGAAGGTGGTTCAATCGGGGCAGGGGGCGGATGAGGTCTTCGCTGGCTATTTCTGGTATCCGCGCATGGTGGCGGAAACGGAAGGCTCACGGGTGGAGCGTTTCGCACGGCATTACTTCGACCGGGATCACGACGAGTTCCTGCAGATGCTGGCCCCGGAGCTGGTGAGCGAGGATCACACCCGTGCCCTCATCGAGGCGGCCCTGAACGAACCGGGGGCCGACACCCTGCTGGACGCGGTGCTGCGCCTGGATGTGACCACCCTGGTGGTGGATGACCCGGTGAAACGGGTGGACAACATGACCATGGCCTGGGGCCTGGAGGCCCGGGTGCCGTTCCTGGATCACGAACTGGTTGAACTGGCCGCACGCATGCCACCGGAACTCAAGCTGGCCGAGGGCGGCAAGGGAGTGCTCAAGCACATCTCCCGCGGGCTGCTGCCGGATTCGGTGATCGACCGCCCCAAGGGGTACTTCCCGCTGCCGGCGCTGAAATACGTGCGCGGCCCGTTCCTGGACTTCATGCGTGACATCCTGGATTCCCAGGCCTGTCGGGAGCGGGGGCTGTATCAGCGTGATTACGTGCAGCGCTTGCTGGCCGAGCCGGAGAAGCACCTCACCCGCATCCAGGGCAGCAAGCTGTGGCATCTGGCCCTGCTGGAGTTCTGGCTGCAGCGCCAGGGCGTTTCCTGAACCGTGTGGGGGCTGGTCTCCCTGTGGGAGCGGGCCTTGCCCGCGAAGGCGGTGGGCACATCAGCATGGTCAGGGCGCTGCTGGCGCAGCGCATCGCCGGCAGGGCCAGCTCCCACAAGAACCTTGCTCACTGCCCCCTCTACTGCAGGCCCTCTGACTGACGCGCTCCCGGCAAAGGCCTCCTTCGGGACGACAGGCTGATCCTCACCCGCCCTTGAACTGCAACAGACACTGTGGGAGCTGGCCTGCCAGCGATGCGCTGCGGCAGCAGCCGCCGGAGTGTGTGCCCACCGCTTTTGGGGAGACCAACTCCCGCAGGGGGTGCGAGCCTCTGTTCCGTGGTACCATACGGAATTAATCAGGTATGGTCAGGTCGCAGTGACAACGGCCCGGCCGCCCCCTCATCAACACAAGACAACACGAGGTGATGCCAGTGGACGCTCTTGACCGCATCCGTCAGCAGGTGGAAGAAAATCCTGTTGTCATTTACATGAAGGGCACGCCGCAGTTTCCCATGTGCGGTTTTTCCAATCGGGCGGTATCGGCCCTCAAGGAATGTGGCAAGCCCTTTGCCTACGTGAACGTGCTGGCCGACCAGGAAATCATGCAGAGTCTCCCCAGCTTGGCCAACTGGCCCACCTTCCCGCAGATCTACGTAAAAGGCGAACTCATCGGTGGGTGTGACATCACCCTGGAGATGTTCGAGTCGGGCGAGTTGCAAACCATGGTGGCGGAAGCAGCGGGGGAGTAAGGCCTGCTTAGCTGACCACCACCTCATTACCCCCGGCCGCGCGGGCCGCTTCCAGATTGCTGCCAGCCTTTTTCATGAGTTCGCGGATGGTCATTAGCGGCTGCTGGTAGTCGTGGAAATGGGCGCCGATGGACACACGGATGGGCACCTTGCCCTCCGACGTGGTGATGCCATCCTGGGAAAGACTTTGCAGAACGCGTCCCAGCAGTTCCCGGTTGAACTGCTGGGGAGAGTGCACATGCAGGAGCAGGGCGAATTCCTCACCGCCGATCCGTGCCACCAGGTCGGTGGGGCGTACTGATAGTCGCAGGCGTTTGGCAAACCCCAGCAATACCTCATCCCCAAGGTCGTGGCCCAGGTGCTGGGACACCTGATCCACATGATCCAGGTCCACCAGCGCCAGGCACAGACCGCCCCCGCGTGCCTGGGTTTCCAGCACCAACACCTCCAGTCTCTGGTTCAGGGCACGTTGATTGGCGAGGCCGGTGATGGGATCGGTAGTGGAGAGGTTTTCCATGTGCTGATTGGCGGCCTTCAGGGCCGCAGACGTCTCCAGCAAGCGATTCTGCAGCGTCGCCATGCGCCCCGCCGCGAACACGCGGGCGGCGAGCTGCATGTTGTGGATCGGCTTGGTGAGATAGTCGTCCACACCCTGATGGAAGGCCTCCAGCATGGCCTCATCCCCCTCCTTGGCGGTGAACAGGATGATGGCCGTGTAGCGCTCTTCCTCCTCGTCCCGCGTGCGGATGGCCGCCGTCAACTCCAGACCGTTCATTTCCGGCATCACCCAGTCTGCCAGCACCACGTCCGCTCGCCGCTCCACCAGCAGCGACAGAGCCTCGGGGGCCGAGGCGGCCAACCTGACGTCATCGTAGCCCACCCGTTCAAGGGTGTTCTTCAATACCGTCCGGCTGTATTGCATGTCATCGACGATGAGGATCGATAACGCAGGCGGTGTGGACGAGGTCATTGGAGACGATCACCTACTGAAAAAAGTGTGACTTACGTCTCCCTCTTATAAGCAAGCCATCAGGCCTTGTCCACGTTTTCCGTCACCAACGGTGTCACATGGCCGTTCCAGCGGTTCATCACATCACAAAAGATGTCGGCGGTCTTTTCGGCATCGTAGGTGGCCGAATGGGCCTCGGCGTTGTCCCAGGAAAGGCCTGCCTGCTGCGCGGCCCGGGCCAGGACGGTCTGACCATAGGCCATGGCCGAGAGGGTGACCGTGTCCAGGTTGCTGAAGGGATGGAAGGGGTTGCGCTTGAGCTTGGTGCGTTCGGCCGTGGCATTCACGAAGGCCAGGTCGAAGCCGGCGTTATGTCCCACCAGGATGGCCCGGGTACAGTGATTGAGCTTGACCTCCTGGCGCACCTCGCGAAAGACCTCCCGCAGTGCCTCGTCCTCCGGCGTGGCGATCCGCAGGGGGTGCCAGGGGTTGATGCCGGTGACCTCCAGGGACTTGGGGTCCATGTGTGCCCCTTCAAAGGGTTGCACATGATGGGACAGGGTGCGGTGGCGACGGATGTAGCCCTGCGCATCCATGCGCAGGATGACGGCAGCGATCTGCAGCAGCGCGTCGGTTTGCGGGTTGAAGCCCCCGGTTTCCACGTCCACCACCACGGGTAGAAAGCCACGGAAGCGGTTGCCCATGGGGCGAAAGTCAGCATCTTCGGTCATGGGCATAGGGTATCAGTTCTCGAGGGGCTGGGGGCTTTACCTCAGTCCACCAGTCGCCAGCTCAACTGACCACCTGCCCGCAGGGGCACCACGCGCTCCTTGCCGAAGGGATAGGCCTCGGGCAGGGACAGAGGTTCGCGCCTGAGGGTGATGAAGTCCTCGTTGACCGGCAGACCGTAAAAGGCCGGGCCGTTCAGGCTGGCAAAGGCTTCCAGCTTGTCCAGTGCGCCGGCCTGCTCGAAGGCCTCGGCATAGAACTCGATGGCCGCCGGGGCACTGAAGATGCCGGCACAGCCGCAGGCGCTTTCCTTGGCCCCCTGGGGGTGCGGCGCACTGTCGGTGCCCAGGAAGAAACGGGGATGCCCCTCTGCCAGGGCCTCCATGATGGCCACTCGGTGGGTTTCCCGCTTGAGTACGGGCAGACAGAAATGATGGGGACGCATGCCGCCCTGGAACAGCGCATTGCGGTTCATGAGGATGTGCTGGGGCGTGACGGTGGCGCCCACCCGCTCCGGTGCCTCACGCACGAACTCCACCGCCTGGGCCGTGGTGATGTGCTCCAGCACGATCTTCAGGCCCGGGAACTGCTCCACCAGCGGGATCAGGGTGTTGTCGATGAACACCTGCTCACGGTCGAAGATGTCCACCGAGGGGGCCGTGGCCTCCCCGTGCACCAGCAGTGGTAGCCCCAGATCCTGCATGGCCTGCAGGGTGGGGTAGGTATTGCGAATGTCTGTCACCCCCGCATCGGAATGGGTGGTGGCCCCGGCCGGATAAAGCTTCACACCCACGATCAGGCCACTGTCCACCGCCTTGCGAATCTCCTTGGGGGAGGTGCTGTCGGTGAGATAGATTGTCATCAATGGATTGAAGTTCGAACCCTGCGGCAAGGCATCAAGAATGCGCTCACGATATTGCAGGGCCTGCTCCACACTCACCACCGGCGGTTTGAGATTCGGCATGATCACCGCCCGTGCGAACTGTCGCGCCGAATGCGGCACTGCATCACCCAGAACGTCACCGTCCCTTACATGCAAATGCCAGTCATCAGGGCGCCGGATACGCAGTTCTTCGATTGTTGCCATTGTGTGATTTTCCTAGATTAAATCGGGACTTGGCGTGTTGCAGTGAAGCATTTTCAGCCTTGCCCGGTTTCTTGACCTGTTGCGTCAAAAGTTCGAACATAATGGCCAAGGCGGTACAGCCCAGCCTCATTAAAACGATAACAACAGTGTTTCAAAACCACCTCCCGCGCTTGTGATGAACCACCCACTCGTGTGGGGCGATGACGAGTGTCCAAAGCCGGGCCTAACGGATGGAGAATGATTGATGAACGCGCAGACAATGCCGCAGGATCTGGACGCGCAGGAAACGCAGGAATGGCTGGACGCCCTTGAAGCCGTCATCCAGGCCGATGGCCCGGAACGCGCTCACTACCTGCTGGAAAAGCTGGTGGATCAGGCGCGGCGTTCCGGTACCTTCCTGCCTTATTCCGCCAATACCGCCTACGTCAATACCATCCCCCCGCACCTGGAGCCGGAATACCCCGGCGACGCGGAGCTGGAACACCGCATCCGCTCTTACATCCGCTGGAACGCCCTGCTCATGGTGGTGAAGGCCAATCGTATCAGTTCGGAGCTGGGCGGGCATATCGCCAGCTTCGCCTCGGCGGCCACCTTGTACGACGTGGGCTTCAATCATTTCTGGCGCGCCCCCAGCCACGAGCATGGCGGCGACCTGGTCTTCATCCAGGGGCACTCCGCCCCCGGTGTCTATGCCCGATCCTTCCTGGAAGGGCGGTTGAGTGAACAACAGCTGGATGGTTTCCGTCAGGAAGTCCCGGGGAATGGATTGCCCTCCTATCCCCACCCGTGGTTGATGCCGGATTACTGGCAGTTCCCCACGGTGAGCATGGGTCTGGGGCCCATCACCAGCATCATGCAGGCCCGCTTCATGAAGTACATGAACGACCGGGGCCTGGCCAGCAGCCGGGATCGCAAGGTGTGGTCCTTCCTGGGGGATGGCGAGACCGACGAGCCGGAATCCCTCGGCGCCATCAGCCTGGCGGCCCGGGAAAAGCTGGACAACCTCATCTTCGTGGTCAACTGCAACCTGCAGCGCCTGGATGGCCCGGTGCGCGGCAACGGCAAGATTGTCCAGGAGCTGGAGGCGATGTTCCGTGGCGCCGGCTGGAACGTGATCAAGGTGCTGTGGGGCAGCTACTGGGACCCGCTGCTGGCCAAGGACACCAAGGGCCTGCTCAAGGATCGCATGATGGAGGCCGTGGACGGCGACTATCAGAACTACAAGGCCAAGGACGGTGCTTACGTGCGCGAGCACTTCTTTGGCAAGTATCCCGAGCTCAAGGCCATGGTGGCCAACATGTCCGATCCGGATATCTGGCGCCTCAACCGCGGCGGTCATGACCCCTTCAAGGTGTACGCCGCTTACGAGGCGGCGGTGAACCACACCGGACAGCCCACCGTGATCCTGGCGCAGACGGTGAAGGGTTACGGCATGGGTTCGGCGGGCGAGGGGCAGATGCGGGCCCACCAACAGAAGAAGATGGGCATCGACGAGATCCGCGCCTTCCGGGATCGCTTCAGCATCCCGGCAACCGACGACGACGTGGAAAATCTGCGCTACCTCAAGCCCGAGGAGGACGCGCCGGAGATGAAATACATGCGCCAGCGGCGTGAGTCGCTGGGGGGCTACCTGCCGGTGCGCAAATCCATCGTGGCGCCGCTGGAGATCCCGGATCTTTCCCTGTTTGCTGGCTCGCTGGAGGATTCCGGTGACCGGGAGCTCTCCACCACCATGGCCCTGGTGCGCATGCTCACCCAGCTCACCCGCGACAAGAAGGTGGGCCATCATGTGGTGCCCATCGTGCCCGATGAGGCGCGTACCTTCGGCATGGAAGGGCTGTTCCGGCAGTTGGGCATCTATTCCTCCGTGGGTCAGCTCTACGAGCCCCAGGACAAGGACGAGGTCATGTTCTACAAGGAGGCCAAGAAGGGGCAGATCCTGGAAGAAGGGATCAACGAGGCCGGTGCACTGTCCTCCTGGATGGCTGCGGCCACCGCCTACAGCGTGCACGGCGTGAGCATGATTCCCTTCTACATCTTCTACTCCATGTTCGGCTTCCAGCGGGTGGGGGATCTGATCTACGCCGCCGGGGACATGCAGGCCCGGGGTTTTCTCATCGGCGGCACGGCTGGGCGCACGACGCTCTCCGGGGAAGGGTTGCAGCACCAGGATGGCCACAGCCACATGATGGCTGCCAACGTGCCCAACTGCATCAGCTACGATCCCACGTTCGCCTACGAACTGGCTGTCATCCTGCATGACGGCATGCGCCGCATGTACTCGGAGCAGGAGAGCGTCTTCTACTACATCACCACCATGAACGAGAACTACCATCAGCCCGCCATGCCCGAGGGCGCCGAGGAAGGCATCCGCAAGGGCCTGTATCGACTGCAGGCGGGAGGGGAAGCCAAGGCCCGGGTGCAACTCATGGGTTCGGGCACCATCCTGCGGGAAGTGATCGCCGCGGCCGACCTGCTGCGGGATGATTTCGGCGTGGAGTCGGATATCTGGAGCGCCACCAGCTTCAACGAGCTGGCCCGGGAGGGTCGTGCCACCGACCGCTGGAACATGCTCAACCCCGAAAAATCCCCGCGCGAGTCCTGGGTATCCCGGTGTCTGGCGGATGCCCGGGGTCCGGTGGTGGCCTCCACGGATTACGTGAAGGGTTACGCCGATCAGATCCGTGCCTGGGTGCCCGGACGCTACGTCACGCTGGGCACCGATGGGTTCGGTCGCAGCGACCTGCGCCAGCGGCTGCGACACCATTTTGAGGTGGACCGTTACTACGTTGCCGTGGCCGCCCTCAAGGCCCTCGCAGATGAGGGGGCGCTGCCGGTGGAAACGGTCATGGAGGCGATCCGCAAGTACGAGATCGACGTGGACAAGGTCAATCCCCTGCACGCCTGATACCCCCGGCTGTGGTGAACCTCAATTTCAGACAGGAGTTGCGTGATGGGCAACGTGGTTGAAGTGAAGGTCCCGGACATCGGGGACTTCAAGGATGTGGAAATCATCGAAGTGCTGGTGTCCGAGGGCGATCGGGTGGAACCGGAGGACTCCCTTATCACCCTGGAGTCGGACAAGGCCTCCATGGACATCCCCTCGCCCCAGGGCGGTATTGTGAAGGGCGTGAAGCTCAAGGCCGGGGAACGCGTGTCGGAGGGTACCCCGATCCTGGACCTGGAGGTGGAAAATGCCTCGGCCGATGAAGATGCTGATTCCACCGCGAAGGAGGACACGGCGACACCCTCGGGCAAAGACGACCACAAGGAATCGGCCCAGGGGACCGGGAAGGAGGCTGGACCGGCCCGGTCGGATGACACTCAACGCGGCGCAGAACAGGCAAGCGGGTCATCGGCAGCCTCGACCGGACCGCGGCCATCGCCCACTGCAGGTCTGGTGAATGAAGAGGGCTTTCGCAAGGCTCATGCCTCGCCCGCCGTGCGTCGCTTTGCCCGGGAACTAGGCGTGGACCTGGGGCGCCTGGAAGGCTCGGGTCGCAAGGGGCGCATCCTCAAGGAGGACGTGCAGGCCTTCGTCAAACGCTCCCTTTCACAGGGGGCCTCCAGCGGACTCGGTGTGCCACCAGCCCCGGAGATCGACTTCTCCCGCTTTGGCCAGGTGGAAACCCAGGCCCTCACCAAGATCAATCGCCTCACCGGCGAATACCTGCATCGCAACTGGGTGACCATCCCCCATGTCACGCAGTTCGACGAGGCAGATATCACCGAACTGGACGGCTTTCGCCGCTCCCTGGTGGATGAGTACAAGGACAAGGGGGTGAAGATCACCTTCCTGGTGTTCCTGATGAAGGCGGTGGTCTCGGCCCTGAAGGAGTTCCCCCGCGTGAATTCCTCGCTGGATGCCGCTGGCGAGAACCTGATCGTGAAGAAGTACTATCACCTGGGTATTGCCGTGGACACCCCCGACGGCCTGGTGGTGCCGGTGGTCCGCGACGTGGATCGCAAGAGCCTGGTGGAGCTGGCCCGGGAGCTGGCCGAGATCTCCGAGAAGGCCCGCAAGCGACGCCTGAAGAGCAAGGACATGGAGGGCGGCTGCCTCACCATCACCAGCCTGGGCGGCATCGGCGGCACCCATTTCACCCCCATTGTGAACGCACCGGAAGTGGCCATCCTGGGGGTTTCCAAGGCCAGGATGCAGCCGGTGTGGGATGGCAAGGCGTTCAACCCCCGGCTGGTATTGCCCTTGTCGTTGTCCTACGATCACCGCGTTATCGACGGGGCCCTGGGGGCCCGGTTCACCAGTTACCTGAGCGGCCTGCTGTCCGACATGCGGCGGATGCTGCTGTAGACGAGGAAGAGATTCATGGCAAAGGTGGTTACGATCCCGGTTCCTGACATCGGCGAATTCAAGGATGTGGAGGTCATCGAGGTCCTGGTTCAGCCAGGCGACAGCGTGGATGTGGAGGACTCCCTGATCACCCTGGAATCGGACAAGGCCTCCATGGATATCCCGTCTCCCCATGCGGGCACGGTGAAGAAGGTGCTGCTCAAGGCCGGTGACAAGGTTTCCAAGGGGGGCGACATCCTGGAATTGGAGATGGCGGACGAGGGCACCCAGGGTGACGCCTCCGGATCGTCATCATCGGATGACAAGAGCGATGCCCCGGAGGCTCAGTCCGGGGACACGAAGTCCGGAAAGTCTGCCCCGAAAGCCGCCAGCCACACGGGCGACGTGGACCAGCGCTGCCAGTTGCTGGTGCTGGGCTCGGGTCCTGGCGGCTACACCGCCGCCTTCCGGGCTGCCGACCTGGGCATGGACGTGATCATGGTGGAGCGTTATCCGGTGATCGGTGGTGTCTGCCTGAACGTGGGCTGCATCCCCTCCAAGGCCCTGCTGCATTCCGCCCAGGTGATCGAGGAGGCCGAGGAATTCGAGCGTCATGGCATCCAGTTTGGCAAGCCCGAAATCGATTTGAAGAAACTGGCGGGTTACAAGGATGGCGTGGTGAAAAAGCTCACCATGGGCCTCAAGCACCTGGCCAAGCAGCGCAAGGTCACCGTGGTCCAGGGGGTGGGCCGTTTCACCTCTCCCAACACCCTGGCCGCGTCCAGTGATGAGGGTGAACAGGTGATCGGGTTTGAGCAGGCCATCGTGGCCGTCGGCTCACGCCCCGTGCATCTGCCCAGCTTCCCCTGGGATGACGAGCGGGTGATGGACTCCACCGGCGCCCTGGAGTTGCGCGACATCCCCGAGCGCCTGCTGGTGGTGGGTGGGGGCATCATCGGCCTGGAAATGGCCTGTGTGTACGATGCCCTGGGATCTGCCGTCACGGTGTGCGAACTGTCCAGTGATCTGATGCCCGGGGCCGATCGGGATCTGGTCAAGCCCCTGGAGAAGCGCATCAAGGGGCGTTACGAGAATATCTTCACCGGCACCAAGGTCACAGCGGCCGAGGCCACTGATGAGGGTATCCGTGTCTCCTTCGAAGGGGGCAAGGCCCCGGAGCAGGACACCTTCGACCGGGTGCTGGTGGCGGTGGGGCGCCTGCCCAATGGCGGCGGGATCGAGGCCGAGGCGGCGGGCCTGCAGGTGGACGAACACGGTTTCATCAAGGTGGACAAGCAGATGCGTACCAATGTGTCGCATATCTTCGCCATCGGTGACGTGGTGGGCGGCCCCATGCTGGCCCACAAGGCCACCCACGAGGCCAAGGTGGCCGCCGAGGTGGCGGCGGGCCAGAAGTCCCACTTCGATGCCCGCGCCATTCCCAGCGTGGCCTACACCCACCCGGAGGTGGCCTGGATGGGCCTGACGGAGACCGAGGCCAAGAAGCAGGGGATCGAATATACCAAGGGCGTGTTCCCCTGGGCGGCCAGTGGTCGCGCCATCAGCGTGGGGGGCGAGAGCGGGGTGACCAAGCTGCTGCTGGATGAGCACAATCGTGTGATCGGCGCCGGCATCGTCGGTCCCAACGCCGGCGAGTTGATCGCCGAACCCACCCTGGCCCTGGAGATGGGCGCCGACGTGGAGGATCTGGGCCTGACGGTGCATCCGCATCCCACCCTGTCGGAAACGGTGTGCTTCGCAGCCGAGGTGGCTCACGGCTCCATCACGGATATCCTGCCACCCAGGAAGAAGTAGCCTTTCTCCTGCCTCCCTGGCAGCAAGCCCTTGTGGAACCAGGCCCTTCCCGGAAGCAAGGCCTTCTGCCAGCAAGACCTTGTGGGGGGGCGGGCCCTTGTGGGAGCGGGCCTCGCCCGCGAAAGCGGCGGCCCCAAACCTCCGGGCGCTGCTGCCGCAGCGCATCGCTGGCAGGCCAGCTCCCACGGTGCCGGACCCAAGGTCACGGTGCTCGGCCTGGAGAAGTGTTCAATCTTTCCCGCCGCTGGCCGATAATCAAGGTCATGAAGCCTCGCTCCCTTGCCCTGCTGCTGACCCTCGCCCCGGCCACCCTGGGCGCGGTGGAATACACCCCCCGCATGGCCGACGCCCGTTGGACGGTGACCACCGACGACAACCTTTGCGAGCTGGCCCAGTACATCCCCCGCTACGGCACCGCCCGATTCCTGACTCGCCCGGGGCAGCCAGTTCAGTTCAATGTGGAAGTGCGCACCTCGCTCCCCGAGCCGGACGTGGGTCATCTGGCCCTCAGGCCGCCCCGGTGGCGCCACGATCTGCGCAACCGGGACCTGGAAGCCGTCCACCTCCACGCCGGGGACACCCTGCTGACACTCCGCCGGGACCGGGCGCTGGAGGTGTACTACGCCCTGGAAACCGGTCATGAAGTCATCCTCACCCATCCGGATGCCGGACGTGGCGCCGATGCAGTGCGAGTGGTCCTCTCCCCGGTTCGTTTTCGTGAGGTGCTGGCCGATTTCCGCGCCTGCCAGGGAGATCGCGTGTACCTGGATTTCGTCAGCCTGGAAGACTGGCGGGTGCATTTCGACTTCGACGAAAGCGAGATGCGTGATGAGGATGAATTCTCCCTGGGTCAGGTGGTCCGCCACCTGATGAACCACCCTGATCGACGGGTGGTGCTGGGTGGCCACACGGACGAGCAGGGTAGCGTCCAGTACAACCAGGGCCTGTCCCTGCGCCGTGCCCAGGCTGTCCAGCGTTTGCTGCGCCAGGAAGGCATCGCCGCCGATCGCATCGAAACCCGTGCCTTCGGCGAGACATGGCCGCTGGACCCGGACTCCAACGAGGCGGCCTGGGCGCTGAATCGGCGGGTGGATATCTGGGTGACCCGGTAGCGCCTGCCTCCCTCAAGCCCGTGGCCACGGCATGCCCTCCCTTAGTATACTCAGCCGTTTGATCCAATCGTCGTCTGTTGCAGGGGTTGCCATACATGGCCAGTGAAGTGAACAAGGTCGTACTCGCCTATTCCGGCGGGCTTGATACGTCGGTCATCCTCAAGTGGCTGGAGGATACCTATGGCTGCGAGGTGGTGACCTTCACCGCCGATATCGGCCAGGGCGAGGAAGTGGAGCCCGCCCGCACCAAGGCCCAGGCCCTGGGTGTGAAGGAGATCTATATCGAGGACCTGCGTGAGGAATTCGTGCGGGACTTCGTCTTCCCCATGTTCCGCGCCAACGCCGTGTACGAAGGCGAGTATCTGCTTGGCACCTCCATCGCCCGGCCCCTGATCGCCAAGCGCCTGGTGGAAATCGCCAACGAGACCGGCGCCGATGCGGTGTCCCACGGCGCCACCGGCAAGGGCAATGACCAGGTGCGCTTCGAGCTGGGCGCCTACGCCCTCAAGCCCGGCGTCCACGTGATCGCCCCCTGGCGGGAGTGGGATCTCACCTCCCGGGAAAAGCTCCTGGCCTACGCCGAGAAGCACAGCATCCCCGTGGAGATGAAACGTGGCAAGAAGTCCCCGTACTCCATGGACGCCAACCTGCTGCACATCTCCTATGAGGGCAATCAACTGGAAGACCCCTGGTTCGAGGCCGAAGAGGACATGTGGCGCTGGTCGGTCTCCCCCGAGGCTGCCCCGGACAAGGCCGAATATGTGGAGATCACCTTCGAGCAGGGCGACCCGGTGGCCATCAATGGCGAACCCATGAGCCCGGCCACCCTGCTGGATCACCTGAACCGCCTGGGCGGCGCCCATGGCGTGGGTCGCCTGGACCTGGTGGAAAATCGCTACGTGGGCATGAAGTCCCGGGGCTGCTATGAAACCCCCGGCGGGTCCATCCTGCTCAAGGCGCATCGCGCCATCGAATCCCTCACCCTGGACCGGGAAGCGGCCCACCTGAAGGACGAGCTCATGCCCCGCTATGCCAGCCTCATCTACAACGGCTACTGGTGGAGCCCCGAGCGGCGCATGATGCAGTCCCTCATCGATGCCTCGCAGACCCATGTGAACGGAATCGTCCGCATCAAGCTCTATAAGGGCAATGTCATCATCGCCGGGCGCCAATCCGCCACCGACAGTCTTTTCGATACCCATATCGCCACGTTTGAGGACGATGCCGGGGCCTACGACCAGAAGGATGCCGAGGGCTTCATCAAGCTCAATGCCCTGCGCATGCGCATCGCAGCCCAGCGAGGGCGTTGAACGGCGACGGCCGACGGCGGCCTTTCCAAAGGACAGTTCATTGCCAGTTCCGAAGTCTGAAGCCACCACACCCCGGGGAGGGCTTTCGCCCCGACGCCCCGGGGTGCTGCCGTTCATCCTGCTCGTGCTCGCGATGCTGATCACCGGCTGCGCCACCGTGCCCCCGGAATCCAAGGATCCACGCGATCCCTGGGAGAGTTACAACCGGGCCATGTTCCAGTTCAACGATGCGGTGGACCGGGCGGTGCTCAAGCCCGTGGCCGAGGGCTATGACCGGGTCACGCCGCAGCCCGTTCGCACCGGCATCGGCAATTTCTTTTCCAACCTGGGCGACGTGCACAACATGGCCAACAACGCCCTGCAGTTCAAGTTCCATGACGCCGCTTCGGATCTGACCCGGCTGATCATGAACACCAGCTTCGGGGTGTTCGGTCTGTTCGACGTGGCCACCCCCATGGGCCTGGAGAAGAGCAACGAGGACTTTGGCCAGACCCTGGGAAGCTGGGGCGTGCCCTCCGGGCCGTATTTCGTGGTGCCCTTCCGAGGGCCCAGCACCGTGCGGGACGCCCCGGCGGAGATCGTGGATGCCCGCATTCATCCGCTGTACTACCACGACGATGTGGCCCAGCGGAATGTCCTGGTGGGGGTGCGCCTGGTGGATATCCGTGCCGGCCTGCTGCCCACCGAGCGGGCCCTGGAAGGCATGGCCGTCGATCGTTACATGGCCATCCGCAACGCCTATCTGGATCGTCGCGAGTACCTGGTGACCGATGGCGCCCCATCGGACGCCCAAAGAGACATGCTCAGGGAGCTGGAGGACTGGGACGACGATTTCTGAGCAGGGCCCGGTCCGCGTCCCGGAGGTCCCGCAGATAGCCCAGTTCCACCAGCCAGCCGTCCAGGGCACCGAACAGGCGCTCCATGAGTCGCGCCCACAGGCCTCGGGCCTGCCAGCGCTCCAGGGTCCACTCCTGGGACTGCAGCAGATCACGGGAGAAGCTGTCGGCCACCTGACCCACCAGGGTGGGGTCGGTCACCTCCTGATTGGCCTCCATGTTCCAGCGCAGCGTCCAGTGATCCAGATTGCTGGAGCCCACCGTCAACCAGTCATCACAGATCACGTATTTGGCGTGCAGGCAGCGGGGCTGGAACTCGAAGATGCGCACCCCGGACCGCAGCAGACGTCCATAGAAACGTCGTCCGGCATGCCACACACCAGGGTGGTCCGTCTTGGGGCCTGGCAGCAGCAGGCGGACGTCCATGCCCCGGCGGGCGGCCTTCGTGAGGATGCGGCGCAGGCGTCGGGTGGGCACGAAATAGCCGGTGGTCAGCCAGATGCGCCGGCGTGAGCGTTTCATGGTGGCGATCACGCTGCGCATGACCGCCTGGCCACCCACGTCGGTGTGACCCACCACGCGACCGTCCCGCGGGTCCGATGGCTGGGTCCCCTCGCAGGAAAGATCACCCAGGCCCGGCATGTCCTGGTGATGCCAGCGTTGCCATGCATCGGCAAACAGGGCCTCCCAGTCCTGCACGCAAGGGCCGCGGATTTCCAGCATGACATCATGCCAGGCGTCGGTGCCGGTCACCCGGGGATCGAAGGCATCGGTGAGACCAGCACCGCCGACGAAGGCCACGTGGCCGTCCACCGCCAGCAGTTTGCGATGATCGCGAAACAGGGACAGGCGCAGGCGTTCCCAGCCCAGGGGGTTGAAGGTGCCCAAGTGAACACCGGCCTCCAGCAGACGCTCCCGGTCCGCGTCGCTCACACCCAGGCCGCCAAAGCCGTCCAGCAGCAGGTGGACCTGCACACCGCGGCGCGCGGCATCGCTCAGGGCCTCCGCGAAGCGACTGAAAAGCGGGCCGGATTCGGCCAGATACATCTCCAGGAGCACTCGATGCCGAGCGCGACCGATGGCCTGGAGCATGGCGGGAAAGAACGCGCCACCGTCCACCAGCCAGCGATAGGCGTGAGGGCCTCGGGTGGGGTAGAGCTGTCGGCTGCGAAACAGTCGGCGGTTCATCGTTCGTGTCCTTGGGGAATGGTATCCTCGCACGAAACTCCTTGCATCGACACCGGATCAAAACCGGGGATCCTCTCCCAGAAGGGAATGGCATGTACGCACTCATCAAACCATTTCTGCAACTGACCTTCCTGCAAAAGGGGCCGGAGGATCTGCCGGCCTCCAGTTTCCTGCTGTGGTTGTGTGCCGTCACCTACCTGCTGGTGGGCCTGATCGTGGCCGTGCCCTTCTATCCCTTTCAGATCGCCATCCTGCAGGCGGGCATGGAGCTGGGCCTGCTGGCCGCCTTTACGGCCCTGCTGCTGCAAGGCAAGGGTGTGCCCGAGCGTTTCGTGCAGACCTTCACCGCCCTCCTGGGGGTGGGCATCGTCCTGGGTCTGATCATGCTGCCGTTGGTGTACAGCCTGCGCGGCGCCGAGGCTCCAGAGGAGATCCCGGTGGTGGTCACGGTGGGGTATCTGGTGCTGCTGGGCTGGTTGCTGACCGCTTATGGTCATGTGCTGCGCAGCGCCCTGGGGCTCAAGACCGCCGCCGGGGGCGTGGCTCTGGCTGTGGGCTACCTGATGCTGGCGGCCGTGGCCGGTGAGATCCTCTATTCGGTGGTGATGCGGTGAGTCACGTTCACATCCTGGGGATCTGCGGCACCTTCATGGGTGGGGTGGCCCTGTTGGCGCGGGCCGCGGGCTATCGAGTCACCGGCTCGGACGAGCATGTCTACCCCCCCATGAGCACCTTGCTGGCGGAGCAGGGTATAGAGGTGTCCCAGGGCCATGATCCGGCCCATCTGGACCCGGCGCCGGATGGGGTGGTGATTGGCAACGTCATGACCCGGGGCAATCCAGCCGTGGAGCATGTGCTCAATCGCGGGCTGCCCTATACCTCTGGTCCCCAGTGGCTGGCCGAGCACGTGCTGCGGGATCGCTGGGTGCTGGCAGTGGCCGGCACCCATGGCAAGACCACCACCGCCAGCCTGCTGGCGTGGATCCTGGAGGATGCGGGGCTGAATCCGGGGTTTCTCATCGGTGGGGTGCCGGACAACTTCGGGGTGTCGGCCCGGCTGGGGACATCGCCGTTTTTCGTGGTGGAGGCGGACGAGTACGACACGGCATTCTTCGACAAGCGCTCGAAGTTCGTCCACTACCGCCCGCGCACCCTGATCCTCAACAACCTGGAGTTTGATCACGCGGATATCTTTCCTGACCTGGCAGCCATCCAGCGTCAGTTCCATCATCTGGTGCGCACGGTGCCGGGGGAAGGGCGCATCATCAGTCGGGTGGGCGATGCCGCCCTGGAGGCGGTGCTGGAGCAGGGCTGCTGGACGCCGGTGGAGCGTTTCGGGGTGGGCGAGCCGGCGCCATGGCGTGGAGAACCCATTACGCCCGATGCCACCCGGTTTGCCATCCATGAAGGAAACGAGCCCGTGGCCGAGGGGCAATGGAGGCTACCGGGCCGGCACAACCTGAGCAATGCCATGGCAGCGCTCCTGGCCGCCCGGCATGCAGGTGTGCCACTGCTGGCGGGGGTGGAGGCCCTGGGGCGCTTTGCGGGGGTGAAACGCCGCCTGCAGGTGCGGGGTGAGGTGCGCGGTGTGACCGTCCTTGATGATTTTGCCCACCATCCCACGGCCATCGCCGCCACCCTGGAGGCCCTGCGGGCCCGGGTGGGCACGGCGCGCATCCTGGCGGTGCTGGAGCCCCGTTCCAATACCATGCGCATGGGGGTGCATCGGGACACCCTGGCGGATTCCCTGCGACTGGCTGATGGGGTCTGGATGCATCAACCGGCCTCGCTGGCGTGGGATCTGGCGCCGGTGGTGGCCGCACTGGGCGACTCAGCGCACGCCCTGCAGGATCTGGATGCGCTGGCCCGTTCCGTAGCCGAGCAGGCCCGCCCCGGGGATCATGTGCTGATCATGAGCAACGGCGGCTTCGGCGGACTGCACGAACGTTTGCTCGAGCGTTTGGCGGGCGAGTGAACCGCCGGTTCAAACCCCGGGCCCGGTGCTCTACAATCCACGGCTTTGCCCTTGCGGAACCCAGTTGATGATTTCAAAAGAGGAATTCACCGCCCACCGGGAGCAGTTCGAGGCCTTCGTGGCCACGGTACACCGCTTTGCGGCGCTGCTGTTCGGCATCACCTTCGTGGGCTATGGTGCGGCGGTCTGGGTGTGGTTCGAAGGGGCCACCTGGACCGCCCTGATCATCGCCACCCTGTCCTACCTGTTCTTCCGCCAGTTCCGGCGCCTGTCGGTGAATCTGGCGCGGGTGAAGTTCACGCCGCGTCCCGAGGCCCGGGAGATGCTGCTGCTGGTGGACAAGGCTCTGGATGATCACAAGCCCCATCAGGTGCTGGCCCACCTGGAAGGGCAGGTGGGGGCCGCGCGCAAGCAGGGTGAGGACGCCTCCTCTACAGACTGATGTCGGTGCCCACCTTGAGGCTCAGCACCCGATTGAGGGTGGCCACCAGTTCATGGCCTTCCTTGTCGTCCAGCCACTGGTCGGAATGGGCATCGTAGCCGAAATGGGCCGGGCCCTCGGGCGAGGCCAGCCAGATCTGCCGCAGCGGCTCCTGGCGATTCAGAATCAGCTTGCTGCGATCTTCGAACTCGATGGTGAGCACGCCGTCGACGATGTCCATGTCCAGGTCGGTCAGTTCGTCCACGGCGCTCATGCGTTCCATGAGTTCCTCCAGGGTCTGCTCTGCCTGGACGCTGAAGGACACTTGATTCATGGGCGGGGATCCTCGTATTCGGGTGGGGTGGTGGGCCAGGCTTCACGTTATCATGTTTGAGTCGTGCACAATCAGGTATCCAGACGGAGAGATCAATGCCTTCCTTTGATGTGGTGTCCGAAGTGGACATGCAGGAGTTGCGCAATGCCGTGGACCAGACCCGGCGTGAAGTGGAGAACCGCTACGATTTCAAGGGCTCCGCGGCCAACGTGGAGCAAAGCGAGGCCGAGCTGACCCTGTTCGGGGATTCCGAATTCCAGGTGGATCAGGTCATGGACATCCTCACCCAGAAGATGGCCAAGCGGGGCATCGACGTGAGCTGCCTGGAGTCGGGCAAGCTGGAGGAGGGCGGCGGCAAGGCCCGCCGCACCGTCACCATCCGCCAAGGCATCGACCAGGACATGGGCAAGAAGATCATCCGCCTGGTCAAGGACAGCAAGCTCAAGGTGCAGGCCTCGATCCAGGGCGAGAAGGTGCGTATTACCGGGAAGAAGCGCGATGACCTTCAGGATGTGATCGCCCTGCTGCGCAAGGCGGAACTGGACCTGCCGCTACAGTACGACAACTTCCGGGATTGAGCTCACTACATCTCGGCATCCGAGTCCCGGCCCGGCATCCAGCCCATGGACCGGGCCTTCTCGATGGCCTGGTCGTGGATGCGGGTGTGGCGCTCGCGGATCTCCGGGGGCAGGTTGCTCACCCGCAGGCCGTATTGGTCCCAGGTGGCATTGACCTTGTCATGCAGCACCTGGATCTGCGCGGTGGTCCAGCCCTCACAGGTCTCGGTCTCCGGGAGGAGTTCGAAGATCCAGGCGTCCTTGATGATGCCGCCGATGGGAGTCATGCCGCCGTGCAGGTCGTTGTGGATGCCTACGTAGGTCTGTTGTGTTCTGGAATTCATCTTGGTTCCTCAATTGTGGTCCATAATCTTCGCCCATGATGCCTGAATCCTTCAACGTACCGCCGGACCAGCGCCGAATTTATTATCGCGTGGCCCTCAAGATGCTGGCACTGCTGGGTGTGGCCATGCTGGCCTATGTGATGCTCAGCGGTGTGCTGGGAGACCCTGACGACGACGGCGGCCAAAGCGGCGGCCGATCCGTGGATATTCCCGACCTGGCCCCGGGGGAGGTCAAGGCCATGACCTGGGAAGGTCGTCCCATCTGGATTGTCGGGCGCACCCCCGAGATGCTGGAGGCGGATGCGGCGTTCTCAGACCAGCTCTACGATGCCGATTCCCGTTTGAGTCGCCAGCCCCGGGATTACCGCAACTCGCACCGGTCCGCCTCTCCCGAGGTGCTGGTGGTGGTGGCCCTGGGCACCGATCTGGCTTGCGAACTCACCTGGGTGCCGCCCGAGGTTGCTTCGGAGGAGGGCTGGGGCGGCGGTTTCGTCGACCGATGCCGCGGCTCCCGCTACGACCTGTCCGGTCGTGTCTACCGCGATCAACACGCCCGCCGCAACCTGGAAGTGCCCAACTACCGATTGCTGCCCGACGACCGCCTCATCCTGGGGCAGACCCCATAGAGGATCAGCCTGTCGTCCCGAAGGAGGCCTTTGCCGGGGGCGCGTCAGTCAGAGGGCCTTCAGCAGAGGGGGTAGTGAGCAAGTTTTTCGTGGGAGCGGGCCTCGCCCGCGAAAACGGCGGGCACACACTCCGGGCGCTGCTGCCGCAGCGCATCGCTGGCAGGCCAGCTCCCACAGTGTCTGTTGCCGTTCAAGGGCGGGTGAGGTAGACGTCGAAACGGGTACTGCTGCCGGGGATCTGGAAGTCCGGTGCCTGGCCTCCCAGGGGCTCGGCTCGCACGGGGCGCTTCACCACCACCCGCTCCCGCGCCGCCTGAAGAGACGCTTCCAGTACCTGGGCGGCATCCTCATCGTCGCCCACCACAGCCCGGAATGCCCGCATCTCCTTCTTCACCAGCGCGGATTTGTCCCGGTGCGGGTACATGGGATCCAGGGTGACCACGTCGCAGGGATGATCTGCCAGCCAATGGGCGGCATCGCCCCTGACAAGGTTCATGCGACCCGCGGCCTCAGCCAGCTCTGGTTCACGGGCGGCACGGTCCAGTCCATCAGCCAGCAGCGCGGCAATCACCGGATGGCGCTCCAGCAGGGTGACCTTGCACCCCAGCAGGGCCAGTATGAACGCATCCCGGCCCAACCCGGCCGTGGCATCCACCACATGGGGGCGATGCCCCCCCTTGATGCCCACGGCCCGCGCCAGGGGTTCCTTGCGGGCGCTGACCCGTGGCCCCCGATACCCCAGCCGGCCGCCAGCCAGGTCCACGAACACCGGCCCCGGGGCCTTGGGCCCGCACTGGCGCAACTCCAGGCGCTCAGGGGTGACGGCCAGGTGCCAGGTGTCGGGGGCGGGATCCGTCTCGGCGAGTTCCAGGCCCAGGGCACGGGCCAGGGCCTCGGCACGAGGGCGATCGGCGGCGCTGTCGCAGGCGATGGTCTTGATGAGGGCTGCCCCCTTTCCAGCTTCTCGCTTTTTCAATAATGGGGCGGTGGAGGCTCGGGGCCTTCCTGGCCGCCGCCCTGGGTGGCCAGCACCTCGGCCAGACGCAGGCGCAGATCCTCCATCTGCCGCTGCATCTGAAACAGCTCTTGTTGCTGGCGGGTGACCACCTCGTTGAGGTCCTGCAGCTGGGCATCCTGATGGGCCAGACGGATTTCAAGATCGATCACGCGATCGTTCATGGGCGTGGTGGACATGTGCCGGATACCTATGGGCTGACCTGATTCGTGGGCTGGCCGGACTTGAAGGCCTGGATATTGGCTGCCAGGGCATCCACCATGCGCTGGCGGGCCTCGACGGCCGCCCAGGCGATATGGGGGGTGATGATCAGGTTGGGGATGTCCGCTGCCAGCAGGGGATGACCCGCCTCGGGCGGTTCCTTCTCCAGCACATCCACTCCAGCGCCACCGATCTCACCGCGCCGCAAGGCCTCGGCCAGGGCCGCGTTATCCACGATGGCGCCCCGTGCCGTATTGATCAGCACCGCATCACTCTTCATCATGCGTAATCGGTGCTCATCAATCAGCTGGTGGGTTTCTGGCGTCAGTGGGCAGTGAAGGCTGAGCACGTCGCTGGTGCCGATCACTTCATCCAGCGCCAGGCGCCCCGGCTCCGGTCCCCGACCGGTCAGGCTTTGTGCCACTGCCACGTCCATGCCGAAGGCCTGCGCCGCCTGTGCCGTGGCCCGGCCCAGCACTCCGTAACCGATGATGCCCAGGCGCCGACCATCTAGCTCCCGGATGGGGTGATCCAGCAGGCAGAACTGCCGGCTGTCGTTCCAGGCGCCAGAGCGCACATCATCATGGTACCGGGACAGGCGTACGGTCAGAGAGAGCAGCATGGCAAACACATGCTGCACCACGGAGGCGGTGGCATAGTCCCGCACGTTGCACACAGTGATACCCAGGCGCGATGCGGCCTCCAGATCCACATTGTTGGTCCCTGTGGCCGCCAGGCAGACCAGTTTCAGATCCGGGGCGGCCGCCAGGGCATCGGCATCCAGCACCACCTTGTTGGTGATCACCACCTGGGCACCCTGGATGCGCTCCACCGTTTCCGGTGGTCGGGTGTAGTCATGAAAGGTCCAGCGGGTGAGGGAGTCGTGAAGGGGAGAGAGATCCAGATCCCCCCGATCCAGGGTTTCCAGATCGAGAAATACGCCCTGTTCGATCATCGGTCGCGATTTCCTTGCCTCAGGAAAGTAAAGACCCCTCTCCCGGGAGGGTAGAGGGGTCGGGTGTGCTGCCGTTCAGTCAGGGGGTCAGTTATCGCCGCTGAGCATGGCAAACAGGTTCATCATGTGCAGGAACAGCACATAGATGTTGGCGAACAGGGAGACCGTCATCACCACATAGTTGGCCTCGCCATCATGCACCATGCGGCTGGTATCCCACAGGATGGCGGCGGACACCAGCAGTACCACAGCCGAGGAGATGGCCAGGGACAGGGCCGGGATGGCCAGGAACAGGTTGGCGATGATGGCCGCCAGGATCACCAGGAAGCCCACGAACACGAAGCCACCCAGGAAGCTGAAGTCCTTGCGCGTGACCAGGGCATAGGCCGACAGACCCACGAAGACCAGCGCCGTGGAGGCCAGGGCACCGCCGACGATGGCCGGGCCGTTGGGCAGGCTCAGGTACAGGGAAACGATGGGGCCCAGGATGAAGCCCATGATGCCGGTGAAGGCAAAGGTGAGCGGAATGCTCCACACGCTGTTACGCAGGGCATGGATGCCGAACGGCATGCCGATGAAGATGGCCAGCATCACGATCCAGTGCACCGGCGGCGCCCCCACCGCCATGGCCACGAAGGCCATGATGGCGCTGAACGCCAGGGTCATGGACAGCAGCATGTAGGTGTTGCGGATAACCTTGTTGGTGGCCAGAGCCTGACTCTGGGCCTGCTGGGTTACGGTGCTCGCGCGCTCCGTCTGCATGGGTGATCCTCCGGAAAAGTGGTTGGAAACGATCAGTGTACGATGACGGTAAGGTACTTGATTCCATGCGGTTGATCAAAGCATGCCATCGACATTTCTTGTGGCTTCATGACCAAGCCGGTTAAACTACCCGCCTTCTATGACCTCGCAACGCTGACCAGCGTTCACGGAAGGGTGGCAGAGCGGTTGAATGCACCGGTCTTGAAAACCGGCGATGGGCGACCATCCGTGGGTTCGAATCCCACCCCTTCCGCCATATTTATAACGTAAATTTATGAATTTTATGGATTTGTCATTTTTTTACGTCACCTGGCCCACACTTTAACCCACACTTCGGTATTGGCCTTTGTGGTCTTCGACGGGACGCTGCAGGACGGTACCTGGGCACTGTATGCTGCTGATTATCGTGACGCCTCAAGATGCGGGTTTGCAGGTGGCGTTGATTCACCCCGCACCGGATCGTCACCGTCTATGACCCCACGGCAGGGACCGGGGGTTTTCTCTCAGAGAGTGACGAATACATCCAGCAGGTCAGCCAGGACGTGACCGTGTCCCTTACTTTGAGCGGGAGGTGAAGCCCCACGTCCCCGATGCCTGGATCGACGAGAGCAAGCGCGACGAACTGGACGGGGAGATCGGCATTGTCGGCTTTGAAATCCCCTTCAACCGGCACTTCTACCAATTCATCCCGCCCCGCCCGCTGGAGGAGATCGACGCGGATCTGAAGGCCTGCACGGATAGGATCAAGCGGATGATTGAGGAGTTGTCGGCGTGAGGCGGTCGTAGAGAATCCTGGCTGCCGCTTGCTTGGCTGTTCCGGGGTCTGGGTGGCACGGGACGCCCGGATGCGGTGGCCCAAAGGCAGGGTTTATACTTCCTGCAAGCCATTATCCTGCCTGTTAAGGAATTCAGGAGTAATCCATGCTGCACACCATTGAAGTGGAAATCGACAGCCAAGGCCACATCCAACCGCTGGAGCCGATGCCCCGACTTCCGGCGGGCAGGGGCCTGTTGACACTGCTCACCCCGCCTGCCGATGAGGCGACCCTGCTGGCCGAAGCCGCCCTGGCCGAGGATTGGTCCAAAGCCGAAGAGGATGAGGCATGGGCACATTTGCAGCCGGGCAAGTAGTTGTCCTGCCATTCCCATTTTCCGACCTCAGCCGCAGCAAATATCGGCCTGCGCTGCTGATTGCCCATGCCGGGCGTGGCGACTGGATTGCCTGTCAGATCACCAGCAATCCCTATTCTGACCCTCACGCTGTCGAGATCGAGGACACCGATTTTGCATCCGGGGGATTGCAGCGCATCAGCTATGCGCGACCGGGAAAGCTGTTCACGGCGAACTGGGCATCAAGGATTACCGTCAGACGGCATTCAAACCCTACCGGGCGGTCCATCGCGTCCTGGGCGACCGGGTCGTTAGTTACTTGATCACCGATGGTCGCCGGGACATGCAGTCCGCGCTGGCGCGTCGACTTCTTGGTGCTTGACCCGTGGCATCCCGCACGCCCCCGTACGTTCCCAATCTGTTTCTTTCCATCCATGTCAAAACAATGGGTGGAATACAGGTGCGGCCTGCTCGTGGGCGACTCCGGCGCTTGTTACACTGCCCTTCAATCCCTTGCACGGAGTTGTCATGAGCGGCGACGCATCCCCGGAAGCCTCCATACCCGATCTGGATCTTCGCCTTGATGAGTCGGGTACCCGGGTGTACTGCACCCCAGAACCGGGTCAGCACTGCCCTGATCTGGAAGCGGCATCCGTGGTGGTGGCCCTGCGCGAGGCGGGCTATGGCCACTGGGCCGTGGTGGATGAGGGGGTGAAGGCGCTCACCCAGGCCCTGCGCCAACCGGCCCCTGCGGGCCATCAGGAGCCCTTCCTGCTGGCCGAGGCACTGGATGGCCGGTTTGTCCTGAAGGTGGATGCCAAGGGCCTGGAGGCGTCATTGCATGTTGAGGGTCCTCGCGGGGGAAGTCCCGCCACTGTGGAGCAGGTGCTGCAGGTCCTCGCCGAGCGGGGGGTGACCCATGGGGTTGACCAGGACGCCATCCTCGCCCTGCTCAGGCAACCGGAACTGGCCCCGGATGTTGCCGTGATCGCTCGAGCGACGGCGCCCGTGAACGGCACGGATACCGTGTTCGAATCCTTGGTCCCCGAGGCCCGCGAACGGATCCCCAGCATCGATGACCGAGGACGCGCCGATTATCGGGACCTGGGTGAACTGGTGCAGGTTTCCCCCGGTACGCCCCTCATGCGTCGCCATCATGCCACCCCTGGCACACCCGGACTGAACCTGTTCGGTGCTCCCATCCCGGCCCGGGATGGCCGGGAGCGATCGTTCGCCACCCGGCTGCGAAACGTGGAGCGTGACCCTGAAGACCCCGATCTGCTTCGGGCGGCCGCTGCCGGCATGCCTGTGGTGGTGCCCAACGGGGTCATGGTCGAGGAGTTGCTGGATGTGAGACAGGTGGATCTGTCCTCCGGGCACCTTAACTTCGAGGGCAGTGTGCGCATCCGCAACGATGTGGCCGATGGCATGCGCGTGAGGTCCACCGGCGATATCGAGGTGGGCGGCATGGTGGAGGGCGCCACACTGGAGGCCGGCGGCGATGTGATCATCCGTCATGGTGTGGTGGGGCAGTTGCAACATGGGGAGGTCCACCAACCCACCGCGGTGATCAAGGCGGGGGGCACGGTCAGGGCCCGATTCATGGAAAACGCCCGCGTTGAGGCCGCCACGGTGGTGGCTCAGGAACAATTGGTGCATTGCCAGGTGAGTGCCCATCAGTCGGTGACGGTGGGGGCCACCGGGGCGCGCAAGGGACAGATCGTTGGAGGACAGGTCAGGGCCAGGGAACTCATCGAGTGCATGCTGCTGGGTTCGCCGACGTCCCCCCACACCGTGGTGATGGTCGGAGTCGATCCGGAAGGGCAGGACCATCTGGAACAGGTGGATGCGCGCCTGCTGGAGAAACAGAAATTGCTCGACGAGCTGGCCCGCACCCTGCATTTTGCCGGACAGCACCCGGAGCGGGTGGATGAAAACTTCGTGCAACGGGTGCAGAACACCCTGGTGAAGGCACGGGAGGAGATGGCCGAGCTCACCCTGGAACGCGAGGCCCTGGTGCAGCGGATGGAACGCTCCCAGGATGCCTGCATCCTTGTGCGGGAGCGGCTCTACGGTGGTGTGGAGGTTCACGTGGGTGATCGGGTGCGGCGTGTCGATCAGGAGGTGGTGGGCGGTGCCTTTTTCCTGCGCGATGGGGAATTGGTGTTCGACCACGCCCCGTGAAAAGGGCATTATTAGGGATTGCTTAATTCATCCACTCAACAAGAAGGAAGCCTTACCGTGTTTGTGATGATCCTTGGTCTTGTGCTCTTCCTGGGCATGCACTCCACCCGCATCTTCGCGGACGACTGGCGTCGTGCCCGGATCGATCAGTTTGGCGAGAAGGCCTGGACGGGGTTTGCATCCGTCGTTTCACTGATCGGCTTCATCCTGATCGTCTGGGGTTATGGCATGGCCCGGATGGACCCCACCTGGCTCTGGTTCCCGCCATTGTGGACCTTCCACGTCACCGCCCTGTTCAGTCTGGTGGCCTTCATCTTCCTGGCGGCCGCCTTTGTGCCCAACAACCGCATCAAGGCCCGGGTGGGGCACCCCATGGTCATTGCCGTCAAGGTGTGGGCCCTGGGCCACCTGTTCTCCAACGGCACGCTGGCGGATGTGATCCTCTTCGGTTCGTTGCTGGTCTGGGCCGTGTTGTCCTTCCGCGCCGCGCGCAAGAGAGATTCCGCTCAGGGAACGGCGCCTGCTGCCGCTAACCTGAAGGCGGACGCGATCACCGTGGTCGTGGGCCTTGTGGGCTACTTCGCCTTCTCGCTGTTCCTGCATGAACTGCTGATCGGCAAGCCGGTGATGGTCTGAATACCGCCGGTGCTCCGCTCAGGGGGGCGGGGCACCGGTGTTGGGCTAGATGCCGTGGGGACGGATGATTCATCGTCAGGGATGCGCGTTGCATAACCAGGGGTTGAATGATCCATGAAGAAGAATCTGCCGGTCACCGGCCGGGAACAGGCGGTAGCGGATCACGCCAATATTCTGTCCACGACGGACCTCAAGGGCGCCATTTCCTACGTCAACGACGACTTCATTCGCATCAGCGGGTTCGTCGAGGACGAGTTGCTCAGGCGCAATCACAACATCGTCCGCCATCCGGACATGCCTCCCGCAGCCTTCAAGGACCTCTGGGACAGCGTCAAGGCGGGCCGCGCCTGGATGGGGCTGGTCAAGAATCGTTGCAAGAACGGCGACCACTACTGGGTGAGTGCCTATGTCATGCCCATCCGCAAGGACGGGCAGGTGGCTGAGTACCAGTCGGTGCGTACCCGTCCCGCACGGGACTGGGTGGATCGAGCCAACGGTGTGTATGCCGGGCTCATGAACAATCGACTTCCCCTTGGCATGCGTTTGCCCATGCCGCCGGTCGCGGTGCGTCTGGTGGGAGGCATGGCCGCGTCGGCCATGCTGGCGCTTGGGGTTGGCGCGCTGTTGGGTACGCCAGCACTCACCGCGTTGGTGCCCGTATTGCTGGCCCTGGTGCTGGCCGGTGGCCTGGGGATGTGGCTCCTGCAACCCCTCGGTCAATTGCGTATTCAGGCGAGGGAGATCACCCATAACCCGGTGGAGCAGTACGTCTACACCGGGCGCGCGGACGAATTCGGGGAGATCGAGTTCGCCATGCGCATGTTGCGATCCGAGACCGGCGCCGCCGTGGGGCGGGTATCCGATGCCGCCAGCCAGTTGGCCGACTATGCCGACGCCATGGTGGACTCGGTGCGCAAGACCCGGGACGAGATTCTGCGGCAGCAGGCGGAGACCGACCAGGTGGCCACGGCAGTCAACCAGATGACGGCCAGTGTTCAGGAGGTGGCCCGCAACGCCCAGAATGCCGCAGAGGCGGCCACGGCGGCGGATGTCAGCGCCAGTCAGGGTCGTCAGGTGGTCAGCTCCACCGAGCAGGTGATCGGCCAACTGGCCGACGAGGTGGAGCGCGCGGCCAGGGTCATCCACGAGTTGGAAGAAAGTGCCGGATCCATCAGTGCGGTCCTGGAGGTGATCCGCGGCATCGCCGAGCAAACCAACATGCTGGCCCTCAATGCCGCCATTGAAGCGGCCCGGGCGGGCGAGCACGGGCGTGGCTTTTCTGTGGTGGCCGACGAGGTGCGCAGCCTGGCATCCCGCACTCATGAGTCCACCCAGGAAATCCAGAGCACCATCGAAAAGCTGCAGCGCGGTGCACACTCCTCGGTGGTGGTGATGCAGAACAGCCGCAAGCAGGCGGAGAAAAGCGTCCAGCAGGCGGGTCGGGCTGCCCAGTCACTGGAAGAGATTGCCAGTAGCGTTGCTGCCATCACCGATATGAGTGCCCAGATCGCCACGGCGGTGGATCAGCAGGGATCGGTCAGCGAGGAGATCAACCAGAGCATCACCCGCATCCGTGGCTATGCCGATGGCAACGCCGATTCCGGTCAGCAGATCGAGTCGGCGGCCAGCCAGGTGGCGGGACTCTCTGCTGAACTCAAACTGCTGTCCCGACAATTCTGGGAGCGCCGCAACTGATGAGTCACGCGAGGCACACATTCCATCACCCGGCCCCCTCCCATGCCGGAGGCAAACCATGAAAAAGAATCTGCCGGTTACCGGGCGGGAGAAGACCTTTTCCGCCAATACCAACATCCTGTCCACCACCGATGCCAAGGGCACGATCACCGATGTAAACGATGACTTCGTGGACATCAGCGGTTTCTCGGTGGACGAGTTGATGCGCCAGAACCATAACATCGTCCGTCACCCGGACATGCCGCCTGCGGCCTTCCAGAATCTCTGGGACACCATCAAGAGTGGGCAGTCCTGGATGGGGTTGGTGAAGAATCGCTGCAAGAACGGGGATCACTACTGGGTGAGTGCCTACGTCACTCCCATTCGCAACAATGGGCGGATCACCGAATACCAGTCCGTGCGCACCCGCCCTCCCCGGGAGTGCGTGGAGCGCGCCGACAGGCTGTATGCCCAGGTCATGGCCGGCCGGCCCCCCCTGGCTTTGAGAGGGTCCTTGCCCGGTCTGCGCATGCGCCTGCTGGGTGCCGTGGGTCTGGCCGGCCTGTTGGGCTGGCTCGGTAGTGCCCTGATGGGGGCGCCCGCCGGCCAGACCCTGGTACCCATCCTGCTGTTCGTGGCCCTGGCAGGCGGTTGGGCCTGGTGGGTCACCCGTCCCCTGGCCCGACTGCAGGCACAGGCTCGCGCGGTGGTGCACAATCCGTTGTGTCAGTACGTCTACACCGGTCGCGTGGACGAGGTGGGAGAGATCCAGTTTGCCATGCGCATGCTGGCCACCGAGACCGGTGCTGCCGTGGGTCGCGTGGCGGAGGCGGCGCGTCGGCTTTCCCGGCAGATCAAGGAAATGGCTGGCGTCATTGAGCAGACACGACAGGAGATCCTCCGCGAGCAGGCCGAGACCGACCAGGTGGCCACTGCCGTGAACGAGATGGCCGCCAGTGTGCAGGAGGTGGCCCGCAATGCCCAGCATACGGCCCGTTCAGCCGAACAGGCCGATGCCAGTGCCGATAGCGGACGCCGGGTGGTGGTGTCCACCGGCGAGGCCATCGGCAATCTGTCGGATGAGGTGGAACGGGCCACCCACGCGATCCATGAGCTGGAGCAGCGCACCGAGGAGATCAGCACGGTGGTGGAAGTGATCCAGGGGATTGCCGAGCAGACGAACCTGCTGGCCCTGAATGCGGCCATTGAGGCGGCCCGTGCCGGCGAGGAAGGGCGGGGCTTTGCGGTGGTGGCCGATGAGGTGCGCAGCCTGGCAGCCCGCACCCAGAACGCCACCCAGGAGATCCAGGGCATGATCGAAAAGCTCCAGGCGGGCGCGCAGTCTTCGGTGCAGGTGATGGGCCAGAGTCAGGAGCAGGCCGAGCGCAGTGTCCGTCAGGCCGACGAGGCGGCACAGTCACTGGAAGAGATCGCTCGCAATGTCAGCTCCATCACCGAGATGAGCGTACAGATTGCCACGGCGGTGGATGAGCAGAGTGCCGTGAGCGAGGAGATCAACCGCAGCATCACCAATATCCGCCATTCAGCAGATGGCAACGCCGACGCCATCGTTCAGATCGAGCAGGCCGCCCAGGAACTCAACCGGTTGTCCGAGCACCTGGAAGTGCTGGCCGGGCAATTCTGGGATCGTATTCATTGAAGAAAGGCAACAGATGCATGAGCGTTGATCACCTTTCTTAACCGAAGGCTTTCAGCCTTAACCGAAGGCCTTCAGCGCCGCTGCCAGTTCCGGGTGCTGCTCTGCGTGGGTGTGCACATCCACCCCGGCGGCGATGGCGTCCCAGGCCTGGCGGATGCTGGTGGCGCCGGCGCGCGGGCCCATGGGATGGCCGAAGACACCCCGGCCAGGCACGAAGCCGAAGTCCACGCTGCCCACCTTGTCGTACACCCGTTTGAGCGTGGCCGCCGAATCACTCCCACCAGGTACCGGCAGGCAGGGCTTGATCCGGCCCATGGGCTCCAGGCAGGCGCGGATGTTGTCCTGCACCTCCTGGTCGGTGGTCATCATGCGCGGGCCGAAGCCGGGCATGATGACCGTGTCGAAGCCCGCCAGGCGCTGCAGGCGGGTCATCACCCGGCTGTGCACGCCGTAATGGGGCAGGCGGCTGAAGGCGGCAATGAACGGGAAGTGGGCGATCAGCGGCACCTGGGTGTGCTTGCGCAGCATGCGCACGCCGGACAGACCCACGGGCAGGGCATTGATGAGCAGGGCATTGGCGCCTCGGGCCACTGCGGCATCGTGCAACTCCACCAGCCGATCCACCTCGTCGGTGATATTGGCCAGGTAGATCTTGGGGGTGCCGGTGGCCTCTTCGGCTTCACGTCGCGCGCGCCCCAGATGTTCGCAGCGCTCGGTCAGGGGTGACCACTCCGGGTCGGCCAGCATTTCATCGTCCTTGGCGATGTCCAGACCGCCCAGCCAGGCCTCGTGGCCAATGGCGGAGAAGGCATCCGGTGGGAGACCGATATTGGGTTTGATCACCCCGAAGAAGATGGGGCGGTCATGAGCATTGAGTTGATCCCTGAGCCCCTGCACCCCGAATTTCGGACCCTGGAAATGGGCCAGGAAGCTGTCCGGAAAGTGGATGTCCTGCAACTTGATCAACGGGATGCCGGGGGTGAAGAAAGGCCCTTCGCCCAGCACCGCCGAGATCAGATTGGGAATGCGCGGCCCGAAGTTCTCGTGGGGATGGGCGATCTTTACACGGCAGGCGAAGATGTCTCCCTGGGCGGCGTGCTGCACGGGATAGCTCAGAGCCTGACGTTGCTCGATGACTTCCAGTTCCAGCACCTTGGCGCCAAACCGCGGGCGCAGATCCTCATCCACGTCCACCCGTTTCCACTGGGCCGTGGACTGCTCGCTGCACAGATGGGCCGCTGCCGTGCGCGGGTCACCCACGCACTCCAGGGTGTAGTCCAGGATGAGGTGTTTTTCCAGATCGATCTGGTGGGGTTCGGCAAAGAAGCCGTCGATGTCGGAGGCCTGCATGGGCGTTACTCGGTCCCCATGAAATGGACGGACAGACGGCGCTCCGGTCGGGGGCCGTCCAGTTCGATGAAAAAGATGGACTGCCAGCTACCCAGACGCAGTTCGCCATCAACGATGGGGATGGTTTCCGAGGCGTTCATGAACAGCCCCATGAGATGGGAGTGGGCGTTGTCGCGGCCATCCACTGGATTCTCGTTATGCCGGTAATCCCCGTCGCGGGGTACCAGGCGCTTGAGGTGGGTGAGCATGTCCTGCTGGAGCATGGGCTCCTGCTCATTGAGATTCACGTAGGCGGTGGTGTGACGGGAGATCAGGGTGACGATGCCATTGCGGATGCCGCTGGTGGCGTGCAGGTCACGGACGGCATCGGTGACATCCAGGATCTGGATGGGGGCCTCGGTGACAAGGGGCAGTTCGTGATGGCTGATCTTCATGACAGGCCCGGTGGCAGCAGGGGTGTGGCAAAGCTAGCCGGGGGGCGTTGGGCTGTCAAGCAGTGCCCAGTTGGTTGCCCTCCCCTGAAGGACCTTCTTGCTTGTGGGGTTGCCATGTTCCTGTGGGAGCGGGCCTTGCCCGCGAAGGCGGCGGGCAACAAACTCATGCAAGGCGCTGCTGTCGCAGCGCATCGCCGGCAGCCCGACTCCCACAGGTAGGTGGTCAGCCCTGGGGTTGCTGGGAGGCTGTTGAAGGCTCAGCCTCCGCCCCCGTCTCCGCCTCCGCCTCCGGGGCCGGGGACTGCCGAGTGGCCTGGCTTTCAGGCTTGTGCTTCGGGCCGATGCCCAGCATGTGCAGCATCACCGGGAAGGCCAGGATGGCGAACAGCAACCCGAAACCGATACTGGCGCCAATGAGCGAAAGGTAATCCACCGCCCCCGCCAGCATCTCCCAACTGGAACGGGTGATCCCCGGCAGTGTGATCAAGGCCATCACGAAGGTGAATACACCAAAGCCGATGGAGGCCTTGAAGGGCAGGGAAAATTTGCGACGGCGGCCGGAGGTGCGCTTGAAGAAGAGCCCCAGCAGCACAAGATCAAGCACGATCAGCGGGATCAGCAGCCAGAACCACCCACGGAAAAACTCCAGTACCACAGCCAGAATGCCTACGAATGAAAAGGCCATTGCTTGCTCCTAAGTTTGCAACGTGAATCAGATACGGCCGCGCAGCATCGCGCGGTAGGCGGCCAGCAGGAGACGATCCTTCATGACCCACGGCACCCAGTGTTCCTCGTAGGGGCTGATGACGGGGAAAGACGGTTTCATTTTCAGGTCGTAATCGAATTCCACCAGGATGGCCTTGCCCAATTCGGTGATCAACGGGCAGGAGGTGTAGCCATCGTAGCTGGCTGAGTTCTCACGGCCCTGAATGGCCTGGATCATGTTCTCCACGGCCACCGGGACCTGCGACTTCACACTGGCCGCCGTCTTGCCGATGGGCACGCCGTTGATGTCCCCGGCGCCAAAGACATTGGCATAGCGGTTGTGCTGCAGGGTGTGGCGATCCACTTCCAGCCAGCCCTTGAACGGGGCCTCCTGAGCCGCCAGTTCACTCTCGCGCAGGGAATCCGGTGCGCTCATGGGCGGCACCACGTGGATGAAGTCGTAATCCAGGGTTTCATTGCCCAGGGGGGTGTCGAAGGTGGCGGTCTTGGCGTCCGGGTCGATGGCCGTGAGGGGATGGTCCCAGTGAATCTGGATGCCGCGTTCCGGGAAGTTTTTGCTCAGGAAATCGTCGGCGTCCGGTTGGGAGAACAGGCTGGCACCCGGTGGCAGGTAGTGCATCTCGGCCTTGTCCCGTGTGCCGCGTTCCTTCATGCGGCTCTCGGTGAGCATGGTGACCTTCAGCGGGGCGCCGGCACACTTGATGTCGCCCCGCGGGCGGGTGAACAGCCCCACGCCGCCGTTGTCGACAAACTCGTCCACGGCCCGCCAGGTGCGCTCGGCCAGTTCAGGCTTGTCGTATACGCAGCCCACGCCACGCTGGCCGATCAACTCCTCCGACATGCCCTCCACCTGATCATAATTGACCTGCAGGCCCGTGGTGACCATGAGGTAATCGTATTCAACGGTGCGCCCGTCGTCGGTGATCACCCGGTTGTTGTCCGGGTCGTATTCGGCCACCATGTCATGAATCCAGTTCACGCCGGAGGGCACGTAGCGACGGTTGCTGTCGAGGGTTTTGGCCGTATTCCACACCCCTGTGGCCACCAGAGTGAGGCCGGGCTGGTAGTAGTGGTCTTCGCGCCGATCGATCAGGGTGATCTGGGCGCCCTCCAGTTCGCGATTCAGGCGCGTGGCGCAGGACAGGCCGGCGGCACCGGCGCCGACAATGACAATGCGCGCGTTGGTGGATACGGCACGGGCCGTACCCGGGTAGAGCAGGCCGCTGGTGGCGGCGCCGGCCAGCAGGGCGCCGCCGCCGGAAAGGCGCAGGAAGTCGCGTCGGGAGAGGCCCTTGTCGCCCAGCGCGCGCTGGACCGCCGATTGGATCTGCTTATCTTTATGGTTCATCGGTACTTCGCTCCATACCTCGGGGTGGTCAGCCGGGGTGGTCGAACGAACGCCCGGGGGGCGTGGTATAGACGCTCACCACTGCGGCTGAAATGTTCGCTTTATAGTATAAGCATATTAGCATGTTGTCGGCGCGAACAATCCAGCAAACCGTTACAATGCGCGCCTCGACAGACTCAACAAACCTACAAAGGCTGGCGACGCTGGCCGATCTGCCGGACCATTTCCCATGAGTGCGAACCCCAGCCCTATCCAGCCCATCGAGTTCAAGGGCCGAATGATCCTGGTCTCCATCCTCAGGCTGCACCCGGCTGAGCCGGTGGCGCTGCAGGAGGCCCTGGAGGCGCGCATGCACGAGGCGCCGGACCTGATGCGCGACATGCCCGTGGTGGTGGATATGGACGCCATGGCTGACACGCCGGCTCAGGACCTGCTTTCGGCGCTGGAGACGGTGCGCCAGCATGGATTGAAACTGATTGGATTGCTGTATAGCGAGGTCTCGGCGCCGCTGGCTGATCGCACCGGCCTGCCACTGATCGTGCTGGGCCCCCGTGCCGGTGGCGAGGTGCCACTGCGACCCGCACCCAAGCCCCCGATCGAGAGCGCCCCCCAAGAGACGTCGGAAGCTGCCCCGGTGCCCCCCGTACAGGCCGTTCATACACCCTCCCTGGTGGTCAACCAGCCCGTGCGCTCCGGGCAGCAGGTGTATGCACGCGGTGGAGACCTGATCATCACCGGTGCGGTGTCGGCGGGGGCAGAAGTGCTGGCCGATGGGCACATCCATGTGTATGGCCCGCTGCGGGGCAAGGCCCTTGCCGGCGTGCGCGGGCTGGATTCGGCACGAATCTTTTGTCGGCGTCTGGATGCAGAACTGGTATCCATTGCCGGACATTACCGTATTGCAGAGGATATCCTGGACACCGAGCGGGGTGATAATCGCCTGATCACCCTGTCCGGTGAGACCATCAGGATTTTGGAAATCTAGCGCTGAACTTTTTTAGGAGATGCAGGCTTTATGTCACGCATTGTAGTGATTACCTCGGGTAAGGGAGGGGTGGGCAAGACCACCACATCTGCCGCCATCGCCACGGGACTGGCCCAGGAGGGGCACAAGACCGCCGTTGTGGACTTCGACGTGGGTCTGCGCAACCTGGATCTGATCATGGGTTGCGAGCGACGGGTGGTGTATGACTTCGTCAATGTGATCAACGGCGACGCCAACCTGCGTCAGGCCCTGATCAAGGACAAGCGCACCGAGAACCTCTACATCCTTCCGGCGTCCCAGACCCGGGACAAGGAAGCCCTCACGCAGGAGGGGGTGGAAAAGGTGCTGGAGGAGTTGTCCCAGGAATTTGAATACATCATCTGCGACAGCCCCGCCGGCATCGAGCGCGGTGCCCTGATGGCGGCCTATTTTGCCGATGAGGCCATCGTGGTCACCAACCCGGAGGTGTCCAGCGTGCGTGACTCGGACCGCATGCTGGGCATTCTCTCCAGCAAGACCCGTCGTGCCGAGCAGGGCGAGGATCCGTTGCCCGCCCATCTGCTGATCACCCGTTACTCGGCAGATCGGGTGGAGAAGGGCGAGATGCTCAGCGTGGAGGATGTGCAGGAGATCCTGTCCATCGGCATGCTGGGGGTGATTCCCGAGTCCCAGGCGGTGCTCAACGCCTCCAACGCCGGCATGCCGGTGGTGCTGGACACGGAATCCGACGCGGGACAGGCCTACCGGGATGCCGTGGCCCGGTTCCTGGGCGAAGATCGCCCACACCGTTTCATCACCACGCAGAAAAAGGGCATCTTCGGACGCCTGTTCAGAGGTTGATCGTCATGAAGGGTATCTTCGATTATTTCCGGAGCCCACGACAGACCAGCGCCAAGGTGGCCAAGGAGCGCCTGCAGGTCATCGTGGCCCGGGAGCGCAGTAGCCGCTCGGGACCGGACTACCTCCCGGCGCTGCACAAGGAGTTGCTGGAGGTGATCCGCAAGTATGTCCAGGTGGGTGACGATGCGGTACAGATGAACCTGGAAAGCGAGGGAGACTGCGAAATCCTGGAGGTGAACATCACCCTGGGGGACAAGCAGTAGGGAGCGGGGTGGTCAAATCCCCGGTTCCACCTCCCAGGGGCCTGGGCGTCCCGGCACGGAGCACAGCTGATCCAGCCGGGAGCTGAACCGTGCCCGGGAGATGGATTCCGCGCCCATGCGTGTCATGTGGTCGGAGGGGGTCTGGCAATCCAGTAGCGGATAGCCCCAGTGCTGCAGGTGTCGGCACAGCACCACCAAGGCCACCTTGGAGGCGTCGGTGGCGTGGCTGAACATGGACTCTCCGAAAAATACCCGGCCCACGGTCACCCCATACAGGCCGCCCACCAGTTCCCCTTCCCGCCACACTTCCACCGAGTGGGCATAGCCGGTGCGATGCATCTGCGTGAAGGCCTGCTGCATGCCGTAGGTGATCCAGGTGCCGTCCACGCCACGCCGGGGGCCGGCGCACCCTTTGATCACTTCGTTGAATGCCTGGTCGAAGGTGACGGTGAACTCGCCGCGACGCAGGGTCTTTCCGAGGCTGCGGCTGACGCGCACATTCTCGGGGTAGATCACGGTGCGTGGGTCCGGCGACCACCAGAGGATGGGCTGGCCGGCCTCGTACCAGGGGAAGATTCCGTGCCGGTAGGCATTGAGCAGCCGCGGCAGGCTCAGGTCCCCGCCTGCGGCTAGCAGACCGTTGGGTTCACGCAGGGCGCGATCCACCGGCGGGAAGGGTTCGTCTGTTTGGCCCGGACGCAGCCAGGTGAGGGATTGCACTTGGTTGTTGCCAGACATGGCGTCTCCATTCTCTTGAGTCTGCAACGTCAGTTCCTCAGTATCGCCGCAGGCGTTCCTGTAGGGAAGACTTCCTGTGGAAGCCGGTTGTCTTTGGGGCTGCTGTTTGTGGGAGCGGGCCTTGCCCGCGAATGAGAGGGCAACCAAACTCCCTGCCACCCCATTCGCGGCCGAGGGCCGCTCCCACAGGGATGCGGCCATCATGTTTGCCGGAAAGGCGACAGACTCATCAACTGCTCGCACTGCTCCCGCATGGCCGCCTCTTCGCGACGACAGAAATCTGCCACGGGGCCGCGCAGGCCGGCGTTGTCCACCCAGTGGGCCGACCAGGTGCGGGTGGGCAGGAAACCCCGGCTGATCTTGTGCTCCCCCTGGGCGCCCGGCTCGAACCGGTCCAGACCGTGGCGAATGCAGTAGTCGATGCCCTGATAATAACAGGCCTCGAAATGCAGCCCGTCATAGTCCCGCTCGCACCCCCAGTAACGGCCATAGAGCGTATCGCGGCTCCGATAACACAGGGCCGCCGCCACCGGCCGATCATCTTCCTCGGCCAGCACCATGATCACCTGTCGGCCCAGGGTGCGGGCGGTTTCCCGGAAGAAGTCCAGGGTGAGGGTGGGGATGCCGAACTTGCGCTCGAAGGTGGCCAGATAAAAACGGTGGAACACCGCCCAAAGTGCATCATCCACCTCATCCCCATGCAGGATGCGCACATCCAGCCCCTGTTCCTGCACACGGCGACGTTCCCGTTTCACGTTCTTGCGTTTCTTGGAGCTGAAGCAGTCCAGGAAGTCATCGAAATCCCGGTAACCATCGTTGCGCCAGTGGTACTGACAGCCCATGCGCAGGGCCAGACCCATCTCCCTGAGGGCCTGGGTGTCCTCGGTATCCGTGAACAGAAAGTGCGTGGTGGACAATCCCTGGCTGCCGGTGAACTCCATGGCCTGCTGGATCAGGGTCTGGCGCAGTGTCCCGGCATCGCGCTGCGGGTGGACCAGCAGCCGCGGGCCGGTGGCCGGGGTGTAGGGGATGGAGGACACCAGTTTGGGGTAGTAACGCAGCCCTGAGCGCTGCCAGGCCTGTTCCCAGGCCCAGTCGAACACGAACTCGCCGTAGTTGTTGGTCTTGGCGTAGAGGGGCAGGGCGGCCACCAGCGTACCGTCCGACTCCCGCAGGATCATGTGGCGGGGATACCAGCCGAACTTCGAGCCCAGGCAGTCGTGCCTCTCCAGGGCGGAGAGGAAGGCATGGCTGAGGAAGGGGTGGTCACCGCCACCCAACAGATCCCATTCCTGCGGCTGGATATGATCCAGGGCATCGATGATGCGAAGTTCCAGCGCAGCGTGGGAGGCGTCAGCCATGTCGGAGCCTTGATGTGGGCACCCTGATTAGGACCGGGTGGGGCGGCCGGTGTTCCTTGGTGCAACCTGGCATGGGCGCCCTCATCCCCAACCCTTCTCCCCGTC